>NZ_BAAGZR010000007.1:0-314569 GCF_054778255.1 Yimella radicis
CACAGCATCACGAACAACACGCGAGATCTCATCAGCCATGCCTGATGAGTGTCCCGGATGTCACGACACTCGGGTGTCCCGAATGTCATGACATCCGGGACACCCAGAAGTCACGAGACATCACACACGAGGGAACTGCGCCTACGCAGTTCCCTCGTGCATTTCGCGCTACTTCGCCCGAACGTCGGTCAGTCCTCGAACGGCTCGTCCTGCTTGGTGCTGTGCCGGTCCCCTTCGAGTTCGGCGCGGGCAGCCTTCTCGACGGCGCGGGCCACGACCATCGAGATGTCGGGCTGGAACACCGACGGGATGATGTAGGCCGGGTTGAGTTCGTCGGGGCTGACGACGTCGGCGAGCGCTTCGGCCGCAGCCAGCATGATGTTGTCGTCGATGCCGTCCGCTACCGCGTCGAGCAGGCCGCGGAACACACCCGGGAACACCAAGACATTGTTGATCTGGTTCGCGAAGTCGCTGCGGCCGGTCGCCACCACGGTCGCGTGCTGAGCGGCGGCGGTCGGATCGACCTCGGGCATCGGGTTGGCGAGCGCGAAGACGATCGCGTCCTCGCTCATGGTCGCGATGTCGTCACCGGTGAGGATGTTGGGCCCGGAGACCCCGATGAACACGTCCGCGTCGCGCAGCGAGTCGCGCAGCGTGCCCGAGATGCCGTCGGGGTTGGTGTGGTCGGCGACCCAGCGCAGGAACGGGTCCTTGCCCTCGACGATGTCCTCACGGTCGCGGGAGACGACCCCCTTGATGTCGGACACCACGACGTGGGTGGCGCCGGCGGCGAGCAGCAGTCGGGTGATCGCCGTACCGGCCGCGCCGGCTCCGGACTGAACGACCTTGACGTCCTTGAGCTCCTTGCCGACCACGCGCAGCGCATTGCGCAGCGCGGCGAGCACGACGATCGCGGTGCCGTGCTGGTCGTCGTGGAAGACCGGAATGTCGAGTTCGTCGCGCAGGCGGCGCTCGATGTCGAAGCAGCGCGGGGCGGAGATGTCCTCGAGGTTGATCCCCGCGAAGACCGGCGCGATGGCCTTCACCGTGGCGATGATCTCCTCGGTGTCCTTGGTGTCGAGGCAGATCGGGAACGCGTCGATGTCGGCGAACCGTTTGAACAGCGCCGCCTTTCCTTCCATGACCGGCATGGCCGCGAGCGGGCCGATGTCGCCGAGCCCGAGGACTGCGGTGCCGTCGGTGACCACCGCGATCGTGTTGCGCTTGATGGTCAGGCGGCGGGCGTCCTCGGGGTTGTCGTGGATCGCCATGCAGACGCGTGCGACGCCCGGGGTGTAGACCATCGACAGGTCGTCACGGTTGCGGATCGGGTGCTTGGACTTGATCTCGATCTTGCCGCCCAGGTGCGCCAGGAAGGTGCGGTCGCTGACCTTGTGGACGACGACGCCTGCGACGGTACGCATGGCCTCGACGATCTCGTTCGCGTGGTCGCCGTCGCGCGCGGCGACGGTGACGTCGATCTTGATGCTCTCGGCGTCGGACGAGGTGATGTCGAGGCCGGTGATGAGGCCGCCCGTGCGCTCGATCGCGCCGGTCAACTCACTGATCGCGGTGGCCCGGCCGGGCACCTCGAGTCGGACGGTGATCGAGTTGGAGACGGAAGGCATCGCAGTCATGACTCCTTTCTTACCGTGTCCACGCCTGCCGTGCGGACGGGGTCACGTGTCAGGGTGGGTTCATGCGGCAGACACAGAGCGGAATCACCGTCATCGGGTCGTCCACCGTGAGCACCGCGGCCGACCGCGTCCGCCTCCGGATCGCTGTCGAGCAGTCCGCGGCCGGTGCCGCCGAAGCACTCACCCGGTCCTCGGAGAACGCCCGGACGTTGCGTGCCGGCCTGCGCGGAGCCGGCATCGCCGAGCGGTCCATCCAGACCACCGGACTCTCGGTCGACGCCCAGTGGGGCGAGCGCCAGATGGTCGTGGGATACGTTGCACGACAACGCTTTTCAGCAGNACAACGCTTTTCAGCAGTCGCAGAGAACGTCGAACAGGCCGGAGAGCTGCTCGAGACGCTCGGCGCACAGCTGGGTGACGCGTTCCGTGTGGAGGGCGTCGAGGTGTTCGCGCACGACACGTCGACGGCTGCTGCGGCCGCTCGCGCCGCCGCGTACGACGACGCCGTCGAGCAAGCACGAGCCCTCGCTCAGAGGTCCGGACGAAGCCTGGGTGAGGTGCGTTCGGTGACCACGGTGATGCCCGCGGACGGCCCGGAAACATATAGGGGGCAGACCATGGCGATGGCCAAGGTGGGCTCGTTCGCACCCGGCGAGATCGAGGTCGCCGAACAGGTGCAAGTGAGTTGGGACTGGGCCGACTCCACAGCGTGACGTGCCCATTCGGTGGTGGTGGAGGTGGCGGGAATCGAACCCGCGTCCGCTCACCGCGAGAAGGGACTTCTCCGGGTGCAGTGCGCTGTGGATTTTCTCGGCCCCAGGGCTCGCGCGCACACGTTCCCTGACAGGCCCAGTCGAGTAAGAGTCCCGCGTCGTCCCTCGACATGACGACGCAGCAAGTTCTCTAGCTGACGCCAGACACTGAGGCGAGAACTAACTCAGGCTGACGGACTTCGAGGCTCGCTCAGGCGGCGAGGGCGAAGTCGGTGCGCTTGTTGTTGGCACCTATTGGTTTTGCACGGAGCGTTTACGAGATAACCGTGCCTCCTCGACCCGCTTCTCCCTCGTCGGCGATCAACGTCGAAACCGATCACCCCCGAGTTCGTGTGGTGGCACACCTGAAGATTCAGGGGTGGCACCGGCGGGCACGTCACGCTGTGGAGTTGTAAGGCTTGGCCAGCCTAACGGTGTAACGGCGCCGGACGCGAACCAATTCCCGTCGGGTGCATCGGGATCACCAGCTTCCGGTGCCCCCACCGCCCCCACCGCCGCCGGAGAACCCGCCACCTCCGGAAAAGCCTCCACCACCGAACGCCGATCCACCCGAGGATCCGGGGGTGGACACGAAGGTGCCGGCCGAGACGGTGCCGAAGTCGTCGATCCCGCCGGCGATGCTGCCGAAGTCACCGAAACCGCCGCCCAGCGGGATGTACCACATCGGCATGACCAGCGGCCGGCCCGCGGCTTCGGCCGCTCGCGCCACCTGGGCGAACTTGTCGGCCCACTGCTGGGCGATACCGAAGACGACGGCGTACGGCATGTACCGGCTGAAGATCTGCTCCGCCTCGTCGAACTTGATCTGCTGCGCCTCGGCGGTGACGAGGTACTCGCGGAACCCGAGCGACTGATCGGTGACCGCCGAGCCGCGAGCGGTACGCGATGCCATCTTGCGGCCCATCAACATGACGATGACGCCTGCGATCGCCAGCCCGATCGGCAGGCCGATGGCGGCTGCGCTGATGCCCGGGAGCAGGAAGAATCCGAAGAACGCCGCCCCGATGAGGGCCATGCCGCCCATCTGGAAACCGGTGCGAACCGCCTCCGGTGACCGCCGGAACCAGCCGCGCTGCACGACCTCGGTGTACATCTGGCTCTGCGCCTTGGTCAACGTGGACTTGAAGTGGTTACGCAGTTGCGACAGCAGGACCGGCGAACCCAGTTGAAAGAGCCCATCGAGCAAGGTCTCCTCGTACGGCAGCAGTTGTTCGCCGTCCGGCGGGTCGAGAAGGGTGAGCTGCCAGTCGTTCTTGGCGAACAGACCGCCGCGCTCGACCTCCTCCATCCGTAAGAAGCCGCGCACCGCGAGGTCGACCACCGTGGCCGAGACGTCGACGGTGCCGGCTTCTCCATCGATCACCGTGCCCATGAGTCCAGGGCGCACACCGGCCGGCGGCTGGAACTGCACCACCACGGTGCGACGCCCGCCCCGGACCACCGAGTCGTCCTGGCCGTCCGCCGGTTCGAGCCCGGGCGCAACAGCGGCATAGCGCTCGTCGCGGCCCCGCTTCCAGACGGCCAGACCCATGACCGCCGCAGCCAGGGCCGGCAGACCCACCGCAGCACCGGAACCCACCGCTCGCAGCGTGTCCTGCTGCTGCGGGGTCAGCGACGAGTCTTCAGCGCCGCCCTTGGAGTCGTCGACCGTGCCTTGTTCGAGGTCGGGTGCGGTGCTGGTGAAAGGCGCCGCAGGGAACGCTGCTCCGATCGTCACCTGCTGAAACGGCTGGAGGGACGAGGCGCTGAACGTGGCCTTCTGCCCGGCGGACGATTCACACTTGTCGGACGTCTTCGTGACGCCGTAGTAACACACCGCGTTCGTGACGGCGGCCGGGCCGGTGACCGAGATCCGCACCTCGTCGGTGGGCACTCCGGTCTGGGATCCTGTTGCGTTCCAATAGAGTTCGACGGTCCCGTCGGGTTGCTTGTTGACGACGGAACCGAGTTTGTACTTCACGATGTAGGTGTGGGTGCCACGGACCGTCTCGTCGGCGGATCCGACCCGGATGACGGTCATCGCACCGAAGTCGGACAGGTCGACATCGTCCGGTGCGCCGGTCGGGCTGCTCACCCGGACGTCGGTCATCGGGTAGACGCGGTACTTGTCGGGCTCGGGGTCGTAGCCCTGCGAGGTGATGATCGATCGCTTGATGCCATGCGACTGGTCGCCGGCGAACTGGTACCTGATCGTCTCTGTCACCTCGGCCGAGCCATTCGGCTGCACGTCGTAGTCGGCGGTGAACGACAGGATCCGTTCCCCACCTGCCGCTCTCGCGCTCGAGACGGGTAAGAACACAACCGCTGCCGACCAGAGGAGTACGGCCAACACGGCCCAGAACCTTCGCATGACTGAACCCTACGAGGCGGGCGCCTGGATCCGGTGGATCAGTCCTGGCCGTCGCGTGCGGCGACTTCGTGCGGGCGCGCCAGAACGGTGGCGAGGAAGGTGAGGACGGCGACCGCGATGATCAGCCATCCGGCCCATGGAGCGCCGCCGTCACCGACCGTGAAGCCGATCGGCAGGAGCAGCGCGTTCCACAGCAGCGTCGGCGTGCGCGCCGCGGACCGTCCCGCGTTCAGCAGCCAGGCGAGCGAGGCGACACATCCGGCGAGCACCACCAGCGTTGCAGCGAACGACCACGAACGCGCTGAGACGCCGTCGAACCCCGACCAGATTCCCACCGCGAACAGAGCCACTGCCTGCACGACCATGAGGGCGGCGGCCACCCGCCATGGGGTGGTCACTCCCGCGGTCGCCTCGCGCAGCGGTGAAGATGTCTGATCGGACATACGGGATCCTTCCTCCGGGGCACGGACAGAACAGGCGAAACGCTGAAAAGCGCGAGTTTCGGGGCAGGTCGGGGGCGTGGTGTGACCAAGGACTCACCTTCGAAAAGAAAAGATTCGGTCAAACCCCTTGTGCAACACAGGCAGCATCTGTGAGCCTTGACAGTCGGCACGCCCAACCACAGCGTAGCCACTCGAAACGAACCGACGAACGATGGGTGCCCCGTCGGTTCACGCGCACGACGCATGGCCCGGCACCGGGAACATCTACTCAAGGAGCAGGACGACTATGGATTGGCGCGACCGCGCTGCATGCCTGGAAGAGGACCCGGAGCTTTTCTTCCCCATCGGGAACACGGGCCCTGCCTTGCAGCAGATCGAGGACGCCAAGGCTGTCTGTCGACGCTGCGAGGTCATCGACACTTGTCTGAAGTGGGCCATCGAGAGCGGGCAGGACGCCGGCGTCTGGGGTGGACTGTCGGAGGACGAACGACGCGCCATGAAGCGGCGCAATGCACGCGCCCGCCGCGCCGGTTGAACGTGCCGGTTGAACGTACCGGCTGAACGCGCAGGCTGAGTCCGCCGAAGTCAACGCTCCACCGGGATATCCCGCAGCACCGCCGTGAACTTCACGGCGGTGCCGTTTTCTGTCCGTTCCCAGTCGATGTCGCCGCTCAGGTCGGCGACCAGCGACCGGACGATCTGCACCCCGAGTCCGCCGCTGCCCGGCGCGAAATCGTCCGGTAACCCGGCACCGTCGTCGGCCACCTCCACCCGCAACAGGTCGCCGTCACGACTCTGCTCCCGACGCACTGTCACCTGCACGTGACCGTCCTGCTGCGCGAGGCCGTGCTCGACGGCGTTCTGGACGAGTTCGGCGAGCACCATCGCGATCGAGGTCGCGTCCTCGGAACACAGCGTCCCGAAGCTGCCGTCGATCGCGCCGCTGACCCGCACGCCCGAGCGGTTGCCCAGGTCGAGGGCTGCCTGCACTCCGCGCTGCGCGACCTCGTCGAAATCCAGGTGGTCGTCCAGCCGGGACGAGAGCGTCTCGTGCACCGAGGCGATCGTCGCCACCCGACGGACCGCGTCGTCCAAGGCTGCGCGGCCGGCCGGATCGTCGACCCGCCGTGCCTGGAGTCGAAGCACAGCGGCGACGGTCTGCAGATTGTTCTTCACCCGGTGATGGATCTCGCGTATCGTGACGTCCTTGGTGGCGAGTTCACGCTCACGACGACGCAGCTCACTCACATCGCGCACAAGAAGCACGGCACCGATGCGACGACCGTTCTCCTGCAACGGAATGGAACGAACCATCACGCTCGCCGACCGGATGCGTACCTCACCGCGGTGCGCGACGCGTCCGCGCAGCACCTGGGTGAGGTCCTCGTCGGCCGGTGAACGCGCGGGCAGCAGGTCGTAGACGGCCGAGGCCAGCGGCATCCCGATGACATCGGCTTCGTACCCGAGGCGGTGCACCGCAGACACCGCATTCGGGCTGGCGTAGGTGACCAGGCCGTCGACGTCCAGGCGCAGCACCCCGTCGCCCACCCGCGGGGTGCCGCGCCGGACGTGGGTGGCCGGCTCGTGTTGCGGAAAGGTACCGGCAGCGATCATCCGGGCGAGCGCGTCGGCGGTCGCCAGGTAGGTGACCTCGAGTCGGCTCGGCGTGCGCATCGAGGCGAGATTGGTGTGCCGGGTGAGCACCGCGACCACACGTCCGTAGCGGACCACCGGGATCGCCTCCTCGCGGATCGGCATGTCGTCGCGCCAGACGGTCTGTCCGGCTCGGACGATCTCCTGCTGATCCCGTGCGGCCTGGACCATCCGGGCGCGAGGCACCGCCACCGGCTGACCGACGAGGTCCTCGGTGAAGACGCTGACGCCGGTGGTCGGACGGGCATGCGCCGCGGCGAACCACTCCCCCGCCTGCGACTGCACCCAGAGGACCAGATCGGCGAACGACAGGTCTGCGATCAGCTGCCAGTCACCGACGAGGCGGTGCAGCCAGTCCGAATCGGCCGCGGTCACCTCGTGCCGGCTCAGCACGTCGCTCAATGTGGGCACGGCGGGAGCCTATGCGGTGGATGACCCCGTTACGGCCGAGCCCCGGGACGCGACGGCGTTCCCGGGCCCGGTGACGTGATCGGCTCAGCTGGCGGTGCCGCTACGGATCGCCCCGCGCAACGTCCGCAGCGCTACCGACAATGGGGCGAGCCCCGGGTGCGGCAGCGTCTTGATCGCGTCCAGCGAGGCGAGGGCCCTACCGACCGAGTCGGGGTTCTGCTCCAGCCAGCTCGCGACACGGTCGGCCGGAGCCGCCGAGTCCGGCGTGCCGGCCAGGACAGCCGCGGTGAACGACTCCAGCACCAGGTACAGGTCGTCGCGGATCGCGCCACGAGCCAAGGAGTCCCAGCGGTCGTCGCGCGGCAGTGCCGAGACCGCACCGAGCATGGTGTCGATCCCTACCCGCTCGGACACCGCAAAGTACGCACCGGCAACCGTCTCGATGTCGTGGTCGCTGTTGACCGCGAGTTCGGTGATGTCGAGCACCGAGAACAGGTCGAGCAGCGCGGCAGCACGGCCGGCGAGTTCGTCCGGAATGCCCTGGTCCACCAACGACGCCTTGTTGCTCTCCCACCGCTTGCGCTCGGTACCGCGCAACAGATCGGGCACCTTCGGCGCGAGCGTGGTCACGTCGGCCGAGAACCGGTCGATCTCGCTGCCGACATCGAGCGCCGTCGGCCGGTTGTTGAGCAACCAGCGCACCGCACGGTCGAGCAACCGGCGGAACTCCAGGTACAGCGTCGTCTGGGCATCGGTCGAGGCGATGTTGTCCAGCGCCTCCACCTGGGCCACGAAGCCGGTCAGGTCGAAGACCTCGCGGGCCACGACGTACGCCCGAGCAATCTGTGGGGCCGAGGCCTGCGTCTCCTCCATCACCCGGAACGCGAACGTGATGCCGCCCCGGTTGATCATCGAGTTGACGACGGAGTTGATGACGATCTCGCGACGTAGCGGGTGCTGCGCGAGAGCGTCCGCGAAGCTGTCGCGGACCCGCTGCGGGAAGTACTCGCCGAGGGTCCGGGTGAACCAGGGGTCGTCGGTGAGGTCGCTGCCGGTGAGGTCGTTCTTCAGCGCGAGCTTGGCGTAGGCGACCAGCACCGAGAACTCCGGCGAGGTCAAACCACCCTCGTCCTCGAGACGGCGCTCGATCTCCTCATCGCTCGGCAGGAACTCCAGGCCGCGGTCGAGTTCCTTGCGTGCCTCGAGCCACTTGATCAGACGCTGGTGGACGGTGACCATCACACCCGTCTGGGCGCGCGCGTTGCCGAGCAGAGTGTTCTGCTCGTAGTTGTCACGCAGCACCTGGTGAGCGACCTCGTCGGTCATCGAGGACAGGATCTCGTTGCGCTCGTCGAGATCGAACTGACCACGCTTGACCAGGTCGGTCAGCAGGATCTTGATGTTGACCTCGTGGTCGGAGGTGTCGACGCCGGCGGAGTTGTCGATCGCGTCGGTATTGACGCGGACGCCGTTTCGCGCGGCCTCGATGCGTCCGAGCTGGCTGGCGCCGAGGTTGCCCCCCTCACCGATGACCTTGACGCGCATCTGCTGTCCGTCGACCCGGATCGCGTCGTTCGCACGGTCGCCGATCCTGGAGTTCGACTCGGTACTCGCCTTGATGTACGTGCCGATGCCGCCGTTCCAGAACAGGTCGACAGGCGCCTTGAGGATGGCGTTCATCAGGTCGGACGGCGCCATCTCGGTGATGCCCTCGTCGATGCCGAGGCGCTCGCGCACCTCGTCGGTCAGCGGGATCGACTTGGCCGTTCGCGGGTACACCCCTCCACCCGCGCTGATCAGCGAGCTGCCGTAGTCCTCCCACGACGAACGCGGCAGGTCGAACAACCGACGGCGCTCGGCGTACGAGGTCGCAGCGTCCGGGTCGGGGTCGAGGAAGATGTGCCGGTGGTCGAACGCGGCCACCAACCGGATGTGCTCCGACAGGAGCATGCCGTTGCCGAACACGTCGCCGCTCATGTCGCCGACGCCGACGACCGTGAAGTCCTGCGTCTGCGTGTCGTGGCCCATCTCGCGGAAGTGCCGCTTGACAGACTCCCACGCGCCTCGGGCGGTGATGCCCATGCCTTTGTGGTCGTAGCCCGCCGAGCCACCGGACGCGAACGCGTCGTCCAGCCAGAACCCACGCTCCTGCGCGACGCCGTTGGCGATGTCGGAGAAGGATGCGGTGCCCTTGTCGGCCGCCACCACGAGGTAGGTGTCACCCGGGTCGTGACGGACGACGTCCTGCGGGGGCACCACCTCACCGTCGAGGAGGTTGTCGGTCAGATCGAGCAGCCCGCCGATGAACAGTCTGTAGGACTCGATGCCCTCGGCCATCCACGCATCGCGGTCGCTCGGGCTCGGCAACTGCTTGGCGTAGAAGCCGCCCTTGGAACCGGTCGGGACGATGACCGCGTTCTTGACCATCTGCGCCTTGACCAGCCCGAGCACCTCGGTGCGGAAGTCCTCGCGCCGGTCGCTCCAGCGCAGACCACCGCGGGCGACCTTGCCGAAGCGCAGGTGCACGCCTTCGACGCGCGGACTGTAGACCCAGATCTCGAACATCGGCCGCGGGTGCGGCATGCCGGGTACCGACGCACAGTCGATCTTGAAGCTGATCACCGGACGGTGTCCGCCGTCCTGGAAGGCGTTGGTGCGCAGGATCGCCATGATCGCTCCGCGGAAGGAACGCAGGATGCGGTCCTGGTCGAGGCTGGCGACCTGGGTGAGCCCGGCGTCGATGCGCTCGTTCACCTCGGCCTGAGCGGCTTCACGGTCCTGCTCGGCGGTCGGGTCGAACCGGGCGTCGAACAGCGCGATGAGATCGCGGGTGAGTTCGACGTTGGTGACCAACGCCTGCTCGACGTACTCCTGGCTGAACGGCAGGCCGACCTGGCGCATGTAACGGGCGATCGCACGAAGCACCGCCACCTGCCGGGCAGTCAAACCACCTTGCAATACAAGCGCATTGAGCCCGTCGGACTCGCTGTGCTTGTTCCACACCGCCGCGAACGCGTCCTGGAAGCGCTTGCGCACCTGAGCGAGTTCGGCATCGGTGCCCCACACGTCCGCGTCGTCGGCGCGTAGGCCGAAGTCGTAGATGTGGATGAGTTCGCCGTCGGCGCGGTTCATCGAGTACGGACGCTCGTCGGTGACCCGGACGCCGAGGTCGGTGAAGATCGGCATGACGTCCGACAGCAGCACCCCGTTGCGGCGGAACAACTTGAACCGGCGCTCCCGCGCGTCACCGGACGGGTCACGGTAGAGCGTCAGACTGGTGTCGTCACCGTCCTTCAGCGACTCGATGTGGCGCAGGTCGGCGACGCCCTGACGCGGACCGAAGTCCTCCTTGTACGCCTCGGGAAAAGCATCGGCGTACAACGACATCACCCGCGCGGACGCGTCCTCACCGTCTTCGTCGCGGGCATGCATTCCGAGCTGCTCGGACCACGTCTGGGTGGAGCGCAGCAGTTCCTCGCGCAGTGCCTCGTCATCGACCTGCGGCACGCCGGTGCCGGGATCGACACGGACGACGAAATGGATGCGTGCCATCTCGGCGTCGGTCACGTGGGTCGTGTAGTCGATCGCCGTGGCGTCGAAGGTGCGCTTGAGGATGTTCGACATCGCCAGCCGTACACGGGTGTTGTACCGGTCGCGCGGGATGTAGACGACGACGCTGGTGAACCGGCCGAACTCGTCGTCGCGGCGCAGCACCGCCGGGGTGCGTCGCTCCTGGACGCGCATGACCTGGCTCGCGATGGACTTCAGTTCCTCGGTGCGGATCTGGAACAACTCGTCACGCGGGTAGGTCTCCAGCACCTGCATGAGGTCCTTGCCGGAGTGGCTGTCGGGGGCGTACCCGGAGTTGGTCACGACCGCAGCCACCCGCTCGCGCAGGATCGGCACGCGACGCACCGACTCGACATAGGCGCTGGAGGAGAACAGCCCGAGAAAGCGGCGCTCACCGATGACATTGCCGGCAGCGTCGAAGGTGCGCAGGCCGATGTAGTCGAGGTAGACAGGCCGGTGCACCGTGGAGCGGGAGTTCGCCTTGGTGACCGTCAACAGGTGCGGGTCGCGGGCAGTGCGTCGCGCGTGCGGGGTGAGGCGCGAGAACGCCTCGGACGCCGGGGCGTCGTAGCGCAACAGACCGAGGCCGCTACCGGCGACGCCGCGCAGGACGTCCTCGCCGTCGACCTCGTCCAACACGTACTCGCGGTAACCGAGGAAGGTGAAGTGTTCGTCGGCGAGCCACCGCAGGAAACCTTGGGTGCGCTCCACGATGTCCTTGCCGACCGAACTCGGCGGGTCGGCCTCCAGGTCGCGGATGATGACATCGCACTGTGCGCGCATGCGTTCCCAGTCGGTGACGGCGTCGCGGACGTCGTCGAGCACCTCGTGGAGAACAGCGACCAGGTCGGCGTCGCCGGACTCGTCGGCGGCCAGATCGATCTGCAGGTTCATCCACGACTCGGCGATGGGATCGGCCGCGCCCGAACGGTGCTGGGGCTGGTCATCGGTGTCGAGGATCTCGCGCAGCTCGCCGGAGGCGTCCCGCTCCACCCAGAGCTGAGGGTGGATCAGCAGGTGGACGCGGCGGCCCAGACGAGCGAGCGCCGCGGTGACCGAATCGACCAGGAACGGCATGTCGTCGGTGACGATCTGCAGGACCGCGTACGACGAGCTCCAGCCGTCGGCGTCCTTGTTGGGGTGCAACACCTGGATGTTGGCTCGACCCGGCGGACGCTGCTTGGCCAGTTGTTGATGCGCGTGCAGCAAGCCGTGGAGATTCGCGGATCCCAAAGCGTTGATGTCCTCGTCGGCGACGTGCCGGAAGTAACGCTCGGTGAGCGGGTCGGTGCACCCCCCGTCGCCGCAGTCGTGCGAAGCGCTCTCGCGCAGGACTTCCTGCCGGTGGTGACCGGACAAGTCAGCAGACAAAGCCAACAAACCTCATGGGTGCGTAGCGTGGCGGCGCACGTCGTTGTGTGCCGCCCTTCGACTGTATCGCCCCTGTGAAGTACGCCACGGTCAGGTTGGGCGGGTTAGCCTGGCCCGCATGCCTTCCTCGACCCAGGTCCGCGACGACGCCCTTCGCAGACTCGCGGCGACGGTTCCACAGCTGTTGTCGGTGCGGGTCGAGACCGCCACCGACACAGCCACGGCGACGATCGGGCAGGCCATCGAACATGTCGCCGAAGCGCTGCTGGCGTGGCACGACTGGCTGGTCGGCGGGTCGGCCGTGCAACTGCGTCTGAGTGACGGCTTGGCACCCACCGGACCCTTCCGTCCGCGCGCAGGTTCGAGTGTCGATCCGGCCGCGCTGGCGTCGGCCGCGTACGACCTGCGCCGTTGTGCCGCAACGCTGCAGACTGTCGTGGACGAGGTACCCGGCGAGGCGTCGCGCGCCACCGGACAGGAGTTGACCGATGTGCTGCGCGGGCTCGCCGAGGTGCTGCAGGATCACGTGGCGCAGGTACGCGAACTACTGCCGGGGGGCGGTGGAGCAGCCGACACCCGACAGGCGCGACTGAGTGTCGCCGAACGCGTCCTGCACCGCAGGGTGCTCGATACGCTGCGCGCATGAAGATCAAGCGTTCCTGGACCTACCCCGCCCCCGTGGCCGACGTGTACGCGATGGTGACCGACGAGGCCTATCAGCGACGCAAATCGGAGGCGACCAGCACCGACGGCGGCACGGTCGAACTCGCCCAGACCGCCGATGGCGGACACCTCATCACCGTTGCCCGGGTGCTGCCCACCGATGCGTTTCCCGAAAACATCAGGGCGATGGTCGGCAACACCATCACGGTGGTCGAGACCCAGACCTGGGGTCTCGCCGGCGACGACGGTTCGCGGGTCGCCGACCTGGCGGTCGACGTGAAGGGCACGCCGGCGTCGATGAAGGGCACGGTGACGTTGACCCCGGTGTCGGACACACAGACCCGACTGGACGTCGACGGAGACCTCAAGGGCGGCATCCCGATCATCGGCGGCAAGATCGAAAAAGCCGCCGCACCGTCCTTCATCCACGCACTCGAGCAGGAAGAACGCATCGGCACCGAATACCTCGCCGGCAACTGAGCGTAGACAGATCGGTCTGGGAATCACGTTGTTTCCCAGACCGACTCGCGTTGTTGTCAGTTGGAGTTGAGCACCACGCTGGCTTCGGTGGTGTTCACCCGGAAGGCGAAAGTCCCCTGCAGGTGCAGTGATCGGGTGTGCCCGCCGAACCTCCGGGCCCAGGACTGCGCATGTTGTGCTGCAGGTCAGCCCATGTGCGGGTACTCGTAGGAGGTCGGCGGCACGAAGGTCTCCTTGATGGAGCGCGGGCTCGTCCAGCGCATCAGATTCGCGGGTGAGCCGGCCTTGTCGTTGGTGCCCGATGCACGGCCCCCGCCGAACGGCTGCTGGCCGACGACGGCGCCGGTCGGCTTGTCGTTGATGTAGAAGTTGCCGGCAGCGAACCGCAGGCGACGGGTGGCGTCCGCGATGACCACCCGGTCGGTGGCGATGATCGAACCGGTGAGCGCGTACGGCGCGACCGACTCCATTTGGTCGAGCACCTTGTCGAACTGGCGGTCGGGGTAGACGTGCACCGCGAGGATCGGACCGAAGTACTCGGTGGAGAACATCTCGTTGTCGGCGTCGCCGATCTCCAGCACGGTCGGGCGCACGAAGTAGCCGACCGAGTCGTCGTAGGTGCCGCCGGCCAGCACCTCGATGTCCTTGTGCGCATGTGCCATGTCGATGGCGTCCTTGTGCTTGGCGAACGCACGCTCGTCGATGACCGCACCCATGAAGTTGGAGAAGTCGGTGACATCACCCTGGGTGAGCGAGTCGGTGATCGAGACGAGGTCGGCCTTGATCTTCTTCCACAGGCTCGCCGGCACGTACGCGCGGCTGGCGGCCGAGCACTTCTGGCCCTGGTACTCGAAAGCGCCACGGATCATCGCGGTCCGCAACACGTCCGGGTCGGCGGACGGGTGGGCCAAAATGAAGTCCTTGCCGCCGGTCTCCCCCACCAGGCGCGGGTAGGTGCGGTAGTCGGACAGGTTGGCACCGACCTGGCTCCACAGGTGCTGGAAGGTCGGGGTGGATCCGGTGAAGTGGATACCTGCGAGGTCGCGGTCGGCCAGTGCGACCTTGCTCAGGTTGAGTCCGTCGCCGGTGACCAGGTTGATCACACCCGGGGGCATGCCGGCCTCTTCGAGCAGTTCCATCGTCAGCTGCGCGGCGCGGTTCTGCGTCGGGCTCGGCTTCCAGACGACCGTGTTGCCCATCAACGCAGGAGCGGTCGGCAGGTTGCCGGCGATCGCGGTGAAGTTGAACGGCGTGATCGCGTAGACGAAGCCCTCGAGCGGACGGTGGTCGGTGCGGTTCCACACGCCGCGCGCGTTGGCCGGCGGCTGCTCGGCGAGGATCTGTCGGGCGAAGTGGACGTTGAAACGCCAGAAGTCGATCAGTTCGCAGGCGGCGTCGATCTCGGCCTGGTAGCAGGTCTTGCTCTGCCCGAGCATGGTCGCTGCATTCATGCGGGAGCGGTACGGGCCGGCTAGCAGGTCGGCGGCCTTGAGCAGGATCGCTGCGCGGTCGTCGAAGCTCAGTTCACGCCAGCCCGGAGCGGCGTCCTTGGCCGCCTGCACCGCCGCCTCCGCGTCGGCCACGGTCGCGTTCTTGAGGGTGCCGAGCACCTTCTTGTGGGCGTGCGGCTGACGTACGGCAATGGCCCTGCCCCCGCCCATGACTCGCTTGCCACCGATGGTGTGGGGCAGGTCGACCTGCTCGCCGCCGATCTGCACGAGGGCGAGTTCGAGCGAGGCGCGCTCCGGACTTCCGGGTGCGTAATCGAGGACCGGTTCGTTGACCGGTGCGGGCGGAGTGGTCACTGCGTCCATGAAGGGTGGCTCCTTGTCGTGCTCGGAAGTGTCCGGCAAAGCTGCGGACGTTCGTCCGGCCATCGTCTCAGACGCTCGGCGCCCGCAGTCTTTCGACGTCGAACTGTCCGGTTACGCGTGAACGCCATGGCCCGGAGAAGTCGGCCTGCTCGATCACCAGCGTCCATTCCCCTCGTAGGCCGGGCAACGAACTCGTCAAGCACCAGCCCTTACCCGCGTCAAGTCTCCGGCTCATCCGTGTGGACAACTCGTCACTGTCACCAGGGCTGTGGATACCCGTCGGTAGCGAATTTCGTTGTCAGCGAACGAAATCGGGGTGTGGAAAGGCTTTCGCACGGGTTCGAACACCTGTACGATGAAGACATGTTCGAGACCACCTCCTACCCCGGTGAAGCAGCCGAATGCGTTGCCACCGCGACCGACGCGTTGGCGTCGGTGCGACGCCTCGGGAAGGTGTCGTCGAACCTGACCGATGTCGAACTCACGGCCACTGCGCAGTCGTTGGTGGTGATGATGCAGCAGGCCGAAGCCTCGTTGGTCGCGCTGACCACGGACGCGATCGGACGGGGTGTCATCGACCGGTCCACCGCCGCGAACGCGTCCCAGTGGGTGCAACGGTTGTCGACCGGTGAACCCGTGCCCGGGTTGTTGGGCGCGGGGACTTTGTCCGTGGCGGGTCCACTGGTGCCTGAGTCCGCGCCGGCCGGTGACCCTGCCAGCGCCACCGGTGAACCCGTCGAGTTGGAGCCGTCGCCGTTTCGGTCGGGCATCGAGCCGGCGCACGCGGCCCGGATCAGCAAACTCGCCGACGCGTGCCGGTCCCCGTTGAACCAGGTGTTGGCGGACGCGGTCTGCACCGGATCGGTGAACACCACCATCGCCAAGACCGCGTTGGACAACATCGACAAGATCAAAGCGGTGCTCCCCACGGCGGACCGGGGTGAGGTGTTCTCCTGGTTCCTCGGCCTCGAACCAGGCTCCGGCGCCAAAGCCGTCCACGAACTGACCAAACGAATCATCGCGATGTTCGGTGATGAGGTGTTGGACGAGACGGAAGACGCGGTCCGGGCACACGAATCGTTGACGTGGATGAACCTGCCCGAGGGCATGGTCCGCCTGATCGCGGACCTGTCACCCGATCACGCGGAGATCGTGAAACACGCCATCGGTGCGTTGTCCGCCCCGGCGCCGGTCACCGATTGCTGTGACGAGCCGAACCACCGCCACAACGAGGGTGCTGCGAAGACGGGTGAACCGGACACCCGGCCCCCGGGGAAACGACGCGCAGACGCGCTACTCACGCTGATCGCCATGGGCGCCCAAGGGATCGACGGTGACGGCAGCATCAAGACGTTCGGTTCGGCCCGGCTGGTTGTCACCATCGACTACGACGTGTTCGCCAAAGCCCTCGCCGGACTCGGGGTCACCGACACCGGGGTAGGTGTCACCCCCGACACGATCCGACAACTCGCCTGCGATGCGGAGATCATCCCGATGGTCCTCGGGTCCAAGTCCCAACCGTTGAACGTCGGACGCAAGGTCCGGCTGGTCGACAAAGAACTCCGAAGAACCGTGATCCAACGCGACAAACACTGCACCTACGACGGATGTGACCGACCACCCGTCATGTGCGAAGTGCACCACGTGACCCCCTGGTGGGCCGGCGGTGAAACGTCCCTCGCGAACTCAGCCCTGCTGTGCACCACCCACCACCGCATCGTGCACCGCGACCACCTCACCGCCACCGTCACCGACCACACCGTGACCTGGCACCACCACAAGGGCGTCAACGCCGCCTGAACAGTGTGCAGCGGGCCATTCCACGGCAGTACAAACCCTGCACGGACTCTTTGCTGATCGGCGATTCAGACGATCTGCCGTCCTGTTCAGCGCTCGGAGACCTACGCTCTGGTAACGAGGAAAAGACCGAAGGTCTCCAGGCGGGCGGGTGCCTCAGTTGTGGGCGTCGTCGCAGTGGGTGCCATCGCGGCAACCATCGCGTTGAATCACTCGCCCGCGAATACCGATTCGTCCGACCCGGTCCTCCTCGGCGGCGGCACCCAGGGCTCGACATCCTGGACTGCCGTTGCGCCGACTGGTCGGCACCGTCCCAGGCGACCTGCCAGTCCTCACGCCACCGGGTCCACGGATCAGGGCTGGTCTTCGCCCACGCGGCGACGGCGGCCTCGAGACCCTTGCCGGTTCCCTGCCATGCCGATCGTGGCCAGCAGGAAACCAATCGCTTTCTATGGTTCGGTCACTGGTTGTCGATCACGTCGAGAAGCAGTCCCAACTCCGTGGCGTCGAACCAGGACAGTTCGATGTCCTGGTCCGGATGCTCGGCGGCCGCGTCGCCATCGATCAGGTGAAAGCTGGCAAACCGCTTGAGCGGCAACGGTCCACAGGCGACCACCTTCGCGTCGGCATTACCGTCCGTCACCGAGCCTTCGGCGACGTCAGCAGCGGCGACGACCTGCGCCCCGAGCGCGATCGCGGCCAGCGCGGCGTCCTGGCTCGCGGCGTACTCGTGCACCTCGTCGTCGTCGACACCAGGGCGTCCGGCACGAGCTGCGTCCGTCACCGCGAATGCGTCGAATCGCTCGTCGGTGAGTTCACGTCCGTCGCGCAGCGCGAGGAGTTGCTCGGTGGTCAGCGGAAGGTAGATCCGGCGCATGGTGGTCACGGGTGCCTCCTCAGCTCTCGGACACGAGTTCGGCAAGTGCTTCCTCGACACATTGGCCGAGCATCTCGACGTCAGGCATCGAGTCGCGGTCTGCGGTGAGGCCGAAGAACACCTTGCCGTTGTACGACGTGAGACCGATGGCGAGCGCCTGACCTTTGGCGATCGGGATCACCGGATAGGAACCGATCATCTCGGCGTCCGCGGCGTACAGCTCGTGCTGCGGCCCGGGGACGTTGGTGATGACCAGGTTGAACATCCGGCGGGACATCACACCACCGAGGCGAGCCCCGAGAGAGTGCAGGGTGGGCGGCGCGAACCCGGACAGGCCCGACAGCGACCGCGCTCCGACGGCGGTGCGCGAATCAACCTGCTGTTGCATCGCGTACGCGACCTGGTGCAGTCGCATCCGTGCATTCGGCTCCCCGACGGGGAGGTCGATGAAGCATGCGGTCACCTGGTCCTGGTCCGGGTCGTCGTCGACGGAGTGCGTGCTCACCGGCACCATTGCGCGGATCGTCGCACCGCTGTCGACTGCCTGCCCACGCGACATCAGCCACGCCCGCAGACCGCCCGCGACCGCAGCAAGCACGACGTCATGGACGGTGACGTGCTCATTGGAGCTGTCGGCCGTGATGCGGGTACGCACCTTCTGGTAATCGGCGAGCTTGCTTTCCAGCATCACATACCGCCGGTACCCACTGACCTGCGCATTGAGCGGGCTGCTCGGCGCCCGCATCGCGGTGCTCCGGGCCAGCACACCCAACAGATCGGTTGCCGTGCCCGCGACTCGCCGACCCAGAGTGTGAACGTTGGTCAGTACCTCGACTCCCTCGCGGATCACTCGCCCCGGGCTGCGCAGCATCGAGAAGATGCTGTCGGCGACGAGTTCGATCGCCGACGGCTCCGGACGCGCCCGCCAGGTGTGCGGGATCTGGTCCTCGCGGCCCGCGTCGGAGTCGACGATCACCTGGCCGATGTCGATCGCGTTCACACCGTCGACGAGTGCCTGGTGGGTCTTGGTGACGATCGCGAAGCGTCCGCGCTCAAGCCCTTCGACGAGGTACAGCTCCCACAGCGGACGATCCCGATCCAGCGCGCGCGACTGGATACGTCCGACGAACTCCTCCAACTGGGCGGTGTTGCCCGGTTTCGGCAGCGCGGAGCGACGTACGTGATACGTGATGTCGAAGTCCCGGTCGTCGACCCAGACCGGGTTGCTGATGCGTCCGGGGGTGTGCCGAACCCGCTGGCGGTACCGCGGCACGAAGGCGATGCGGTTGCTGACAAGGTCGATGATGTTGTCGTACTCGAACCCCTCCGCCGGCGGGTCGAACACCATCACCGAACCGACGTGCATAGGCGTGGTGGCGTCCTCCAGGTACAGGAAGGACGCGTCGAGTGAGGTCAGTCGATCAGCCACGCGGCTATGTTCTCATCCCTGGTGGTCAGCCCGCTCGCTTACGCAGACCTCTTCCCCGGCGCGCGGGACGGCCCTGCGCCAGACCCATCCGTTCGTGCGCGAGTGCGCGGATCGCTGCTGCCGCCGGCGACGACGGGGCGGTTTCGGCAAGTGCCCTGCCGGCGAGCAGCGCAGCGTCCAACGCGTCGCGGTCGTCCGGGATCAACACCGGTTCGACGCCGGCGAACCGCTGCAGCGCGTGCTCGATCTCCTGACGCGGGTTGCGACCGGCGGCCGATGCGCGAACCTTGGTGACCACCACCGTCGACCGAGCGACGGTGAGTTCCTTGACCTCGTCGATCGCGCGCACGAGCCTGCCGATTCCGATCGGGTCACCGGCAGCCACGACCAACACCTCGTCCGCGTTGTCGAGCACTGCACGAGTGGCCATGTTCCGTTGCGGCGCAACGGTGTCGAAGCTCAACTCCTCGTCCAGATCGGTCGGTGCCGCAATGTCGACGATGGTCCATCGATGCATCCGTTTCGAGGTTTCCAGTACCGATTGCAGTGCAGCAGAACGAACTTCCGGCCAACGGTCCGGGCGCGGCAGGCCGGTCAGGATGCGCAACCTCTCCCCCACCATCGGCGCCAGCCCGGCGAGCGAGACGGTGTCGAGGCGTCCGGCTTCAGCCAGCCGTGTCGCAGCGGCGACGCCCGGTGCTTCATCCAGCACGCCGAACAGTTGGGCCTGGCACGCACCATAGGTGTCGGCGTCGATCAGCATCGTGGGTTCTCCGGCAGACGCGAATTCGACGGCGAGGTTGGCTGCGACGACCGAACGTCCGGGTGCGCCCCCGGTGCCCCATACCGCGATGACCTTGCCGTCCTCGTCCTGCTCGTTGGGTGCCGGAGAACCGGCATCCTCCTCGGGCAGGGCTACCACACGCGGTACGTCGGTCGTCGCCGCCGCGTGCACCTGCTCGAGGAGTTCGTCCTGGGCAGCTCGATCACCGATCAGCCAGCTGACACCCCACTCACGCAGTGTGCGCTCCTGCGACTCGTCGGCGAACACGCCGATGACACGTACGCCCTGGTCGCGTAGTTCGCGTACGGACGACAGATCGAGACCGGGCAGGTCCGCCGAGACCAGCGCCACCTCCGCACGACCGGCGGCAGCGACGGCGAGCACCTCAGCGAGATCAGCACAGCGTCGGACCAGATCCACCCCGTTCGCCGCGCCGAGCACCGCAGCGATCTCCGCCTCGGCGTGCGCACTGACCCCGGTGATGACCGCGATCGCCATCAGTTGCCCTTCATCGGTGAACCCGCGGCGGGGATCAGCGTGACCTTCGCACCACCGTTCACCGATTCGATGATCGTGGCGACCTTCGCATCGGGCACCAGGACGTAGACCTGGTCCCCGCCGGACGACACTCCGAGACCCGATCCTGACGTGGGCACACGATGCACGGTCGCCCGTTGTACCTCTTTGGTCGGACGCTGGAAGTCGTTGGTACCGGTCGAACCCGGCGTGCGTCGCGCGACCCACACGTCGACGACCGAGCCGCGCACCAGTGCGGCCGCCTGCGAGCCGGCGACCGGCAGACCGATGCTCTTCGCGTTCACCTCGCCGGCCGACCCGATGGCGCTCGTCGGCACCAGTTCCCCTTCGCGGACCTCCCGCAGCACGGTGCCTGTCGGCTTCTTGCCGGTGCCGAAGTAACCTTCTCGCCCGTTGTCGATCCGCACCTTGACCACCTCGAGATCGGATGCCGCCACGGAGTCGCCCGGCAGGAGCGTCCGCTTCGCACGGAGCACCTCGACGGACGAGTCGAACTGCTTGAGGGTCAGCGCGCCCGCGAGCATCGCCAGGATCACCAGCAGCACCCCGGCGATGAGGCGACCGTCCTTCCACGACGGTTTCTGCAGGCGTTGGGCCGGACGCCCGTCGGCAGCCGACTGCGACGTCGCGCGAGGCGTCATGCGAGACGTCGTGGTGTGGGTGTCGCCCATCGGTCGTTCTCCCGTCGATACGTGTTATCCGCTTCATCTTGCGTTCGGATCCACGCCAAGGCGAGTTGTTCACAGGTAAAAACTTGTTCAAACCTGCGATGCGCCACAATGGCCACAGCACGTGCTCAGCCCGATGACCACCACTTCGGCCGACCGGAAAGGACGCCTCGGTGCCTGCCCGCTTTCTGCAGATCTCGGATGTCGCGGAGACATTGAACATCTCAGCGCGAGCCGTGTACGGCCTGATCAGTTCAGGGGATCTACCGGCGATCAAGGTGGGCAAGTCGTGGCGTATCGAAGCCGATCAACTCGAGGCCTACATCCAACGGGCGTACGCCGACACCCGCTCGAAGGTCGAGTCGGGCACCGTGACCGAGTGATCAGCCGATCCGCCGGATGACCGCGATCGCCGCCCATGGCAGAACCCGGCGGCCGGTCACCGCGCCGCCTCGGCGCACCGCATCCGCTGGGTGCAGCACCACCTCGACGTGGTCACTTCCGACGAAGTCGATCGTGCCCACCCACACCGATCCGGCCGTGTCGTGGACAGCCACCGCTGAACGGTCTCGGGAGATTCCGCGCAGGGCGACACCGAGCCCGAACCGGCGGGTCACCGAAGGCGCCTGATCACTGCGGCGGCCCAGTCCGCCGATGCTGACGATCGCCGTCGCCGGAACGATCGCACTCGAACGGCCCGGCTCCTCGACGACCACCCAGTCGCGGCCCAGGTCGGTGAGTTCTCCCTCGACCGGACCGGCCACCGTCGACAGGACGATCTTCGTGCCGACTCCCGCCGCCACCCGGTCGAACCACGAGACCTGAGCCCGCTCATGGCGGGTGCGATCGGGTACCTGGGCCAGAACTTCCTGGCGTTCGCGCTGCGCGAACTGTGCTTCGAGGTCATCGAACAAGTGGTCCCACCGCATGCCCGGAGAGTACCCGCGCAGAACTTTACTCACATCTTACGCGTGAAGACTGTTGATGACGTTTTCTTACGTTTATTGTCATCTTATGATCGATGAGTCCACCCTCAGGAGAGCACGAGCTCTCGCACTCCTGCTCGCCGCTGTCGCAGCTTCCGCGTCGTCCTGGTGCGTGCTGACACTCCTGCAGCAGGGTCGCGAACCGTTCGTGTCCTTCGATTCCCTGTGGTCGACCGCGCTGCTGACCGCGCTGGCCATCACGTGCGCGTGGGCAGGCGCCGTCGCGCTCGTGGCGCGGACCGAGATCGCCCGTCCGAGGATGCGCGTCGACGGCGCCACCCGCCTCGTTGCCACGGCGCTCATCGCGATCGCCGGATGGACGGTGTCCTTCTCAGGAGTACCGGCGTCGGCATCACCGACGGGCCCGGACGCAGTCGCCACGTCCCCGGCAACTGCGTTGTCCACGAACGGTTCTCCTTTGCCGACCCCCGACTTCCGGGCGGCTCCGAGTGCAATGTCCGACGACCCGGCACCGGACCCCGGATGGCTGCCGACCGCACCGAAGGCGGTCGACCCGGCCAACCGGAGCGCGCTCGTGATGCCCGGTGCCGCGAACGATCACTCGGTCGTCGTGCACCGGGGCGACACACTCTGGGCGATCGTCGGACGAGCTCTCGGCCCTGACGCGTCCGCCGCGCAGATCGCGCGGGCTGTTCCTGCCTGGCACGAGGCCAACCGAACGGTCATCGGCGACAACCCGGACCTACTGCTCGCGGGCCAGATCCTTCACCCGCCCACCGATACCGATTTCACTGCCAGACAGGGGAGTTCCCGATGAGCGTCGCACCCGTCCACGTACCCACGCCGGTCCACTCCCGGCCGGCGCCGAGCCTGCTGCCGGCCGCCCGACCGCGCCGCCATCTGCAGTCGGTCTCGTTGGACCAGTCATCGCTCGCCGTCGATTTCCGGTCGGGACGGCACGACGTCGAGTTCGGTCCGCAGCACTCCAGTACCGGTGACCTGCCCGACCCGACGGCGTGGGGTACGCGGCTGGTGCACGGCCTGCTCGAGGTGATGAGCGGGGTCCGTCCACCGTCGCAGATCGAGCGCTGTCTGACCCTCGAACTGCGCGAACGGGTCCGCCGTGCGTACGCGACCGCGGTTCGTCGCGGCGCACGGCCGGGACGCCCGAGTCGCGTACTACGCGTGCGCGTGTGTGATGCCGTTGACGGAATCGCCGAGGTGAGTGCGGTCGTCTACGACCGCGGTCGTGTCCGCGCTGTCGCGATGCGGCTCAGCGGATGCGACGGACGCTGGTTGCTCACCGAGCTTGAAATGGGTTGACGTGCAACGAAAGACGAAGGCGGCCGACCAGAGGGACGGCCGCCTTCATCGTGCAGGTCACTTCTGGGAAGATGCCTTCGCCTTCTTCGCCCTGCGCGCGTTGGCACGGCGCTGCGCACGCGGCAACTGGCTGTCGTCCTCGTCATCGAGAACACGACCGTCGTCCGTGATCTCGTGCTGGTGCGCCTGGCCGTCCTCGCCCGGTGCGGTCAGCGTGAGCTTCTCGTTGGTCTTCTCCGGCAGGGATGCCTGCACCTCGTCCGGGTCGACCTCGACGTGGAAGAGGTTCTGAATGGCCTCCTCCTTGATCCCGTCGTTCATCGCGGAGTAGAGCTGGTAACCCTCTCGCTGGTACTCGACCAACGGGTCACGCTGGGCGAACTGGCGCAGGCCGATGCCCTCCTTGAGGTAGTCCATCTCGTAGAGGTGCTCGCGCCACTTGCGGTCCAGAACCGACAGCATGACGCGGCGTTCGACCTCACGAGCCACATCGGCGCCCCAAGCCTTCTCGCGGGTGTCGTAGGCGTGGTGGACATCGGAGCGGATCTCCTGCACGAGGATGTCGCGGTTCAAACCGGCTCGGCCGCCGACCTCGTCCTCGATCTCCTCGATCGTGATCGAGACCGGGTAGAGGTCGCGCAACGCCGACCACAGTTCGTCGAGGTCCCAGTCGTCGGAGAAGCCCTGCGCGGTCGCTCCGTCGACATACGCGTCCACCACGTCGTTGATGAAGTGACGCACCTGGGGCTCGAGGTCCTCGCCCTCGAGGATGCGGCGGCGCTCCTTGTACAAGGTCTCGCGCTGCCGGTTCAGCACGTCGTCGTACTTCAGGACGTTCTTGCGGATCTCGAAGTTCTGCGCCTCGACGCTGGTCTGCGCCGACTGGATCGAGCGGCTGACCATCTTGGACTCGATCGGGACCTCGTCCTCGATCTTCGCGGTCTGCATGAAGCGGTCGACCATGCTGGCGTTGAACAGGCGCATCAGGTCGTCCTGCAACGACAGGTAGAAGCGACTCTCGCCCGGATCGCCCTGGCGGCCGGCGCGACCACGCAGCTGGTTGTCGATACGGCGCGACTCGTGGCGCTCGGTGCCGAGCACGTACAGGCCTCCGAGTTCGAGCACCTCCTCGTGCTGCTGCTCGACCGCCTTCTCCGCCTTCGCGAGCGCCTCGTCCCAGGCAGCCTCGTACTCCTCGGGCGTCTGCTCCGGGTCGAGACCCTTGCGCTTCAGCGCGGCGACAGCGATGTGCTCGGGGTTACCGCCGAGCATGATGTCGGTGCCTCGACCGGCCATGTTCGTCGCGACCGTGACGGCGCCCTTGCGGCCGGCCTGCGCGATGATCTGGGCTTCCTGCTCGTGGAACTTTGCGTTGAGGACCTCGTGCGGAACTCCCTTGCGCCGCAACTGTTCCGAGAGGTACTCCGACTTCACGACGCTCGTCGTACCGACCAGGACCGGCTGTCCCTCGCGGTGGCGGTCGACGATGTCGTCGACGACGGCGCGGAACTTCGCCTCTTCGGTGCGGTAGATCAGGTCGGCCTGGTCCTTACGGACCATCGGCTTGTTGGTGGGGATGGTCACGACGCCCAGCTTGTAGATCTGGTGCAACTCGGCGGCCTCGGTCTGGGCCGTACCGGTCATGCCGGCGAGCTTGTCGTACATGCGGAAGTAGTTCTGCAGGGTGATCGTGGCCATGGTGTGGTTCTCGTTCTGGATCTCCACCTCCTCCTTGGCCTCGATCGCCTGGTGCATGCCCTCGTTGTAGCGACGGCCGGAGAGCATGCGTCCGGTGTGCTCGTCGACGATGAGGATCTCGCCGTCCTTGACGACGTAGTCCTTGTCCTTCTTGAACAGTTCCTTGGCCTTGATGGCGTTGTTCAGGTAACCGATCAGCGGGGTGTTCTCGGCCTGGTAGAGGTTGTCGATACCGAGGAGGTCCTCGACCTTCTCGATACCCGACTCCATGATGCCGACGGACTTCTTCTTCTCGTCGATCTCGTAGTCGCCATCGCCCGGCTTGTTCTCGCCGGCCTTCTTCGGCGCACAGGTGAGGTGCTCGACGATCTTGGCGAACTCGGTGTACCAGCGGGTGGCCTCGTCGGCCGGACCGCTGATGATCAACGGGGTGCGCGCCTCGTCGATGAGGATCGAGTCCACCTCGTCGACGATCGCGAAGTTGTGGCCGCGCTGCACCAGTTCGGTGGAACTCCACGCCATGTTGTCGCGCAGGTAGTCGAAGCCGAACTCGTTGTTCGTGCCGTAGGTGATGTCCTTGTTGTACTCGGCGCGACGTTGGTCAGGCGTCATCGAGGACAGGATGCACCCGGTCTCGATGCCGAGGAAGCGGTGCACGCGTCCCATCAGCTCGGACTGGTACTCGGCCAGGTAGTCGTTGGTCGTGATGACGTGGACACCCTTGCCGGACAACGCGTTGAGGTAGCTCGGCAGGGTCGCCACGAGGGTCTTGCCCTCACCGGTGCGCATCTCGGCGACGTTGCCGAGGTGCAGCGCGGCGCCACCCATCAGCTGGACGTCGAAGTGACGCTTGCCCAGCGTGCGGACGCTCGCCTCGCGAACGGCGGCGAACGCTTCCGGCAACAGCTCATCGAGCGTCTCGCCGTCGGCCAGGCGCTCCTTGAACTTGTCGGTTTCTGCTCGCAACTCCGCGTCGGTCATCGCTTTGAAGTCGTCCTCAAGCAGGTTCACCTGCGCCGCGAGACCCTGCAGCTTCTTCAGCGTGCGGCCTTCACCGGCCCGCAGGACCTTCTCGACTACCTTCGGCACTGTTGCTCCTCGTTCGTGTACAGACCCACCAAGACTAATGGGCGACGCAATGACGATTCGGTGGCGTCCGATCCTCGCCTGTTGCACCAACGGGCGAAGTTAATCGGAGGATCCCATCGCCGCGTTCTGATTGGCTCGTTACATGGTCAATTTCCCGGCGGACGTCCCGACGCTCTCCGACGACGTCGTGACGCTGCGAGCGCACCACCCCGGCGACGTCGACCGGATCATCGAATTCGCGAACGACGAGCGGTCGCGGCGGTTCATCTCGCTCCCCGATCCCTACGGACCGCAGCAGGCGCAGGAGTTCCTCGACTCGGTCGCGATCAACTGGGCTGCCGATCCGGTGCACCCGGTGTGGGCGATCGAGGTGGACGGGCAGTTCGCCGGCGGGATCAACCTGCACCCTCGGGGCTCGCGGACGTGGGAGGTCGGTTACTCGATGCACCCTGGACTGCGCGGGCGCGGGGTGATGACCCGCGCCGTCCGGTTGGTGGTCGATCACGCGTTCGACGCTCTGGACGCGTTGGCCGTCACCTGGCGCTGCGGCGCCGGCAACTTCGCGTCCTGGCGCGCGGTCTGGGCGGCGGGTTTCGCCTTCGACGGCGTCTGGCGCCACATGCACCGTAGGTCGTTCGGTGACTCGGACAACCTCTGGTTGGGCTCGCTCACTCGCGCCGAATGGGGGTTGTCGCTCGGGCGGGAGCACCGTGCAGCACGTCCGTGGTGGGAGGCGAAGCTGCTGCGCGGCGAGCGCGTGGTGTTGCGTCCGTACCGGGACCACGAGGAGTTGCCGGGCGGCCCGGACGAGATCGCGCAGCGCTTCAACGCCGACATGCAGCCGCAAGCCGGCGACTTTCCGCGATGGCTGCGAGACCGGCGTCGGCGGATGGCGATCGGCGAGGGTGTCTTCTGGTGCATCGCCGATGCAGTGACCGGTGAACTCCTCGGCCACATCCAGGTCACCCGCCTCGACGTCGACTTCATCCGCGGCACGGGGTGGGTCGGCTATTGGCTGCTCCCGTCGGCCCGAGGACGCGGAGTGCTGGCCGAGGCTCTCGACCTGCTCATCCCGCATGCCTTCGCCGATCGGACCGATCCTGCCGGCGTCGACGGTGGGTTGGGTCTGCACCGTCTGTACGCCGGCACGGACGAGGACCACGGTGCCTCGCAGCGTGCGCTGCGACGGGCCGGCTTCAACGAGTGCGCCACCGAGCGGGCTGCGCTGGCCCACGACGACCGACCGCATTCCGGCGCGATCAGCTTCGAACTCCTGGCGTCCGACGATCGCGCTACCGGGCGCATTGCACCCTTCTCGATCCCCACGCTTCGCACCGAGCGGTTCGTGCTGCGTGAGTGGACGGACGCCGACACTCCACGTCCGGAGCAGGTCACCGACCCCGACGCCCGGCGATTCATGGCGAATGAACTTCCGACCGAGCAGACCTTCCCCGACTTCATGCGTCGCCACCGTCTCGGGCTGGACCGGGGCACGTCGCTCAACTGGTGCATTGAGGACGCCAACAGCGGCGAACCGCTCGGCAACGTCGGGTTGTTCGACATCGGAGCGGGCACCACCGGCAACGCCGAGGTCGGTTACTGGCTGTGGCAGAGCGCGCGCGGACGACGGGTCATCGCGCAGGTACTCCCTGCCGTCCTCGACCACGGCTTCGACAAACTGGGTCTCACCCGCATCCATGCCGCCACCGACCTGGACAACATCGCCTCGCAGAAGATCCTGATGACGGCGGGCTTTCGTCAGTGGGGCGCCGATCATCAGGCCTACACAAACGCGGACGGGTCGGTGACCGACGGCGCGTACTTCGAACTGCTTGCCACCGAGCGCCATTGCACGGTCGACGAGCGCCTGCCGCACCCGGTCCGAACCGATGATGTGCGGCTGCGTCCGCTGCAGCCGTCCGATCTCGACCGCGCGCACGAGGCGTCCGTCGATCCGTCCTGGGTGCTGTGGCTGGACGGGCCCGCCGACCGCACCCTGCAGCAGACGCGCGAGTGGCTCAGCCGAGAACGTCAGGTCACCGCCGACCGGCAGCGGTGGGCGATCTGCGCACCGGACGGCGATGAGTTCCTCGGCTGTGTCACGGTCCAGAACATCGATCAGCGCACCCGGTCGGGCGAGCTCGGTTACTGGGTGCACCCGGACGCGCGCGGTCGCGGCCTGGCCGTCGCAGCGGTGAATGCTGCTGCAAGATATGCCTATTCACCCGAAGGTCTCGCGCTGAGACGGCTCTCGATCAATGTGGCCGAAGGTAACGAGCCGTCGATCGCAGTGGCGCGGCGGACGGGCTTCCGGCAGACCGGACGAGACAGCCTGACCGAGCCGCTGGGCGACGGCCGCGTCGTCGACCGCCTGCGCTTCGAACGCCTGGCCCTGACTGACCGAGTGGCCGGGCCATGAACAAGCGGCCGGGCTATAGGGCGGCCACCGGTTCATAGCCCGACCACTCGGTAGTCAGAACCAGGCGCTGTGGTCAGGTACGAGTCCGCGCGCGACCAGTAGCGTGCACATTCCTTCCGCCCCCGCCGGTCGCGCATCGCTCCATACCCAGCGGGCGAAGCGACGATCGGTACCTCGGATGCGATCCTCACGCACCTTCTCGGCCAGCAGGGCGTCCGCATCGCCGGCGCCGTCGTCACGCTGATACTTGAGCTTCCCGTCGAACTCACCGACCAATCGCAGCTTCTCCCACCAGAAGTCCGTGACGCCGACGAGGCTCATGTGATCGAAGACCCGGTGCTGAAGTTCCGGCTTCGGAAATCCGTTCTCATACATACGAACTCGGCTGAGACTCTCGCCCGGTGACTCGGATCGACCGTCGGCCAGTTGGACCACGAGTTGTGCGATCCGCCGCCCCCGACCACCGCGCGGAATTGCCTGCCAGCACGACTGAAGATCACCACGTGAGGCCAGTCCCCGCCGAAGTACGTCGTCCGCTGCAACCACGCCGGCTGCCAGCCCGCTCAGACGGGCGATGTCGATCGCCGTCTGAGCGGGACAGGTGACGACAAGACCATCAACTTTCACGGTGCTCGGGTCGGTCTGACAGCGATGCCGAACAGTCGAATGGGCGCGTCCGCGAGTATCGTCTGCCGATCGCACTTCGACGTGCTCCGGCCACTGCCCGAGCAGCGGGATCCGTTGCAATGCAGCAGCTGTGCTGTGCGAGAAGATCGGTCCCTCCAACTCCGCATGTGCAGCGTGCGCACGCAAAACGACCTTCTGACGATCATCGAGCGCGGCCCATCCGGCAGCCGTGGTGTACCGGTTATGACGAACCTTCACCAGGTCCGAGGGGTCGTCCGAGCACCGCAGCAACTCGACGCGGGAACGGGCCAGCAGCGGTGGCAGTCCGGGCTCATCCATGCGGCGATGGTGCCCGCTCGCTTGCGACCCCGTCAGACTTATACACAGCGCTCACCGAGTGGCCGGGCTATGAACAAGCGGCCGGGCTATAGGGCGGCCACTGGTTCATAGCCCAGCCACTCGGTGAGTCAGACGGGGTCGGGGATGGTGGGCTCGAGTTCGGGGACGGGCTCGCCGAGCTTGACCAGCACCACACCACCGAGGATCAGAATGCCGCCTACCAACTGGAGGAGCCCGGGCTGCTGGCCGAGCAGGATCGCACCGAACATCAGCGAGAACAGCACCTCCATCAACGCGAAGAACGAGGCCACCCGGGAGCCCAGCGCCCGGGCAGCAGCGATACCGGTCGCATACGCGAGCGCAGCAGTCACCAGGCCGAGCACGAGCAGCACGATCCACCACGGGACGTCGCCGACGCTGAAGTCGACGGTGCCGGTCGCCGTTGCGTAAGGCACGACTCCGGTCGCGCAGGCGAGGCCCATCGCGAGAGCACCGACCCACAGCCCGGCACCAGCCAGAACCAGCGGCGGCAGGTGCGTCTCCTGAGCAGACAGGATGAAGTAGACCGCCGCACCACACGTCGCCAGCAACGCCCAGGTCATCCCTGCCACGTCGACGCTCGCGCCCGACACCAGGTCGAGAACCAGCCCGAGCCCGACGATCGCGACCACCGCCCCCACAACGGTTGTGCGGGAGGGACGCTGACCGTGCCGCACCCACAGGAACGCCACCACCGCGATCGGCGCGGCGTACTCGACCAGCAATGCCATTGCGACCGGCATGGTCTGCACCGCATTGAAGTAGAACAATTGCGTGCCGGCGACCGCGACCAAGCCGTAGGCGACGACAAGTCGGGCGCCCTGGCGCAGCAGATGCCACCGTCCACGAAGGGCGAGCGCGGTCGGGATGCTGAGTGCCAGCGAAGCGACCAGGATTCGGTAGAACACGGCGGCACCGGGTGTCCAGCCGAGCTCGATGAGTCCGCGTCCGAGCGCTCCCGAACCACCGAACGTCAGCGCCGACAGGAGGGCGAACATCAACCCACGCGAGTTCTTCACGGTTGGGGCGACGTGCGTGTCGTCATGAGTCAAGGTGGTCATGACTCATGACAGTAGGACGGCGGGATGTAAGGTGTCAACATGCGCTTTGCTCATGACACCGAGCCTGCCCTGCGTGCCGCCGTACGCTTGGTCAATTCGGCATCGGAGCCGGATACCATGACTGAACTCGAACAACTGCACGAGTTCTACCGCAGCGAGGGGTACACCGGACAGGCCCCACGAACGCGCGCAGACCTGGATGCCGTCCGCGCGCTGCGTCCGCGACTACGCGCGATCCTTACCGCCGATCGGGACAGCGCGGCCCAACTGGTCAATGACTCGCTCGCGCAGGTGCAGACGCAGCCCCGCCTGGTGCGCCACGACGACCTGGACTGGCACCTGCACGTCGTGGCCGACGACCGCCCCCTGGATGTGCGCATCCTGGTCGAGACGGCCATGGCGATGATCGACTTCATCCGCGCCGACGAGCTATCGCGACTGTCCGTGTGTGAGGCGGACGATTGCGACGGCGTCGTGCTCGACCTGACCCGCAACCGGTCGAAGATCTTCTGCTCCCCCAGTTGCAGCAACGCCGCGGCCGTTGCCGCCTACCGCGAGCGGCAGCGACGGAACGACTGACCGAGGATCAGTCGCTCGGCATCGCAACATCGGTGAGCTCGAGCCAGTCGGCCATCGATCGCAGATTGCGTATCAACGCTTCCGCGGCGGTCGGTGAAGCTTCCGGTTCCCAGGAAATTCGTTGTGCCAGAAGCACGCTCGACTTGCGATCGGCCTTGAGGTCGACGCGGCCGACGAGTTCGCCGCGGTGCAGGAACGGCAGCACGTAGTAGCCGTGCACCCGATCAGCGGCCGGCGTGTAGATCTCGATGCGGTAATGAAAATCGAACAGGTCGTGCGTGCGTTCGCGCTGCCAGACCAGCGAATCGAACGGACTCAGCAGGGCCTCGGCTTCGGTCCGCCGCGGACGAGCCGCATCGACGTACAGGAATGCCGGACGCTTCCAACCGCGCACCTCGACCGGGCGCAACTCGCCCGTACGCACCAGTTCCGCGATGGCGGGGCGGGCCTGTTCGGTCTTGAGCCGGAAGTAGTCGCGCAGGCACAGTTCGCTGCCGATGCCGTGGGACCGCGCAGCGATGCGGACGAGTTCGATGAAGGACTCCTGCTCGGCCGGCCTCGCCTCAGGCCCGGCGGCCGCGCGTGCTGCCGGCGGGAAGGCCGTTTCGATTGCCGCGTACCGACGCTCGAACTGGGTCGTGCGTCCGGCGCTGGTGATCCGGCCCGCCCAGAACAGATGCTCGAGTGCGTTCTTGACCAAGCTCCAGTTCCAGCCCCACTGATCCTTGCTGCGCGGCACATCGTGCTTGAGGCGAGCCTCCACCTGACGCGCGGTGAGCGGCCCGAAGCGCAGCACCTCGGTCTCGACCGCAGCAACCACCTCAGGATGCTCGTGGGCCACACACTGCATCCCACGCCAGGCCTCCGACTCGGCACGCCGCATTCGGAACGTGAGGTGCGGCCAGGTGGTCGGCGGGATCAAGGATGCCTCGTGAGCCCAGTACTCCACGAGCCGTCGTGGCGCGGTGTCGCGAGCACGATCGAGCAATGAGGTGTCGTAGGGCCCGAGGCGGGAGAACAGCGGGAGGTACTGACTGCGCGCCAGCACGTTGACGCTGTCGATCTGGATGATGCCGACCCGGTCGATCACTCGCTGCACGTGCCTCATCGAAGCCGCGAAAGCTTCCGGGCGTCGGTCGTGAAAACCCTGCGCGGCTAACGCAATTCGTCGCGCCTGCGCTTTGGTGAGCGTCTCGGTGACAGCCGTGAGGTCTGGTTGGTCGGTCATCGGTTCGAGCCTAGACCGCGCCACCGACAACAACCCGTAGCCCGGTACGCGGGAGCGGCGGACCCGCCAGGGATCCGCCGCCCGTCGCTCGACTTGTCAGGCGCTCTGCTCCGTCTGCTCCTGAATGTCCAGGGTGATCATTCCGTACGACCAACCGCGCCGCCGGTAGACGACGGTGGGCTTGTCGGAGTCGACGTCGTGGAAGAAGAAGAAGTCGTGTCCGACGGCTTCCATGGCGCTGAGCGCGTTGTCGACCGTCATCGGAGACGTGCTGTGCACTTTCTCGCGCAACTCGACCGGGCAGTCTGCGTCACCGCCGAGCTTCGCGATCGACTCGGGCACCGGTGGCTCCTGCTCGGCGCCACCCTGTGCGGGCGACAGGTCGAGGTCTGCGAGCGGTGCAGTGGCGTCGTGCACAGACTTGGGTGCCTTGCGTCCGCCGCGATGCACCCTGCGCTTGTCGTGCTGCCGGCGCAATCGCTCCCCGAGTCGGGTGGTCGCCAGGTCGAGCGCTGCGTAGGTGTCATCGGCACTGGCCTCGGCGCGAATTACGGCCCGCTTGCCGAAGCAGGTGATCTCCACGCGCTCGGCTTCCTTGGCCTGGCGTGGGTTGGCTTCGTGGGAAACGACGACCTCACAACGGGTGACCCGCGGGTCGAGCTGGTTGACCTTCGCCAGCTTCTCCTCGATGTGGCGCTGAAAACGCTCGGGCACGGACGTGTGACGTCCGGTGACGGTGATCTCCATGGAATCTCCTCGTGTTCTACAAGAGTGTCGTGCGGACTTCTGCGTCCTGATCTCCTGATGAACCACCTGCCTTTCCGGTGGCGACACAAGGCCGGCTGCGAACTGAGATTTCGCAAGGCCTCTCCATGACCCAACGCTATGCCACCGCGGACGCCGCGTCCACAGATCGACGCACCCATCGCGCACCGTCCGCCAGTCGGTCACGACGGTGAGACAGAGCGCTGCAGCGGGAACGAAACGAACACGAAGAACGACGAGGTCCAACGGTTTTCGCCTGGTCGACCGTCAGCACGGCACGCATCGTCAGCGTCGACGCAGCACGGCAGCAGCAGCAGTCAGGGCCACCACGTCGTCCGCGCCGGCGACGCGCAAGGCACGACTTGCCTCCGCCAAGGTCGCGCCCGAGGTGATGACATCGTCCAGGAGTAGGCAAAGTCGCCCTTGTACGTCGGTGGCGCGCATCGAACCCGACAGATTGCGGGCCCGCTGCGTCACTCCGAGACCCGCCTGGTCGCGCACGGCTCGACCGAAGCGCAGTGCGCCTGGCGGGGCCACCTGCATCGAGGACCCTTCGAGGGCTCGACGAACGAGGTCCCGCAGCGGCAGTCGACCCCGCAACCGCACCGACGCGGCTGTCGACGGCGTACACACGACGACCAGGCGACCGGTGTGCAAGGCACGCTCCAGTGCAGGCTCCTGGTCGAAGACTCCCTCCACGGCAGCCCGCACCGCCGCAGCCAACGGTGGCAGCAGATCGATTCGGTCGTCGTCCTTGAACGCGGGAAGCATGCGCGTGACCGCACCCTCGTAGACGAGGTGGGACCAGCACGGCGGACTACCCGGCAGCGGGCGCTCGACCCAACCGAGTGAGGGCTGAGCCAGACGCTGTTCGAAACCCACCCGACACGGCTCGCACAGGCGCTGGTGGCGCAGACCGCATCCACCACACGACTGCGGCGCGGCGAGTTCCCCCAATCGCTCCAGCCCGAAGGCCGCATGGCGCAGAGCTCGGGTGATTCGCTGCATGGCGGCCAGCCAACCCGATGCACGCGTGCCGTCGGAGCGACGAGCAAGCGCTGTGGACGACACGCCGAGCAACTGTCGGCGTGTGGAAAGTCAGCTTCCCGGTGCCACCACGTCGAGGACGCCGGGCACGCGCCGCCAGCCACCGCCGATGCGCTCCTGCACGCCCGGATCGCCTGTGACGACGAACAGTTCGCCGGTGCCGCGGCCCGTTCCCACGATGTGTACGGCACCCGGTACGGCGCCCATCGGGTTCACGAACCCGCTCAGTGGCACCTCGATGATCTGCTGACCGTCGTCCGGTCGCATTCGCCCGATGACGGCAAGGGTGACGTCGTTGGCCCACGCGACATCGCTGACATCGCTGACGGCTTGCCCGACCTCGATCGGTTCGGTCAACGCCGTGGCCTGGCCGTTGGCATCCCGGATCACGAACGCGAGCAGCAACTTGGTGACGCCCCTCGGCGTCCGGGTCAGGACTGCCACCCGTTGGCCGTCGCGTGAGGACTTCAGTGACAGCACCTGCGCGTCGCGCAACCAGGGAACCGACACCGCCTGAGCACGCGTCGTCGCGACGAAGTTCGTGGTGTCCATGACCCAGACAGCGGCGCCGCTGGAGACTTCGCGGTCGGGACCCGCATTCGACAACGACAGGCCGGCGAGCCAGAGCTCGTCGAGTGAGTTGAAGCTCGGGCGCGTCAATTGTCGTCCGAACGCCGGAACCTGGTAGGCCTGGCCACCACTGACCCAACGTCCGAGCAGTTTGCGATCGCCGCTGATCCCCGCGACCTGTCCGCCGTCGGCATCGGCCGCCAGCATGTACCAGTTGCGGTTCAATGTCGGCAGAGTTGGTCGCACTCGACCACGTGGCTGCGCCGCGCCGGCGTCGGCACGCCATCGCAGCGTCTGCCCCGACCGCGTGATCACGCCGTTGTCCTTGGTCGCCGGCACGGTGAACCCGACGTCCGTCGGCGTGACCGGCATGTCCGGAAGATCAGGAGTGTCCAGACGCGAACCACCGACGGTGATCGCCACCCGGTGGATCCTGGGCACCTGGTTCAAGGTCGCCATCATCGCCGCCCACAGCGCATTTCGAGTGGCGGAGTCGGCGGTGCGGACGCCCTCGGTCAGGTCGACGGTCGCGACTCCGTCCTGATCGATCGGGACGGCGTCGACCGCGAGGCGCGTACCGCCCGGCACCTGGTTGAGGTCGGGCGTCGTGCCCTGCGCCCGGGCCAGCCATTCCGGCGCACCGCGCAGCACGGCGCGGGCGAGGGCTGCAGCGAGTCCGGTGCGAGGGAACCACTGCTGGTCGGGCACGAGGGTGCGGGTGCGGCGTTCGGCCAGGTAAACGGTGTAGGGCGTGTACATCCGGTCCCGGAAGTCACGCATCGACAGGTACGGTCCGAAGTCGGCCGGCAGTTGCGAGATGCGCCATTGTCCGTCGACCTGTTTGAGGCCGATGTCGACGGTGCGGTGGCGGGGCACCGCCAACTGACGAAGGTGTCCGCCGGCGTCGAGTTCGGCCCACTGCGTCGCGGTGAGCGAGACGTGGCCCGGGACCACCTGTGTGACCGCGAAGTCGCGTTCACCCTGGTTGATCGCGACACGTCCGCCGGGCGCCCAGCCGCGGCTGGCGTCCGTGGTCAGGAATTGCCGTGCGACGGCGAAGTCCTCATCGACGCTGCCGCTGGCGCGCAGGAACCCCTTCACCATCTCGACCGGGTCGGCATTGTTGCGCGGTCCGTAGAACTCGACATTGGCCGGGGGTGCACTCGGTGTGTCGGAGATCGGTCGACGAGCCTCGACATCGCTGGACGTCGGAAGGCCGGCACATGCTGCCAGCACGAAGGCGACAACGGCGACCAGGATCGAACGAAGGACGCGGCTCATGTCTGGCTCCCGGAATTCGTGCCCAGGGTGAGTGAGTTGCCGGCCGGCATGACCCGCCCGACCTGGGAGTCGTCGGGCGCCAGAGGCAGCGGCGAGCGACCGATCGGTTGACCCGGCCGACGCGGAAGGGTGAGTCGGAAACAACTGCCTTCACCGGGCGATCCCCACGCCTGCAACCAGCCCTCGTGCAGGCGGGCGTCCTCAAGCGAAATCGACAGGCCGAGGCCGGTACCTCCGGTGGTACGTGCACGCGCCGGGTCCGCGCGCCAGAAACGGTTGAACACCCGGACAGCGTCACCGGGTTCGAGCCCGACACCATGGTCGCGCACGGTCACTGCCACGGCACCGGAGTTGGAACCGATGTCGATCTCGATCGGCTTGCGCTCACCGTGCTCGATCGCGTTGGTGACCAAGTTTCGCAGAATGCGCTCGATGCGTCGGTGGTCCATCGGGACGACGACGCCGCGCTTGCCGAGAACGGTGATCTCGGTGCCGTTGCGTTCGGCGAGAATCTGGACGGAGTCGACGACGCGATCCACCAGGTCACGCATGTCGCCCGGCCCGAGGGTGAGGGCAGCCGCCCCGGCGTCGAACCTGCTGATCTCGAGCAGATCGGACAACAGTGCCTCGAACCGGTCGAGTTCGGCGCTGAGGAGTTCGGCCGAGCGGGACAGCGGCTGGCTGAAGTCGGCGCGGTGCGCGTGAATCATGTCGACGGCCATGCGGATCGTGGTGAGGGGCGTGCGCAACTCGTGCGAGACGTCCGAGGTGAACCGTTGCTGCAGTGAGGACAGATCCTCCAGCTGTCGGATCTGCCGTTGCAGGCTGTCGGCCATCGCATTGAACGAGGTCGCGAGGCGGGCCAGGTCGTCCTCGCCGGACACCTGCATGCGTTCGTTGAGCGCACCTGCGGTGAGCCGTTCGGCGACGTGCGCGGCCGACCGCACCGGCGTCACCACCATGCGCGTCACCAGGTAGGCGAGAGCGGCGAGCAGGGCGAGCAGGGCGACACCGCCGGCGGCGAAACTGCCCTTGACGATGTTCAGCGTCGTGACCTCGTTGTCCATCGGGAAGATGAAGAACAGGTCGTACGGGCCGGCGTTCGGCACCGACACCCGCGAACCGATCAGCACCGCCGGCACCGAATCCCCGTCCGGCTGCGGGACGGTGATGATCTGCACCTGTTGGTGATCGGGGTCGTCCTTCAACGCCGTCCGGATCGCTTCAGGGATCATCTCCGGACTCGCCTGCGCGGAGGAGACTTTCGGGATCGGCTGCGCGGTGTTGTCAGCCGCCTGCATGAAGACGACCCGGCGGGACAGGTCGTCCCCGGGCGAACTGACCTGCTGAACCATGTCGCTGGCGAGCTGCCGCAACGAGCTGAGGTCGGTGTTCGGGGTACTGGCGAAGATCTCCTGCGCGTCGGCGCGGCGGCTCTGGCTCTCGGCCTCGGCGGACGATGTCCGCGACTCCACCAGGTCCGTCGCGATCCGGTGGTACATGTAGGAGCCGAGCACCAGCGTCACGATCGCGCCGGCGAGCGCGGTCGTGGTGACCACGCGGGTGTGCAAAGAACGACGCCAGGAGTGTCGGACGCTGCGCGCGGTGGCGAGCAGAGCCGCGCCGAGCGCGGCGAACCACCGGCGAGCAGCGGACTGCTGCGCGTGCGGCTCGCCGAGGTCAGGCACTCGGTCCGGCCTTATAGCCGACTCCTCGCACGGTCAGGACGATCTCGGGGTGCTCGGGGTCGCGCTCGACCTTGGAGCGCAGACGCTGCACGTGCACGTTGACCAGTCGGGTGTCACCGGCGTGCCGGTAACCCCAGACCTGCTCCAGCAAGACCTCCCGGGTGAAGACCTGCCACGGCTTTCGCGCGAGCGCCACCAGCAGGTCGAACTCCAACGGGGTCAGCGAGATCTGCGCGCCGTCGCGGACGACGGAGTGACCGGCGACGTCGATCGTGAGGTCGCCGAGGCGGAGCTGCTCCACCTCGGGTTCGTCGCCGCGGCGCAGCCGAGCACGGACGCGGGCGACCAGTTCCTGTGGCTTGAATGGCTTATTGACGTAGTCGTCGGCGCCGGCCTCGAGTCCAGCGACGACGTCGGTGGTGTCGGTGCGGGCGGTCAGCATCACGATCGGTACGTGCGACTCGGCGCGGATCTGTCGGCAGACCTCGACGCCGTCGGTACCGGGCAGCATCACGTCGAGCAGAACGATGTCGGGTTTGGCATCGCGGAACGCCGCCAATGCGCCGGACCCCGTCGAGCAGTGGGCGACCTGCATCCCTTCCCCGCGCAGGATGATGCCGAGCATCTCCCCGAGCGACGGGTCGTCGTCCACCACAAGCACTCGGGCACTCATTCAGATCCAGCCTTTCTCGCGTTCACCTCGAATTATCTTCACACAGAAGGCAAACGGATCCGCAACGAGAATGCGCGTGAGTTCGTGCCCTTCGCCAGGCCTGGCGAAGGGCACGAACTCACGCCGATTCCAGATGCTCCCGGGTCAGTACCGGTAGTGCTCGGGCTTGTAGGGGCCCGCCACGTCGACGCCGAGGTACTCGGCCTGGTTCTTGGTCAGCTCGGTGAGCTCGACACCCAGGGCGGCGAGGTGCGCACGGGCGACCTTCTCGTCCAGGTGCTTGGGCAGCGTGGTGACCGTGGGCTTTCCGTCCTCGTCGACGTACTCCTCGGACTTCTCGAACAGCTCGATCTGGGCGATCGTCTGGTTCGCGAACGAGTTGGACATCACGAAGCTCGGGTGACCGGTGGCGTTGCCGAGGTTCATCAGGCGTCCCTCGGACAGCACGATGATCGAGTTGCCGTCCTGCTTGGTCCACTCGTGGACCTGCGGCTTGATCTCGGTCTTGGTGATGCCGGGAAGCTTGGCCAGGCCGGCCATGTCGATCTCGTTGTCGAAGTGACCGATGTTGGAGACGATCGCCTTGTTCTTCATCTTCGACATGTGCTCGGAGGTGATGACGTCGTAGCAACCGGTCGTGGTGACGAAGATGTCGCCGTACTCGGCGGCGTCGTCCATTTTGGCGACCTGGAAGCCCTCCATCGCGGCCTGCAGCGCACAGATCGGGTCGACCTCGGTGACGACGACACGTGCACCCTGACCGGCCAGCGCTGCGGCGCATCCCTTGCCCACGTCACCGTAGCCGGCGACGACGGCGGTCTTGCCTGCGATGAGCACGTCGGTGGCGCGGTTGAGGCCGTCGACGACCGAGTGGCGGCAGCCGTACTTGTTGTCGAACTTGGACTTGGTGACCGAGTCGTTGACGTTGATCGCCGGGAAGAGCAGTTCGCCGGACTTGGCGAGCTCGTAGAGGCGGTGGACGCCGGTGGTGGTCTCCTCGGTCACGCCCTTGATTCCGGCGGCGATCTCGGTCCACTTCTGCGGGTCTTCGGCGAGGGTCTTGCGCACGAGGTCCTTGAAGACCGAGAACTCCTCGGAGTCGTCCTCGGTGGTGGGGGGCACCTGACCGGCGGCCTCCCACTCCTTGCCCTTGTGCACGAGCATGGTGGCGTCGCCGCCGTCGTCGAGGATCATGTTGGGGCCCTCGCCACCGGGCCAGGTGAGGATCTCGTTGGTGCAGTCCCAGTACTCCGGGAGGCTCTCGCCCTTCCACGCGAACACCGGCACACCCTGCGGGTTGTCGACGGTGCCGTTCGGGCCGACGACCGCGGCGGCGGCGGCTTCGTCCTGGGTCGAGTAGATGTTGCAGGAGGCCCAGCGCACCTCGGCGCCGAGGGCGGTGAGGGTTTCGATGAGCACGGCGGTCTGCACGGTCATGTGCAGCGAACCGGCGATCTTGGCGCCGGTGAGCGGCTTGGACTCGCCGAACTCCTCGCGCAGCGCCATGAGGCCGGGCATCTCGTGCTCGGCGAGGCGAAGCTGGTGACGGCCGGCCTCGGCGAGGCTGAGGTCCTTAACCTTGTAGTCGAAGGACATGAGTGTCCTGTACTCCTTCTGCCGCGTGACGCGACTTTGACTTCATGTGTCGGACGCTGGCATCGCCCATCTGGGCTGGTCGGGTCATCACCCATGCCGGCCCCGCGAGGATACCGGCGGGCACCGGCGTCCGCGAAAACCCGTGTCGGCGGTCAGGTGCAGTTTCGGCTCGTCGTTAGCGCCGTCCGGCGGTCGTGCGGGTGGCTTAATGAGAGGCACAGCCACCCGACGAGGTTCAGGAGCAGTCGCTGTCCGCATCCGATGACGACAACCGGTCCACCGACAATGGCGACGGGGGTTCGCGCCCGGAACCGACCCGCGAGCAGCGCGCCGCCGAGATGCCCGACGAACTCAAGGTCGACGTCGATCAGGAGAAGTTGCAGGCCTGGGACGACGCGAAGGGCGACTACGGCGTCGACGACGGCGAGCGACCGATCATGGTCGGCGAGGGTGAAGCCGGTTTGACCGACGAGACCGACTCGATCGACGAGGCCGACTCGACTGACGAGAACGACTCGACCGACGAGGAGCAGGGGCAGCACCACACGTCGCGTCCCGACCGCGAGAACCGCAGCTCGGCCGAGCCCACCGACGGTCAGCAGACCTGATCGGCGCCGTCAGGCCTGACTGTCCTTCGCCTGCTGCCACGACGCGCCGACGTCGTGCAGGTGGTGCGCGAGGTCGTGCAGCAGGTACTGGCCGAGGCTGAGCACGGTGAACGCCGAGCCGTTGGAACGCAGCCCCGTGCGCTCCCATTCGGTGGGCTTCACCGCGTCGTACGCGGCGGCGAGCCGCGCGGCGGCCGCGTTCAGGTCGGGCACGAGCTGCGCCGGGTCGGCCGTCGCGTAGTCACCGTCGATGGCGGCTTGGTCCTGGTCCCAGTTCGGGAAACCGGGTGCATCGTGTTCGAGCATCAGCGCGAGGCGTCCGTCGAAGACCTTGCAGACATCGAGCACGTGGCAGCCGTACTCCAGCGGTGACCAGGTCGAGGGCTCCGGACGGCGCCGGGCGGACCGGTCGGTGACGATGTCGGCCCAGGGTGCGGTGAACTTGCGGACGAGGTCGCCCACATCGGCGCCGTTCACCTCCGCCGCGACGAATCCGCAATCAGGGCAGGCCTTTTCGAGGGTCCAGGTCCAGTCCTTCGTGTCGGCGGGAACGACCGACGTGCGGTGGTACTCCGGACGGCGGCCGGCGCGCACGTCGCCCCGGTACCGGCGGTCGCGCAATTCGGCGACGTAGAGCTCGTACTCGGGTGCGTCGACCTGCTTCGCGTGGGCGAGCTCCGCCTCGATGTCGTAGGGCACCCGCACGAACTGCACACCGAACGGCGCCGGCTCCTCGCCGTCCAGCACGCCTTCGAGAATGACGTAGACGGGGATGTTGTCGTCGAGCGCGTTGCCGACGCTGCCGGTGTTGATCAGCGTCAGCCCGAACTCGGTCTCCAGGAAGGAGTCGTGCGTGTCGCCGTACGCCACGACGGTCGGAGTGGGGCCGTCGCCGGTGGCCGGGGTGTTCTGGAACATGCCGAAGAACTCGCCGGCGTCGTGGTCGAACCGCACCCGGTTGTGCACGCTGGTCGCCGACGCGTGGAAGAGCCGGATGCGCCGGCCGCTCATCGTGAAGTCGTGACTGAACGGCAGGGCACGCAACCACTCCCCCTGCCCGGGACCGAGTTCGTCGCGCCACCACCGCAGCGCGGGATTGTCTGCAGCGCTGCCGAACTCCTCCAGGGCGGGCAGGAAGTCGTCCCAGTTGCCGAGGATGTTGACCTCGCACCGCTGCCGACACAGCTCGATCACCTCGCGGCCGCGGTGGCCCTTGCCGACGTAGTCGCCGAGGTTGTAGATGCGGTCGATTCCGCGTGCGTCGATGTCGGCCAACACCGCCTCGAGCGCCGTGAGATTGCCGTGCACGTCGGAGATGAGCGCGATGCGGTCCATGCCCGCCACGATAGGCCGCGAGCCCGACGGTCAGGGCTTGCGCCAGACCGACACGTGACTCTCACTGTCGGTGGTGAAAGGAGATTTCGACCAATCGGCGTACCTCGCTTCGATCTCGAGGCCGGCGAGCTGCGCCATCAGGTCGCATTCTGCGGGCCAGATGTAGCGGAAGTTGCTCGCGCCGTAGCGCACCGAACCGTCGTCGCCGCGGGTGTAGTGGTGCGAGGTGCCCTGCTGCGTGGTCATGTCGTAGGTGTCGAAGCCGACGTGGTGCTCGCCCACGTGGAACGGCACGGCTGCCTGGCCCGGCGGGAAGCGGCGGATCCCCGGCACCCACAGCTCGATGACGAAGCGACCGCCCGGCTTGAGATGGCGCGCCGCGTTCCGGAAGCACTCAACCTGCTCCGACTGGGTGCGCAGGTTCCCGATGCTGTTCCACACCAGGTAGACGAGGGCGAAGGCACCGGGACGAGTCGTGGTCGCCATGTCGCCGACGGAGACCGGAAGATCGGCATCCTTCGAACGGAGCTGCTCGACCATCGGCTCCGACAGCTCGATCCCTTCGACGTGGACTCCCCTGTCGGCCAACGGGATCGCGACACGTCCGGTGCCGATGGCGAACTCCAGCGCCGAGCCACCGTCGGCCAGCGCGGCCAGGAAGTCGACGGCCGGATCGAGCACGTCGGGCTCGAACATGAACGCCGACGATTCGTCATAACGGAGCGCCGCCTCGCTGTCCCACAGATCGCTGCTTGTCATGCGGCAATCCTGCTGGGGCTCCCCGACGGGCGCGACCGATTTTCGCCGCCGGCCAGGCCCGAAGTCGCCGGCTCAATGAAGCCGAAGGTGGTGCTGCCGGATCAGTTGCCGTGCGGCTCCGGGTCGGCCTTGTCGAGGTCGACGCCGTCCGCCTCGCCGTCACGACCTTCGGCATGACCCTCAGCATGACCCTCGGCATGGCGTTCTCCGTGGTCCTTGTGGAAGAACTTCAGCACGATCGCGGTGATGATGCCGCCGACCACAAGGCCGACCAGAGCGGACGCGAGCGTGTTCGCGAACCAGCCGAGCACTCCGCCGAGAGCGCCGGTGGAGTCCTTGACCCACTGCTCGAAGTGGTGCACCTGGCCGTAGGGCCAGTGCCAACCGATGTCGTCGAGCGCGATGAGCAGAATGTGTCCACCGACCCAGATCATCGCGGCGATGCCGACGACCGACAGCACCGACAGCACCTTCGGCATGGCCTTGACCAGCGCGTTGCCGAACTTGCGCGCGCCGCTGGATTCCTTTTTCGCCATGGCCAGGCCGACGTCGTCCATCTTCACGATGAGACCGACGACGCCGTAGACGATCACGGTGATGAAGATCGCGACGACGATCAGGATCGCCAGGCGGGACAGGAACGGCTCATCGGCGACCTCCTTCAGCGAGATCACCATGATCTCGCTGGACAGGATGAAGTCGGTGCGGATGGCGCCGGAGGCGATCTCGTCCTCGGACTTGCCCTCGTTGCTGTCTTCTTCGTGCTTGCCGGTGAGCGCCTCGTACAGCTTCTCCGCACCTTCGAACGCCAGGTAGGCGCCACCGATCATCAGCACCGGCATGATGATCCAGGGCAGGAACTGCGAGGCGAGCATGATGGCCGGCAGGATGAACAGCAGTTTGTTGCGCAGCGAACCGATCGCGATCTTCTTGATGATCGGCAATTCGCGCTTGGGGTCGATGCCCGTGACATAGCGCGGGGTCACCGCGGTGTCGTCGACCACCACGCCGGCGGCCTTCGCGCTGGCCCGTCCGGCCGCGAGGCTCACGTCGTCAACGGACGCGGCGGCAGCGCGAGCAAGGGTCGCGATGTCGTCGAGAAGTGCAGCAAGTCCTCCGGCCATGCGCGTAATCGTACGGGTGGATCAGGCCTGGTTCGGACCAGCGCGCAACGCATCCGGGTCGGTGACCGGAAGATCACACGTTCGGCCCCGGCAGACGAACGCCGCGGGCTCGGTGACAGCACCGCGATCGGCGAGTACGGACAACTCCGCATCGCCGGACGCACCCACCGCGACCGGTCCCCCGAACCGTCGGAGGGCGGCCATGACGAGCCGGTCGCGATCGGTCCCAGGTGAGCCCACCACCGCGACCTGCTCCGGGCCGGCGGCCAGACGTTGCGCAGCCACCAACGCCCATCCGGCGAACCGGGGCGCACGGGTCATCACCTCGTGGGCGGTGGCGAGAGCTTCCCGCGCTGCTTCCTCGTACCGACCGGACCCGCCGAGAGCGGTGGCCGTGACCATCGCGTTCACGGTGGCGGACAACCCGGACGGGCTGGCATTGTCGGCCGCTTCCCGCGGGCGGGCGATCAATTGCTCGGCATCGGTCGCGGTGTCGTGGAAGCCGCCGTCGTCCGCCCGGAACCTGGCCAGCGCGTCGTCGAGCAATTGTGTGCCCGCCTCGAAGTAAACGCTGTCGTCGGTGGCCGCTGCGAGGTCGAGCAGGCCGGCAGCGAGGCACCCGAGGTCCTCGAGCACGGCGTCCGGATTGCCGACGACGCCGTCGCGGGAGACCCGCCGCAGGCGTCCGTCGACCAGGTGCACTTCGAGCAGGTGATCGGCGATCGCGCGCGCCGCGTCGAGGTACTGGGAATCGGCGAGCGCCTGCGCCGCCGCGACCAGTCCGCTGATCGCCAGGCCGTTCCAGGCGGCGACCACCTTGTCGTCGCGTTCGGGGCGGATCCGCAGTTCGCGCGCGTCCAACAGTTTCTGCCGGACGTCGGCGAGTCGTGTCTCGTCGACGTCGTCGCTCAGTTGCAGCACCGAACTGCCGTGCTCGAAGGTGCCGGTGCGCGTGACCCCGAAGGCCTCTGCCGCCCACCGGCCGTCGTCCTCACCGAGCACTTCGAGGAGTTGTTCCGGGGTCCAGGCGTAGAACTTGCCCTCGACGCCTTCGGAGTCGGCGTCCAAGGAACTGGCCAGGGCACCATGGTCGGTCCGCAGTTCGCGCAGCATGAAGTCGGCGGTCTGCTGCGCGACCCGGTCGCCCAGCGGCGTGCCGAGCCGGGCGTACACACCGAGCAGCTGTGCGTTGTCGTAGAGCATCTTCTCGAAGTGCGGCACGACCCAGTCGCTGTCGACGCTGTAGCGGGCGAAGCCACCACCGAGCTGGTCGTACATCCCGCCGCGCGCCATGGCGTCGCAGGTCTGCTCGAGCATCGTCGCCGCCGACCCGTCGCCGGGCGTCGCCCGTAGGCGCAGGAACTCCAGGACCATGGACGGCGGGAACTTCGGTGCACCCCCGAATCCCTTTGATCGGCGGTCGAATTCGCGTTCGAACAGCGCGACCGCAGTATCGAGTTCGGCACCCGTGACGGGGCGTGCTGCAGCGGACTCGCGGTTCAGGTGCTGGCGCAGGGCATCGGCCGCGCCGCGGATGTCGTCCTGCCGGTTCTCCCACGCGTCGGCGAGGAAGCCGAGCACCTGTTGGAAGGCGGGCTGACCGTAGCGCGGCTGCGGCGGAAAGTAGGTGCCGGCGAAGAACGGCGAGCCGTCGTGGTCGAGGACGCAGGTCATCGGCCAGCCGCCGTGCCCGGTCATCGCGGTGGTGGCGTTCATATAGATCGCATCGATGTCCGGGCGTTCTTCGCGGTCGACTTTGATGCTGACGAAGTGCTCGTTCATCAACGCGGCCGTGGCGTCGTCCTCGAACGATTCGTGAGCCATCACGTGGCACCAGTGGCAGGCGGCGTACCCGACGCTGAGCAGAACTGGTGCATCACGACGCTTCGCCTCGGCGAACGCCTCGGGTCCCCACTCCCACCAATCCACTGGGTTCTCCGCGTGTTGAAGCAGATAGGGGCTGGTTGCGTTGGCGAGGCGGTTGGCCATTCCTGTGACTCCTGACGAGTGGCACCTGCATCATTTTTCCTAGAGTGATGCACGAGAGTGATGCACGAAACCAGCGTACGATGGTTTCTCCAGCGTAGGAGGTCTCGTGGCGACGCGTTCTCAGTCCAAGCTGCTCGCGCAGGGCAAGCCGCGCACGTCGGGCGGCGGTTCGCGGCCGTGGCGGGTGCGGCTCTACGCACCAACGCCTGGCACCAACAAGTACCAGGTCTACTTCCGGGCACCTGCCGACAAGGGTGAACCGTGGAAGCGGGTGTTGCGCCGCGCTGCCTCGGAGGAGGAGGCCCGCAAGATCTTCGCCCAGGCCGAGGCCGCGCTGGACACCGAGAAGGACCTGCCTGTCGGTGCCGATGTGCGCGCCTCCCGCACAATCCGGATGCTCGGCGACGAGTACCTCAAGGACAGCATCGAGCGTGGCAAACAGCCGCGGACGATGGAGGGGCGCGAGTCCCGCCTCAACGCCCACATCCTGCCGACCATCGGCGACGTGCCGGTGACGAAGTGGCGGGTCGAGCACAGCCGAATGGTGATGGAGAAGGGGTCGAAGACACTCTTCTCCGTGCGCGGCCGCGAGGACCTGCGCGGCCAGCTCGCCGCGATGCGGAAGCTGGCCTGGCGGCTTGGCTGGCTCGATCGCAGCGTCGACCCGCTGGACGGACTGGAGATCGGACGAGCGAACGTACTGCACGGAGCGACAGCGCAGTACGTCGATCCACGGCTGCGCCCCGAGACCCGGCAGGTCCGCGCGATGGCCGACGCCGCCGACACGCTGTGCGGCCCCGAAGGCACCGATCCGCTGATGACGCGCCTCCCCATGTTCGGCACCAAGATCCGCGTGGCGGCCTTCGGCGGCCTTCGCCTCGGCGAACAGAACGCCCTCCGCGCCATCGAGGTGTTCTTCGACCGCGGCTACGTCCATGTGAACGGCTCGTGGATCACCCCGCGCGGCCAGGCCGGGTTCCGCGGCCCGGTGAAGAACCACACGCTTCACGAGGTGCCGCTGCCAAACTCGCTGATGCACGACGAGCTCCTCCCCCGCGTCAAGGAGCTGCTCGACCTGCCTGCGAAGGCGTCGCTTCAGCAGGTCGTCAACGCCCAGGAGGCCGAGCGTCAGCGCCGCGCGTCTCTGGCGGCGCGCGAGAAGGACAAGAACCTCGCCTGGTGGAACTACCCCGTACCACCCGAGGACGAGCTGTGGCTCTTCGTCGACACCATCACCGGTCTTCCGGTGAAACCCGAGATGCACAACGAGCGCTGGCACCGCGTCCGCGCCTTGGTCGAGGAGAACGACCCCGACAACGCCTGGCCCCGCACGATCGTCTACCGCAACCTCCGCCACCACGCCGCGACCAAATGGTTCCACGAGGAGTTGGGCGAGCCCTGGGAGGTCGTCGCCCAGTACCTCGGCGACAAGCTCACCACCGTCCTGAACCACTACGTCCGCGCCGGCGAGGACGCACTTCGCGACTCAGTCAGCAAGCTGGCAGGCCGGTGAGCGATGGCGTTCGCCTGGATCCGGCCTCCAAGTGCCAGCTATGCCACTGGGAGCCACGGCACCGGGTGCCCGATATACCGGAGTAGGTCTCCGAAGTGAACGCGAAGCGCAGTTCGGGCGCACAGGAACGCCACCTGGGCAACGTGGCGATCCTGCGTTTCCTCGATGGGTTCACGGACTCCACGCTGGTAAGCCGCCAGTCCGACCCCGGAGAGCGACTCGGGCTCGCCGGGCCCGCGCCAGTGCACTAGGGGAACCCGCGCGTCATTGACGAAGCGGATTGCATCGACAACGCGTGGATCGACGAGGCCCTCCGCTTCTAGGTGGTCGAGCAACCGACCGGTTCCCCACTTGCGCCATCCTTTCGGCTCGGCCCTTATGACGTACAAATCGTTCATGAGCCCGGCCACTGTTCGCTCACACACACCGTGACATCGTCCGCTGGTGGCGCCAGGAGGGCACCGGCCCGGAGTTCTTCAAGATCGGCCGGCGGCTCTACACCACCGTCGGCGACCTGCGGACCTTCATCCGCACCCAGCGGCTCGCCTCCCAGCCCGTGCTCGGCAAGCCGAAGGCGGTGTGAGACCCATGGACGACCCGCGCCACGTGTTCCTCAGCGCGAGCGAGGTGATGGCTCGCTACAGCTGGGGCAAGACGAAGGGCTACCAGAACCTCAAGGACAGGGACCTCGTGCCAGCCCCGGTCATGACGCATCCGGATCGCTGGCGGCTCGACCAGCTGCTGGCGTGGGAGGAGCGGCGGATGGCGCTCGCCGAGGCCGCGCGAGATGCGCTCGTCGCGCCGCGGCGGGAGGAGGTGAGGCTCGTCGACCTGCTCCCACAGGCCAAGCGACAGCGGCCATCGGCGTGAGTTTCCAGAAACCAGGGCCAACGACGAGTTTCCGGAAACCATCGAGTTCCGTACAAGACGGAACTCCGTTATTATCGAGAAGTGCCCCGTGCGCAGCGAACCCCCACCGTCGTGCCCGACGGACCCGAGCCGGCGTCCGAGCGGGAAGTGCTGCTGCGCGCATCCGAGCAGCTTCAGGCAAATCTGCCGGAAGGCTGGGACATCAAGGTCACCACGAGCACTGACCCCAAGGTCGACACCAGGCTCGAGTTCGAGCGCTTCGGCTCATCTGTCCTCACCTACCGCGTCGAGATCAAGCGCACGGTCACCCGAGCCGACGTGCTCTCATTGCTAGGCAAACAGCGCTACATCACCGAGCGCCTCGCGCGACAGACCGACGAGGCGGAACCGTGGCTGCTTGCGACGCGCTACCTCAGCAGGCAGATCCAGGACCTGCTCCGTGAGCGTGACGTCTCCTACATCGACGCAACCGGAAACATCTTCATCAGCGCAGAGAAGCCGCTCGTCGTCATCTCCGAACGCGGCGCGACTGCCGATCCGTGGCGGGGAGCCGGCCGGCCGACCACGAGTCTCAAAGGGCTGCCGGCGGCGCTGATGGTGCGAGCCTTGGCCGACTACACGCCGCCTCTCACGGTTCCCGAGCTGGCGAAGGTCGCTGGGGCGTCCATCGGCGCTGCCTACCGTCTCGTCGACTACCTGACGAACGAGGGATTGCTCTCGCGAGTAGACCGCGGACCAATCACCGAGGTCGACTGGCCCGAGCTCTTGCGGCGTTGGAGCCAAGATGCTCCAGTCCTCAACGCCAACAGCACGCGCGGATTCCTCGAACCACGCGGCGTCGACAGCGTCGTCCAGAAGCTCGGCAAGACGACGTCACCGCAGCGCTACGCAGTGAGTGGCTCGCTGGCGACCCAGCCCTATGCTCCCTACGCCGAGGCTCGTCTGGGACTGATCTATGCAGAGGACCCGATGGCTCTGGCTGCGGATCTTGGGCTGCGTCCCGTTGAGTCGGGGGCCAATGTCATCCTCGCTACACCGCGCTCGCCCGTGGTCTTCGAGCGCACATCGACCTGGCGCGACATCACGATCGTCGCGCCCAGCCAGGCAGCCGCGGATCTTCTTGGAGGTCCCGGCCGCAACCCCGCCGAAGGCGAATTCCTGCTGGACTGGATGAAGGAGAACCCGGATGCCTGGCGCAGACAACTTGATCGTTGAGGCGCGTGCCGCTCTGCTGGACGCTGTCGCAGCTCTCGAGGCGCACAAGGATTCGGTGATCCTCATCGGTGCTCAGGCGATCTATCTGCACACCGGCCACGCGACGTTCGCCCTCGCCGAGGCAACCAAGGACTCCGATCTCGCGATCGACGCTCGAGCGCTCGGCGAGGACCCGCTCCTTGAGGAGGCGATGACGCGCGCAGGATTCATCCTCAACCCGGTGAGCAAGCAGCCCGGCGCCTGGATGTCACCCAACGGGATCCCCGTCGACCTCATGGTTCCCGAGAACCTAGCCGGCTCAGGGAGTCGCCGTGGCGTTCGGATCCCGCCCCATGACAAGCACTCGGCTCGGCGAGCCGCCGGACTCGAAGCAGCAATCATCGACCAGTCCCCCATGAGGGTCGAGTCGCTGGACGGCGACGGACGTCGTGCCGTCATCAATGTCGCTGGACCCGCCGCGCTCCTCGTGGCAAAGCTCCACAAGCTCGGCGAGCGAGTGGACACGCCCGACCGCCTGAACGACAAGGACGCGCACGACATCTACCGCCTGCTCGTCGCGATCGAGACGCCCGAGCTCGCCGCGACCATTCGGCGGCTCCTCGCAGACGAGCTGTCGCAGCGAGCCACGACCCGGGCGCTTGAGTTCATCCAGCAGCTCTTTGCCGCGGGACCAGATGCGCTCGGATCGACGATGGCGGGCCGAGCCGAAGAAGGTGTCGGCCAGCCGGACACCGTCTCGGCCTCCGTCAGCTTCCTGGCCCAGGATTTGCTGACGGCGCTGGCTTGATCAGTCAGGTTTGCTGAATCGTGTCGGACCTGAACCGTAGGCTTCGCGGGTGGACTACGAGGCGATCGACGCTCTGCGGGCGAGGCACCCTGCCTGGCGCCTGCTGCGCGCCAACAACGCGAGCCTGATCCTCTCGTTCCTCGGTGATTTCTTCGTCCAGAACAACCGCGGCGCTTCCTCGGCGAGCGTCGTCGCCGCGGCCCTGGATGATCAGCTCTACGCGCTCAACCGCGAGGCCGGCGGCGACGAAGGCGAAAACCGCTTTCCGAAAGATCCGCGCGCCTATCTGGAGGACTGGTCGGCCACCGAAGCCGGCTTCCTTCGTCGGTTCTATCCGGCCGGTGACGACGAGGTCCACTACGAGGCGACCCCAGCCTTCGAGCGGGCGTACGCCTGGGTCGAGTCGCTAAAGGCGCGGAGCTTCGTCGGCACCGAGTCGCGTCTACACACGATCGTCGAGCTGCTGAGGCAGATCGTGCACGGATCCGAGTCCGACCCCGATCTGCGACTGGCAGAGCTACGGCGTCAGCGCGACGAGATCGACGCGCAGATCGCTGCGGTTGAAGCCGGCCAGGTCCCCGTCTTGGACGAAACCGGCGTGAGAGATCGCTATCAGCAGTTCTCGTCGACCGCTCGCGACCTGTTGAGCGACTTCCGTGAGGTGGAGGAGAACTTCCGCGGCCTAGACAGGGCAGCGCGAGAGCGAATCGCGGCATGGGACGGCAGTAAGGGCGAGTTGCTCGCTGACCTGATGGGTTCACGCTCCGACATCGCCGGATCCGACCAAGGTCGGACCTTCCAGTCGTTCTACGACTTCCTTCTGTCCGAGTCCCGCCAAGATGAGCTCTCCGATCTGCTGTCGAAGGTCAGCAACTTGCCAGCGGTGGAGCACGATCACCGCGTGCGGTCGATCCACCACGATTGGGCGGAGGCCGCCGAGCGAGCGCAGGGCACCGTGCGGCAGATCTCGGAACAGTTGCGTCGCTTCCTGGACGACCAGGTCTGGCTTGAGAATCGACGTGTTCTCGAACTGGTTCGCGCCGTCGAGGCAAACGCCCTCGAACTACGCGCAGACCCGCCCGAGATTGGTTTGGAGGTGGACGAACCTGGCATCGAGATCTCGCTGCCCTTCGAGCGACCGCTGTACTCGCCGCCACCCGCCTCCGAGGTCGAGAGTCTGATCCCGCCAGCAGAGGACGCTGAACTGGAGGCTGACCTACTCTTCAATCAGACCCACATCGACTCGGCGCGCCTGGCGGGCAACATCCGGTCCCTCCTTCCCGAACACAGCACTGCCCTGCTGAGCGACATCATCGCGATGTACCCGATCGAACAGGGCGCGGCCGAGTTGGTCGGATATCTCGCGCTTTCCGACGACGACATCGAGGTCGAGATGGACGACAGTGACGAGACCTTGCTCGAGATCAGCGACCCCGAGGACCCCGAGCACGCCCGACGGGTCAGGCTTGCGAAGGTGACGGTGAAGCGAACATGAGCGACGCACATGCGATCGGGTCCGCGATCATCCGTCTGATGCAAGGCGTCGTCTACCGCGAGCTCGACGAGGACACCTGGCTGACACTGGAACGCGCCGGTGCGGGCGTCCGCGATCACTTCGCGACCATCGGCGTCGAGATCGTGGTCGACGACTCCGAGGGCTACGCATACCTGCGATCACGTCCCGATGGCGAGGACGAAGAGGTCCTGCCACGACTGGTCAGGCGCCGGACGCTGACGTACAACGTCTCCCTACTGTTGGTGCTCCTGCGCAAGCGTCTGCTCGAGTTCGAAACCGCAGGAAGTGAAGGCCGACTGGTCCTCACGCGAGACCAGATCCTGGAGATGCTGCGCGTCTTCCAAGCCGACTCTTCCAACGAAGCGCGCGTCACCGATCACGCGGAGCGCACGATCGCGAAGGCAGTCGAGCTCGGCTTCCTTCGGCCGTTGCGCGGACAGCCCGACCATTGGGAAGTGCGCCGCATCCTCAAGGCCTACGTGGATGCCCAAACCCTCTCGGACTTCGCCGGCAAGTTGAAGCAGTACGCCGGAAAGCGGGCCTCCGATGAATGAGGGACTGTTCTCGGCAGTCGAGCTCAGCAGCAGCGGTCGTGCCGGATACCGCCTCGATCACGTCGAGGTCTTCAACTGGGGCACCTTCGACAAGCACGTCTGGCGCTTGACTCCTGGTGCTGAGACATCGCTGCTCACCGGAGACATCGGCTCTGGCAAGTCCACGATCGTCGACGCCATCACGACATTGCTGATGCCCGCGAACCGGATCGCCTACAACAAGGCCGCAGGTGCAGAGGCCAAGGAGCGGACACTGCGCTCGTATGTCGAAGGGCACTACAAGTCCGAGCGCGTCGAGGCATCTGGTCACTCACGGGCGATCGGCCTCCGCACCAGCGGCGAGACCTACTCGGTGATCCTCGGCGTCTTCGTCAACGACGGCTACGGCGAAAGCGTGACCCTGGCCCAAGTCTTCCAACAGCGCGAACAGACAGGCCAGCCGTATCGGTTCTTCGTCACGGCCGGTAAGGCCCTCGCTATCGCGACAGATTTCGCTGACTTCGGCTCCGATCTGCGCGACCTTCGCAAGCGCCTCCGGGCCAGCGGCGCTGAGATCTTCGACGATTTCCCCAAGTACGGCACCTCGCTGCGCCGCCTTCTCGGCATCCGTTCTGAGCAGGCGCTGGACCTCTTCCACCAGACGGTGTCGATGAAGTCGGTCGGCAATCTCAACGAGTTCGTGCGCGATCACATGCTTGAGCCATCAGATGCCAGTGGTCGGGTGCGCGACATCATCGCCCACTTCGAGGATCTGACGAAGGCTCATGACGCGGTCAAGCGGGCGCGCGAGCAGCTGGAAGCCCTCGCCCCCATCGTTTCGACGGCCGAGAAGTACGACGCAGCGCTTACCGAGCGCGCGGATCAGGAACGGCAGCGAGACGCTGTCCGACTCTTCGTCGCCGAGGCACGCTCCCGGATGCTCGGCGAGGAGATTGCTGCCCAGAAGCGTGAGGCTGAGCGGCTCTTCACCGAGAAGTCCGACCGCGAGGTGTCGGCCAGACGCCTCGAATCCGAGCGGGACGAGTTGATCGCCGAACGGGCGCGGGCCGGCGGAGACCGGATCGGCGAGCTTGAGCGCCTTTCCCGCGCGGCTCATGAACAGGCCGAAGAACGTGCCGCACGCCGCACGCTGTTCGACGCCGCTGTCAAGCAGGCTGGTCACGCAGCGGTCGAGAGCCCAAGCGACTTCAGCTCTCTTACGACCACCATCGCGGACACGCGTGCCGAGCTCGAATCGCGGCGTAGCCAGATCGGCCATGACGCTGCCCGCTGGCTGGGCGAGATCTCGCGAATCGATCGCGAAGCCGGGGTCCTCACCGACGAGCTCGACAGCTTGACCAAGCGGACCAGCAACCTGCCTGCTTCCCACACCGACCTGAGGGAGCAGCGCTGCAAGGACCTTGGGCTGACCCCAGAGGAGCTTCCGTACGCCGGCGAACTGCTCGACGTCGTCGAAGACCAAAGCGAGTGGCGCGGCGCCGCCGAGCGGGTGCTTCGCGGATTCGCGCTTTCCTTGCTGGTCCCCCAGGTCCACTACGACGAGGTTGCGAGGTGGGTCAACGGGAGACGACTCAGCTTCCGCGGCCGGGACGGTCGCCAGATCGGCACGAAACTGGTCTACGAACGCGTTCCGGATCGCCGTATCCCTCTCAGGCCGACGGCGCACGACCACCTGATCCTCGCTGACTGCCTGGAAACCAAGGCCGGAGCTTTCGCCGACTACCTAGCCGACGAGTTGATCAAACGCGCCGACTACCGATGCGTGGACACGCTCGCTCAGTTCGGACAGGAACGACGCGCTGTCACTCGTGAGGGGCAGGTCCGCTCGGGTGAACGACACGAGAAGGACGACCGCACCCGTGTCGATGATCCGCGCACGTGGGTGCTCGGATGGGCCAACGAACGCAAGATCGCCGCCCTGCACGAGGAGCTCGCACAGTTGGAGGAGACCAGGGGAGCAGCGGAGAAGTTGTGGCGCGAGGTTGAGGCCGAGCGGGCGGCGGCCCAGCAACGCCTCGATGCGTTCACCTCGATTGCCGGGTTCCCGTCGTGGAGTGAGCTGGACGTCGTGGAGGCACGAGAACGCGCTGCCCTGCACGAGGAAGAGAAGGCACGGCTCGAGGCCGGCTCGTCGCGACTTGCGGAGATCAAGCTCGCCCTCGGACGCGTGGAGAAGCAACAAGAAGAGGTGAAGACGCACGTCGGTGAGTTGATCGGTCGACTCGCGAAGCTTCAGGCCTCCGTGCACGCTGCGGAGACCGAGAAAACTCGCGACGACGCCTTCGTCGCTGACCAGTCAACCAGCGATCTTGCGGCTGCGCAGGACGCGTACGAAGCTCTCGAGGTCCGACTCGGAAGGAACCGTCCTTCACACTCCAGCCAGTGGCCAGAGGCCGGAGAACGGCTGACGGAAGAGCTGTACAGGCGGATCGACCGCATTAACCGGGAGCTCGGTGGATTCAGCCAGAGCCTCGGCCAGTACATGGCGGAGGTGCTGCGGCGTTGGCCGGAGTTGCGCAGCGAGATGGACGCGACGGCCGAGGCACGGGCGGACTACGTGGCCTTGCATGCCTCGGTCCGCGACGATGATCTCCCCCGGTTCGAGGCGGAGTTCAAGCGGCAGCTCAACACCGAGACGATCCGTGAACTGGCGCAGTTCAACTCATGGCTGCGACGGCAGGCAGAGGAGATCGACGAGCGCGTCTCAAAGATCAACGAAGCACTCGGCGCTATCCCCTACAACCCGGGCCATTACATCCGTCTGGAGAAGCAACCGACGGTCAACCAGGACGTGTCCAGTTTCCGGTCCGAACTGCGTAGCGCCACCGACGATACGTTGTCAGGCGACGATGACCACTACTCGGAGCAGCGGTTCCTCGACGTCAAGCGCATCATCGAACGATTCCGTGGCCGCGAGGGCTACGCCGACTCCGACAAGGCATGGACACGTCGGGTCACAGACGTGCGCAATTGGTTCGTGTTCTCCGCATCCGAACGGATCCTCGAGACCAACGAGGAGTGGGAGCACTACTCGGACTCTGATGGGAAGTCTGGCGGACAGAAGGAGAAACTGGCCTACACGATCCTGGCCGCTTCGCTCGCCTACCAGTTCGGTCTTGAGTGGGGCGCCGAGAAATCCCGCGACTTCCGTTTCGCCGTGATCGACGAGGCGTTCGGCCGCGGCTCCGATGTGTCCACACGTTACGCCCTGGAGCTCTTTGCCAAGCTGGGACTGCAGTTGCTCATCGTCACCCCGCTCCAGAAGGTCCACGTGATCGAGCCCTACGTGAAGGCCATCGGGTTCGTCGACAATCCGGGCGGCACCTTCTCCCGACTCCAGACCATGACGATCGAGGAGTACCGCTCACGTCGAGACGGGCGAGCGTCGTGACACAAGGTTGGACTACTCGGCGCAACATCGAGGAGAGAGTCCGGCGGCGCTGGGACGACGGCTCGCTCCTGCGTGCCCATGCCGGAGCATCGGAGTTCTCTGCGATCGAGATTCCCGTGCGAGGCCCCAAGGCATCGGAGATCGGCGACGACCTCGTTGCTGTCCGGGAGTGGATCTCGGCCCTCAGCGCGGGGAGCGACACCGGGCGCCAATACGACGTCGTCCTCGGTCAGGTCGGCGGCCGCCACATCGGCCGCAACGCACTGCCGTCGCGAGTGGTTGTTTCGACCATGGACCAGGCTTGGTCGCTCCTGGGCGTCAGGCGAGAGGTTGACCGGTTCGGCGAGCTGTTGGAGCTCGCCGTTGAGACGCCGGCGGTGCGCACATGGGTGCTCACCCATCCCCATCGCGCCCTCGAGCTCGGCGAAGCGATGCCCCGACTTCTCTCTGCCTTCGAGTGGCTCGACGCCCACCGCGGCTCGGGGAAGTACCTCCGCGAGATCAGCGCTCCAGGCGTTGACACCAAGTTCGCCGAGAATCATCGGCCCGTGCTCGCCGCGATGCTCGGGGTGTCCTCAACGGCCGCAGGGTTCCTCACCGACCTAGGCCTTCGTGCCAAACCAGAGATGGTGCGAATCCGTGTTTCGCCGTCGCTCGGGCTCCCTGAGCCCATCTCTGAGCTGGCGCTCCGAGCGACAGAGCTGCGGGAGCTGGCGATCGCACCTCGCACGGCAATCGTCATCGAAAACGAGGTCACCTATCTGAGCGTCGACGTGCCCGACGACGGAATCGTCATTTGGGGCAAGGGCTTCGAGGTAGACCGCGTTGGCCGCCTCCCGTGGCTCGCCGACATCCCGGTCATCTACTGGGGCGACATCGACAGCCATGGCTTCGCGATCCTCGACCGTCTGCGCACCTGGCTGCCCACTGCTCGCTCGATCCTGATGGACCGAGAGACTCTGCTCGCTCACCGCGAGCGTTGGGTCAGTGAGGACCGCCCGGCGACGTCATCGCTGACGCGCCTGACCGCGGCCGAACTCGACCTCTACACCGATCTCGTCACCGATCGGCTGGGCCTACGGGTTCGCCTCGAGCAGGAGCGAGTCGACTGGGCCGCTGCGACAACCGCCCTCGAGCAGGCTCAGCAAGACGAGCCCGAGTGATGCACGAGAGTGATGCACGAGAGTGATGCACGAAGGCCCGGAATCGGTGTCCACCGGCGGCCTTAGCTGAACCGGCGTGAACCGCCACACCCGCTCTGACCTGCGGTTTCGCCAAAATTCGCTGACAGCCGCCAAGCGAGGAACCTCTTGGCACCAGTGGCAGGCCGCGTACCCGACCGACAGCAGCACCGGGACGCCGCGGCGCCGAGCCTCGGCGAACGCGTCCGGCCCCCACTCCCACCAGTCGACCGGGTTGTCGGCGTGTTGGAGCAGGTAGGGGCTAGTCGCGTGCTGCAAGCGGTTGGACATGCCTCGACCGTACGTGCCGGGTGTCAGACGGTTTGAGTCACGGATGAAGCAAACCGTCTGACACTCGGCGCGTCAGCCGACGTCAGCCGACGTCAGCCGACGTCAGCCGACGTCGCGGCGGCGGAAAGTGACCAGGCCGATCAGGAAGCCCACCACCGCGACGACGAGGAGATAGCTCGTGGCAGGCCAGAAACCGAGCCAGTGGATGACCGGTCTGCAGTCGGCTCCACCGCTGTAGCACGGCGGATAGGTCTCCCATTTCTTGCCGTGGTCGACGAACGCACTCAACGCAGTGCCGATGGTCCAACGACGAGCGTCGGCGATCGAATTCCCCCCGATCAGTTCGACCGCGATGACCCAGACGGCAGCGAACCCGAGGACGGCCGTCGTGTGGCGCAGCACGAAGCCAAGGGCTGTGCCGACCAGACTGCAGAACATACCGACGCCGAAGAGCCGTCCCAAGGTCGCGAGATAGGTCGACTGCTCACCCGCAGCGAACTCCAGTTCCCCGGACGAGCCGGCCAACCAGAAACCCGGACCGGCGATCGCCACGAGCACCAGGACCGGCAGCAGCCCCATCAGCGTCGCCACCAACACCTTGGAGGCATATACGGGGATGCGTTGGGGCTCGAAGGTCAGCCAGGTCATCATCGATCCGGAGGCGAACTCGGCGCACACCAGACTCGCGCCTAAGACGAGGGCAGCAAGTGCGGCCACCATCAGTAGGCCCGAAGTCCCCTGTTTCAGTACCCCGCCGAGGGTGCCGTTCTGGCCGACGAAGTCCGACAATTCCGGTTCAGGGAAGTCGCAGAAGTCCGTCGGCGCGTTGTTTCGCTCCGACTCGGGAGTGCTCGCAAGGCAGTCCTTCTCGTACCTCTGGTGATTCTTCGCCCAGTCGTCGTGGGCGAACCTGAAGGACTGCTGCAACTCGACCTGGGTCGGCATGTTCGACACCTGCTGGTACATCGCGAAGATGGTGAACCCGGCGAACAGCAGCGCCAGCAACAGCACGCCTTTGGTGATGCCCCTAGCGAACGCACGCCGGAACTCCGCCTTGATCAATCGGGTCATCGCACACCGCCGGTCGCCTCGAGGCCTTCGGAACGGGTGAGTTCGAGGAACACCGACTCCAGATCGTGACCGGTAGGACGTAGTTCCCGCAACCAGATCCGATGTGCGGCAAGCATTTCGGAGATCACCGCAGGATCAGCGACGTCCTCGAGGGCAAGATGTCCGTGCTCGGTTCTCACCGACAGACCGGCTCCCGCAAGCACCTCGCGGGCCTTCTCGTCGTCCGTCGTCCGGACGGTGGCGCCCCCACCGCCCTGCGCCATCAGCTCGGCCACCGATCCCTCGGCCAGTAGCCGTCCCTGACCGATGATCGACACCGTGTCGGCGACCTGCTGGATCTCACTCAGGATGTGACTGCTCACCAGCACCGTGCGCCCCTCGTCGGCCAAGGACCGCATGGTGCGCCGGATCTCGTGAATGCCTGCCGGGTCCAAGCCGTTCGTAGGCTCATCGAAGATCAACAGTTCGGGCGACTTCAACAGCGTGGCGGCGATCGCCAGGCGCTGCTTCATGCCGAGCGAGTACGACTTGAAGGGGTCACCGGCGCGCTCCTTCAGCGAGGTCTCCTCCAACACCCGGTCGACCGCGCAGCGATCGGCACCGATGGCGTCGGCCAGCAGCGACAGGTTCTGTCGACCGCTGAAGGCAGGGAAGAACTTGGGCGACTCGACGATCGCGCCGACGCGCGAGATCACCTCCGGCAGGTGATCAGGCACCGAGCGTCCGAAGATCTCCATCCTGCCGCCGTCGGCTCGGATGAGTCCGAGCAGCATGCGAAGCGAGGTTGTCTTGCCCGATCCGTTCGGTCCGAGGAAGCCGTGCACACCTCCGACCGGCACGTTGAGGTCGAGCCCCTGCACGGCGATGTGGCGGCCTCGACGACCTCGATAGACCTTGCGCAATCCTGTTGTGCGGACAGCAAATTCGGCGCCCATGCGCTCCCCCGAGTCGATGACGATCGGAAGTGACCGCCGGCTGGGAGACATTCGATCACGGCCGACCTTGAGACCTCGGGACCTTTACGGACTCTTGACGATGTTCCGTCGGGAGTTCTGGTCTTCGAGGAGTACCCCACGGGGCTCGCACCTACTCGACCAGCGTGGAGGTTTCGGCGCGCGTCGTGCCAGGTTTCGATCGCGGCACTCGCCCTGGGGCTCGCAACTGCTCGAACCGCATGCAGTAGGTCGCGATCCCGGGGTCGCGCTGGCGGGTCCGCTTCAGTCCTGGTCGAACTCGAGGCCGAGCAGCGCGTTCTCCACCACTTCGGCAAGGGCCGGGTGGATCCAGTACTGGCCGCGGGCGAGGTCCTTGGCCGACTGCCCGAAGCTCATCGCCTGGATGACGATCTGGATCAACGAACTGGCGTCCGGCCCCATGAAATGGGCCCCAAGCAACTGCCCCGAGCTGCGGCCGGCGATCAGCTTCACGATGCTCGTGGTGTCCTCCATCGCCCAGCCGTAGGCGGTGTCACCGTAGTTCTGCACCTTCACCGTGATGTCGTGTCCGGCCTCGGACGCCTGCTGCTCGGTGAGCCCGACGGACGCCACCTGCGGGTGGGTGAACACCGCCGCCGGGACGAAGCGGTGGTCGAAGGTCTGCAGGTTGTCCGGATGCGTCAGGTTGTGCGCGACGACCCGCGCCTCGTGGTTGGCGACGTGCTTGAGCTGGTAGTCGGAGCTGACGTCGCCGAGCGTCCAGACGCCGTCCGCTGTGGTGCGTCCGTACTCGTCGACGAGGATGCGGCCGTCCTCCCGGGTCTGGATACCGGCCAACGAAGCACCCTCGGGCACCAGCGGTTCACGACCGGTGGCAACGAGCAGCAGGTCAGTCTCCGTTCTCGTTCCGTCGGACAGCGACAGCTCGATGTGGTCGTCGTTCTGGACGACGGCCGACACGGTGCAGTTGAAGCGGACGTTCCACTGCTCACTGGCGAGCGCGCTGAACTCGGTGCTGATCAGGTCGTCCTGCTGGCTCAGCATCACCGGACCCCGGGTGACCATCGTGACCTCGACGCCGAGCGAGCCGAAGACGTGCGCGAACTCGGCCGCGATGTAACCGCCGCCCACGATCGTCATACGCCGCGGAAGTTCATCGATCCGCATGACGTCCTCGTTGGTGTAGTAGCGCACCCCGCAGTCGGCAATCACTTGCGGCACGACAGGAGTCGACCCGGTGGCGACCACGATACGGTCGGCGGTGATCTCCTGCTCGCGCCCCTCGACGTCGACCACGATGGTCTTCGGTCCGGTGAACCGCGCGGTGCCGAGGAATGCCGTCGTGTTGTCGCCGTTGACGCGGTATTCCCGCCCGCCCTCCTCGATCGGGTCGATCCGGCCGAAGACGCGCTCACGGATGTCACGCCAGCGGACGCCGTCGATCCGGGCATCGACGCCGTAGCGTGATGCCCCACGGATCGTGGTCGCGACCTCGGCCGCGTACACGAACATCTTGGTCGGGATGCAGCCGACGTTCAGGCAGGTACCGCCGAACAGTCCCTTCTCGATCACCGCGACCCGCTTGCCGTCCCATTCAGGGGTGACCAGAAAGTTGCCTGAGCCCGTACCGATGATCGCGAGGTCGAAATGCATTCCGCCATTGTCACTGACGGCGCACGGCCATCGTCCAGGGGCCGACCGGCAGCGCCGAATCGCCCGCCGTTGCAACGCCCGTGACACACTCAGGGTCGACATCATTCGTGAAGTTCAGGGAGAGACCTCGTGAAGAAGTTGAATGCGCTCGTCGCAGCAAGTGCCTTGGCCGTGACGATCGGCCTGTCCGGTTGCGGGTCGGACGACAAGAAGTCCGAGGAGACCGGCGCGGCCTCGCAGACCTCGTCCACCACCCCGCAGACCCAGTCGTCGAGCGAGTCGACTCCCGCCCAGAGCAGCAGCGAGCCGCCCGCGAGCGAGACCACCAGCTCCGGCGGCGCTGTCGGCGGGGTACAGAACTGCAAGCTGGAGCGCAAGGGCGAACAACTGGAAGCTCAGGCGGTGGGCATCAGTTGTGAGGACGCCACTCAGATCTGGGGCAAGTTCTCCCAGAAGGACCAGGCCATCGCCTCCGGCGATGTGAACCACAACGGTGAGACTTGGAAGTGCGGCATCCTCACCCAGGGCAGCACGGTCACCGGCGGTTGCACGGCCGGTCAGAAGGCGATCAGCATCGGCGGTATCTGAGCCGCACCACGCACATCCGAAGGCCACCCGCACCAGCGGGTGGCCTTCGGTTCATGTCGTGCGGTGCGCCACGTCGGGACGTGCTGCACTCACTTCTTGAGTTCGGAACGCTCCCAGGCGCGGGTCGTGGACGTGACGCGACCGCGCTGCGTATCGCGCGAGCGGTAGACGATGTACGGGCGCCACAGGTACTGCAGCGGTGCACTGAACACGTGCACAAGCCGGGTGAACGGCCACATCGCGAAGAGCGCGAACGCCACCAGCGCGTGCAACTTGAACCCGATCGGTGCCTGCGCCATCAGGTCGGCGTCCGGCTGGAATGCCAGGAACGAGCGGTACCAGACCGACACGCCTTCGCGGTAGTTGTATTCGCCGCCGACGGTGAAGATCGAACCGGCGATGGTGTTCCACATTCCCAGGACGATGGCCGCTGCGAGGAAGACGTACATCACCTTGTCGTTGACAGTGGTCGCGGAGAACACCGGTCCCGTGACCCGGCGACGGTAGATCAGGATCGCGAGGCCGACGATCGTCATGATGCCTGCCAACAGACCGCCGATGACCGCGACCAGGTGGTACACGTGGTCGCTGATGCCGACGGCTTCGGTCCACGAACGCGGCACGAGCAGACCGATGATGTGGCCGCCGACCACACCCAACATTCCGAAGTGGAACAGCGGGCTGCCCCACCGCAACAGGCTCGATTCGTACAGCTGGCTGGAGCGGGTCGTCCAACCGAACTTGTCGTATTTGTACCGCCACCAGTGCCCGACCACGAAGATCGCCAGGCACATGTAGGGCACGATCACCCACAGGAAGGTGTTCATCGGGGGGCTCCCACCGGAATCTCGTTGCCCAGGAACTCGGGCGCGTTGGCAATGGTCGGCGGCGTGAAGGCGCCGGGTGAGGGTGCGTCGAGGGCGGGGTCCATTCCGTAGCCGTCCATCCCGACGTCCTCCTGAGGAGGACCTTGTTCGATCAGGAGAGCTACCGCCTGCACCTCGTCGTCGCCGAGGGGCGGGAGCGTTGCGCACAGCGCGATCAGCACGTTCGCCCAAGCAGAACCCTTGTCCTGCAGCGCGATCCGCAGCATCTCGACACCGGCGCGGTAGTCACCCAGCAACTTCCAGGAGGTCTGGACGTCGACCGTCGCACCGAACTCGAGCACCACTGCGATGTGGTCGGGCAACTCGTCGGACTCGAACTCGGCTCCGCCCTTTCGGTAGGCCTGCTTGAACTGCACCAGCACCACTCCGCGACGGCGAGTGTCGCCGTACGCGAAGTAGGTGAGGTACAGACAGCCGCGCCGGGTGTGATCGAAGGTCTCGACGAAGTCGGCCTGCAGGTCCTGCAGTGGTACCTGCTGCGCATGGTCGAGGAAGGCGTTCAACGGATCCCGCACTGTCGCAGGCAGATCCGTGATGGACGCCCGGATCATCGCGCGCTGCTCGTCGGAGTCGTCGTGCGGGTATTCCAGCAGCAACGACACTGCCTGCCAGACGACGCGCAACTGACCCTCGGGCAATCGCGAACGGTTGCTCTTGGCCACCCGGCGGAAGATGTTCATCACTTGTCCTTCCGGCCCGGGAAGAGCCCGCGCGGGCTGCCCTTGCCATCCCAGTTGAGCAGGTTCACGCGTCCGCGCTTGGTGCCTCCACCGACGAGTTCCTCGCTGGTCTGACGCTCCTGCAGCATCCGGAAGTTCTCCACCGCGACCGGGGTGAGCTCACCGGATCCTTCGCCGAACGGGTCATTGCCGTCACCGTCGTAGTCGTAGTTGACCGGGCAGTCCGTCGCGAGTTCTTCCAGTCCGTGCGCCTGCTCGGCGTGGGCGGTCGGGATGACGTAGCGCTCGTTGTACTTGGCGATCGCGAGCAACCGGAACATCTCGTACATCGACTCGGCGTCCATGCCGACGGCTTCGGCGATGGACTCGTCCGGGTCGCCGCCCAGGTTGATGTCGCGCATGAACGACCGCATCGCGGCGAGCTTGCGCAGGACGTCGTTGATCGGTCCGACGTCACCGGCGGTGAACAGGTTGGCGAGGTACTCGACCGGGATGCGCAGGGTGTCGATCGCGGCGAACAGGTTGTTCTTGTCCTCGCCGTCGTGACCGGTCTCCTTGATCACGTCGACCACCGGCGACAGCGGCGGGATGTACCAGACCATCGGCATGGTGCGGTACTCCGGGTGCAGCGGCAGCGCCACCTTGTAATCCTGGATCAGTCGGCGCACCGGCGACTTCTTGGCTGCTTCGACCCAGTCGCCCGGGATGCCCGCTTCCTCCGCGGCGCGAGCGATCTCGGGGTCGTTCGGGTCGAGGAAGACCGAGCGCTGCGCCTCGTACAGGTCGTGATCGTTCTCGACGCTGGCCGCTTCCAGCACGCGGTCGGCGTCGTACAGCATCAGGCCGATGTACCGCAGTCGTCCGACGCAGGTCTCCGCGCAGACGGTTGGGATGCCGACCTCGACGCGCGGGTAGCAGAAAGTGCACTTCTCGGCCTTGCCGGTCTTGTGGTTGAAGTAGACCTTCTTGTACGGGCATCCCGAGACGCACATGCGCCAGCCGCGGCAGCGGTCCTGGTCGACCAGGACGATGCCGTCCTCCTCACGCTTGTAGATCGCACCGCTGGGACAGCTGGCCGCACACGACGGGTTGAGGCAGTGTTCACAGATCCGCGGCAGGTAGAACATGAAGGTCTGTTCGAACTCGAACTTCACCTTGTCCTCGATGCCCTTCAGCATCGGGTCCTTGACCGCGATCTCCTTCGAACCACCGAGGTCGTCGTCCCAGTTGGCCGACCAGCGGACATTCATGTCCTTGCCGGTGAGCAGCGACTTGGGCCGGGCGACCGGGAAGTTCTTGGTGGCCGGCGAGGTCAGCAGCGTCTCGTAGTCGTACGTCCACGGCTCGTAGTAGTCGTCGATCGAGGGCATCTTGGGGTTGCTGAAGATGTTCGCCAGCTTCTTCAACCGACCGCCGGCCTTGAGCTGGAGCTTGCCGTTCTTGCCGAGGGTCCAGCCGCCCTTCCACTCCTCCTGGTCCTCGTAGGTGCGTGGGTAGCCGAGGCCGGGACGAGTCTCGACGTTGTTGAACCACACGTACTCGGTGCCGGCCCGGTTGGTCCATGCCTGCTTGCAGGTGACCGAGCAGGTGTGGCACCCGATGCACTTGTCGAGGTTCATCACCATCGCCATCTGAGCCATGATTTTCATGTCTTCGTCTCCTCTTCTTCGCCGCTGGCTCAGTACTCGACGGGGGTGGTGCGCTTGCGGATCATCGTGACCTCGTCACGGTTGTTCCCGATCGGCCCGATGTAGTTGAAGAAGTAGGCCAGCTGGGCGTAGCCACCGACCATGTGGTTGGGCTTCAACAGAATTCGGGTGAGGCTGTTGTGGATTCCGCCGCGCTTGCGGTCACGCTCGGTGAGCGGGACGTCGATGAGCCGGTCCTGTGCGTGGTGCATGTAGACCGTGCCCTCGGGCATGCGGTGGCTGACGATCGCCCGCGCCGCCACGACACCGTTGCGGTTGACCATCTCAATCCAGTCGTTGTCCTTGATGCCGACCTTGTCGGCGTCGCGGTCGCTCATCCAGACCGACTGGCCACCGCGCGACAGCGACAGCATGAACAGGTTGTCCTGGTACTCGCTGTGGATCGACCACTTGTTGTGCGGCGTGAGGTAGCGCACCGAGACACCGAGTTCGTTCTGCTCACCGATCGGTGCCTCACCGAACAACTGGGTCATGTTCAGCGGTGGCCGGTACACCGGCAACGCCTCGCCCATCCCGATGAACCAGTCGTGGTCGACATAGAACTGTTGCCGTCCGGTGAGGGTGTGGAACGGCTTCTTGCGCTCGATGTTGATGGTGAACGGGCTGTACCGGCGTCCGCCGGACTCCGAACCGGACCACTCCGGTGAGGTGATCACCGGAACCGGCGAGACCTGGGTGTCGGCGAAGGTGATCTGCTTGCCCTCGTGCTCGGCCGACAGGTCGGCCAGCTGGGTACCGGTGCGCTTCTCCAGGAACTTGAATCCCTGGGTGGCCAGGTGACCGTTGGAGACGCCCGCGAGGTGCAGCATGGCGTCGGCCATCTGGACGTCGGTCTCGACCTTCGGCTGTCCCTTGCCGGCGCCGCTCATCGCGACCCCGTTGCGCTGCCGCAGGATGTCGACCTCGCGTCCGACCTGGTAGGCGACGCCCTTGGTGAGCATGCCGACCTTCTCCAGCAACGGGCCGATGGTCGTCATCTTGTCGTAGACCGCGGTGTAGTCACGTTCGGCGACGGCGATGACCGGCATCGTCTTGCCCGGGATCGGCTCGCACTCCCCCAGCTTCCAGTCCTTCACCTCACCGTGAACGGTGGCCATGGCCTCGGGGGTGTCGTGCCACAGCGGCTTGGCGATGACGTCCTTGCGCGTGCCGAGGTGCTCGACGGCGAGTTCGCTGAACTTCTTCGCGACAGCCTTCCACGCCTCCCAGTCCGACTTCGTCTGCCACGGCGGGTTGATCGCCGGGTTGAAGGAATGGATGAACGGGTGCATGTCGGTGGTCGACAGGTCGTGCTTCTCGTACCAGGTCGCCGCCGGCAGCACGACGTCCGACAGGATCGTCGAGCTGGTCATGCGGAAGTCGATGGTCATCAGCAGGTCGAGCTTGCCCTCGCCCGCCTCGTCGGACCATTCGATGGACGTCGGACGGTGCTCCGGCGAGGCCTCAACGGCCGTCGCGGCACTGTCGGTGCCGAGCAGGTGACGCAGGAAGTACTCGTTGCCCTTCGCCGAGCTGCCGAGCAGGTTGGAGCGCCACAACGACAGCACGCGCGGGTAGTTGACCGGGTTCTCCGGGTCTTCGACCGCGAATTTCATTGCGCCGGACTTCAATTCGGACGCGACGTACGCAGGAACCTCCATGCCGGCGGCCTCGGCCTGGTCGGCGATGTCGAGGCTGCTGCGGTCGAAGGTCGGGTAGCTCGGACTCCAGCCGAGACGGGCCGACTGGGCGAGCAGGTCCATCACTCCCTTGCCGGCGAAGATGCCGGTGCCGGCGTCCAGGTCGTCGGCGTTGTGGGTGTCGTAGCGGTACTGGCTGGTGTGCACGTACCAGTAGGAGGTCTGGTTCATGTGCCGTGGCGGGCGGTGCCAGTCGAGCGCGAACGCCATGTGCTGGAAGCCCATGATCGGTCGGATCTTCTCCTGGCCGACGTAGTGCGCCCAGCCGCCGCCGTTGCGTCCTTGGCAACCGGTGATCGTGGTCAGCACCAGCATCGCGCGGTAGATCTGGTCGGAGTGGAACCAGTGATTCACGCCTGCGCCCATCAGGATCATGCCGCGGCCGCCCGTGTCGATCGCGTTTTGCGCCCACTCGCGCGCCAGGCGCTCGACCTGCTGCGCCGGCACACCGGTGTGTTCCTGCTGCCAGGCCGGAGTGGCCGGTGCGGACGGGTCGTCGTAGCCGGTCGGCCACGAACCCGGCAGGCCCTCACGTCCGACGCCGTACTGCGCCAGCATGAGGTCAAGGACGGTGGTGACCAGACGTTCGCCGACGCGGCGGACGGGGACACCCCGGCTCTCGTAGGCGACCTTTCCGTCGCCGGCGTCGAAGCGCGGAAGCTCGACCTCGACGGCGTCGTCACGGGTGTCGTAGACGCTGAGCAGCGGGTCGATTCCCTCGAGTTCGAGGTTCCACCTGCCCATACCCTCCTCGCCGTAACGGTCCCCGATGGATCCGTTCGGGATTGCCAATTCTCCTGTGTTGGAGTCGAATACGGCGGTCTTCCACATGGCGTTCTCGGAGTCGGACTTCGGTCCGCCTTCGACATCGCCTGCCACCAGGTACTTGCCCGGCCGCAGCACGCCGTCCGGGCCCTGGGTCAGGGCGACCAGGTTCGGCAGGTCGGTGAAGCGCTTGTTGTATTCCTCGAAGAACGGCACCTGCTGCTCGACGAAGAACTCTTTGAGCACGACGTGGCCCATCGCCATCGCGAGCGCCCCGTCGGTGCCGGGCGCGGCGGTGACCCACTCGTCCGCGAACTTCACGTTCTCGGCGTAGTCGGGGGCGACGGCGATGACCTTCTGGCCGCGATAGCGGGCTTCGGTCATCCAGTGCGCGTCGGGCGTACGGGTCAGCGGGACGTTCGAGCCCCACATGATCAGGTAGCCCGCGTCCCACCAGTCACCGGACTCGGGGACGTCGGTCTGGTCGCCGAACATCTGCGGCGAGGCGTTGGGCAGGTCGGCGTACCAGTCGTAGAACGACAGCATGGGCGCGCCGACGAGTTCGAGGAAGCGAGCACCGGAGGTGTAGGACACCGGCGACATGGCCGGGATCGGTGAGAAGCCGGCGATGCGGTCGGGACCGTACTGCTTGACCGTGTGGACGTGGGCGGCCGCCACGATCTCGACGACGTCCTCCCAGGTAGCCCGCACCAGGCCGCCCTTGCCGCGAGCGCGCTTGTACCGACGGGCCTTCTCCGGGTCCTCGACGATCGAGGCCCAGGCCAGCACCGGGTCGCCGCCGTGCTCGGCCTTCGCCGCACGGAACATCTCCAGCAGCACACCGCGCACGTACGGGTAGCGCACCCGGGTCGGGCTGTAGGTGTACCAACTGAACGCGGCGCCCCGCGGGCAGCCGCGCGGTTCGTACTCGGGCTTGTCGGCCCCGGCGCTGGGGTAGTCGGTCTGCTGCGCCTCCCAGGTGATGATGCCGTCCTTGACGTACACCTTCCACGAACAGGACCCGGTGCAGTTCACGCCATGGGTCGAGCGGACCACCTTGTCGTGGGCCCAACGGTCACGGTAGAACGCATCACCCGAACGGCCGCCCTCCTTATAAAGGGTGCGCAGGTCCGGCGACACCTTCTGCGGCTTGAAATGACGCCGCGTGCGCAACAGCGCATTGGTCATCGGGTCGTCGATCGACATCGGATCAATTCCTCACACTCGGCACAGCTGTCCCAACTCCCTTGACACTAGGGAGGAACAGAACCGTCCGGAAGAGGACCAACGTCCCTATTGCGGACGCGTCCATCCTCCTAATTTGTGCAATGCACGGTTGTCTACCGTGCGCCCCGAATGATCCAAGGAGCACACACGCGATGTCCGCTACGGCATCCAGCACCACACCGGCTGACACGTCGCAGGGTTCCACCAGGGTCCTGGTGATGTCCACGATCGCCTTCACGTTGATGTTCGCGGTGTGGCTGATGTTCGGCATCCTCGGTGTGCCGATCCAGAAGGAGTTGAAGCTCAGCGACCCGCAGCTGGCCTGGATCAGCGCGGTCGCCGTCCTCAACGGTTCGCTGTGGCGCCTGCCCGCCGGGATGCTCACCGACCGCATCGGTGGACGCGTCGTCACGATCGCGATGCTGCTGCTGACGGCCATCCCCTGCTACCTGGTCGCGCACGCACACAGCTACGGCATGTTGCTGATGCTGGCCTTCCTGGTCGGCTTCGCCGGCAACCTGTTCAGCGTCGGCGTCGCGTGGAACTCGGCGTGGACGCCGAAGGAACGCCAGGGCTTCGCGCTGGGGGTCTTCGGTGCCGGCAACGTCGGCGCCTCGGTCACCAAGCTGATGCTCGTCGTCTTCCCGACCGTACTCACCGCCACGGCAGGCGCGACCTACTTCGGCTTCATCGAGGGCGGCTGGCGTCTGTTCCCGGTGATCTACTCCTTCGCCCTCGTGGCGGTCGCCGTCCTCATCCTGGTCGTGACTCCCCGCACGGACCGGATGGCCGGCGCGGGCAAGCCGATCGGCGAGATGCTCGAGCCGCTGAAGCAGATGCGGGTGTGGCGCTTCAGCCTGTACTACGCCGCGGTGTTCGGTGCGTACGTCGCGTTGTCGGCTTGGTTGCCGAAGTATTACGTCGACAACTTCGACGTCTCGCTGCACGACGCTGCTCTGCTGACCGCCACCTTCATCTTCCCGGCGTCCTTGTTACGTCCGGTGGGCGGCGCGTTCTCCGACCGCCTCGGCGCCCGCAAGGTCATGTATCTCACCTTCGGCGTCATGCTGGTGACCACCGGCATCCTGATGATGCCGAACGGACACCTGGTCATCGCGCACCCGGACGGCCACACCAGTCAGCACCTTGCCTGGAACCTCGGCATCGCCCCGTTCGCAGTGCTGGTGTTCCTGCTCGGCTGCGCGATGGGTATCGGGAAAGCCGCTGTTTACAAGCACATCCCCGAGTACTTCCCCGACAACGTCGGTTCGGTCGGTGGCCTGGTCGGCATGTTCGGTGGTCTCGGCGGATTCGTCCTGCCCCCGCTGTTCGCCTACACCAAACAGTGGTCCGGCTTCCCGTCCAGCACCTTCTTCGTCCTCTTCCTGCTCACGGCCATCTGCGCGATCTGGATGCACCTGACCGTCCTGCGCATGCACCGCGAGCACTCCCCCGAAATCGCCGACCGCATCGAGCGGCCCGAAACAGTTGGAGCACAACGATGACCAGTACGACCGCGCCGCAACGCCGCGGCAAGGAGTGGCTCGAGGAATGGGATCCCGAGAGTGAGCAGTGGGACTCCGGTCTCGCCTGGCGCACCCTGTGGATCACGACCTTCTGCCTGACCCTGGCGTTCATCGCCTGGTTCCTGCCCAGCGCGATCATCCCCAAGCTCAATGCCCTCGGGTACAGCTGGACGAAGTCCGAGCTGTACTGGATGGCCGCGATGCCCGGCCTCGCCGCCGGTCTGCTGCGCCTGATCTGGATGGTGCTGCCGCCCATCATGGGCACCCGCAAGATGGTGTCGCTGACCACCCTGCTCCTGGTCGCATCGACCCTCGGCTGGGGCGTCCGCGTCCAGAACCCCACCGCTCCGTACTGGGAGCTGATGGTGCTGGCCTTCCTCGCCGGTATCGGTGGAGGCGCCTTCTCCGGCTTCATGCCGAGCACCTCGTTCTTCTTTCCCAAGTCCAAGCAGGGCACCGCGCTCGGCCTGCAGGCGGGCCTGGGCAACTTCGGCGTCTCGATCGTCCAGCTGACCACGCCGTACCTGATCGCGATGAGCGGCCTGGCCATCTTCGGCGGCAGCCAGATGATGAAGTCGCCGGGCAAGGCCAGTGAGCAGGTCTGGTATCAGAACGCCGCGTTCATCTGGATCCCGCTGATGATAATCGGCGCGATCCTGGCCTGGACGATGCTGAAGTCGGTGCCGATCCAGGCGAACGTCAAGCAGCAGTTCGACATCTTCAAGAACCAGGACACCTGGTGGATGACGTTGCTCTACATCATGACCTTCGGCACGTTCTCCGGCCTGTCCGCGCAGTTCGGTCTGCTCATGGCCAACTTGTACGGCACCGGTAACAGCGAAATCGTCAGCGGATCCGGTGCTGCCGCAAGGGTTTTGGTCGAGGGTTACACGCTGCCCGACCCGGTGAAGTTCGTCTTCCTCGGCCCGCTCATCGGTGCCGGTGCGCGCGTGCTGTTCTCCCCGCTCACCGACCGCATGGGCGGAGCGATCTGGTCGCTCATCTCCGGCATCGGACTGGTCGCCTCGATCATCTACACGATCCCGGGCCTGACGCCGGACACCTCGTCCGCCGCAGCGCTGGACTCGGGCTTCAACCAGTTCCTGTTCGGGATGCTCGCGATCTTCTTCTTCTCCGGCATCGGCAACGCATCCACCTTCAAACAGATGCCGATGATCTTCGAGCGGCGCCAGGCCGGCGGTGTGATCGGCTGGACGGCTGCCATCGCGGCGTTCGGTCCGTTCCTGTTCGGTATCGGCATCACCACGATGGGTGGCCCGGCCTTCTACTGGCTGGGTGTCGCCTGGGCGGTCATGTGCATCGCCATCACCTGGTGGCGCTACGCACGTCCGGGAGCTCCCAAGAAGAGCTGACGCTCGGTCCCCGTCGATTCGAACTCGGAGCAACAAGCCGCCTCGATAGAGAAGTTCGGCGCATTCTCCGCCGCGTGCGCCCAGCGCAGCGGCGTCCAGATCCTCGCCGGCGAGGCACTAGGCGCGCCTGGAGATGCGAAGGTGATGCGCTCGCGTGCCGGTCAGGTCTCGATCACCGACGGTCCCTACGCGGAAGCGATCGAGGGGCTGGGCGGCTTCTACCTCGTCGAGAGTCCCGATCTCGACACACTGTTCGAGCTGCTGCGTCTGTTGCCCGCCTACGACATCCAGGTCGCGCCGGTGGTCGACCCGGTGTGAACGATGCGGACGCCGCCGACGCACTCGCCGAGGCAGTGCGCCGCGACTGGGGGCGCCTGACCGCGCTGCTGGTGCGACGCACTGGGCGAGTGGACCTCGCCCAGGACGCGTTGGCGGACGCCTGCGAGGCGGCAGTGCGGACGTGGCCACGAGACGGCCGTCCGACCAACCCGACCGGTTGGTTGATGACCGTCGCGAGCCGTCGCCTGATCGATGCGCTGCGGGCCGAGAACACTGCCCGCAGCCGGTCGGACGAACTGCTTCGACAGGCCGAGGACACCGAGCATCGCCATAGCCGGCGGATGGACGAGGCGTTGCTGGCGTTGATGCTGCTGCAGCACGCGCGACGCGATGCTCGTGTCGTGGACGGCACGCTCGTCCTCCTCGCCGATCAGGACCGGAGCCGTTGGCACCACGACGAGATCGCCGAGGGACTCGGTCTCCTCGATCACCCGGCACTCGCATCACCGGTCGTTCGGCACGGACCGCCTACGACGAAGCAATCGCCCACTGCGACAACCCTGTCGAGCGCGCTCACCTCGAAGGCAGACGAGCCGAGTCGGCGGAGTGAAAGGTCCGCAGAACTCGCGGGTCAGCTGACCAGTCCCGCGGACACTCGATCTCGACTGTCCGCAGGACGCGCGGCTCACCTATGCCAAGTTGCGGACGTTCGGTGCTGATAAGGCGTGGGTGCGTAACCGCTCGACGAGGACGGCCGCCTGGGTGCGGGAGCCGAGGCCGAGTTTGGCCAGGATGCTGGTGATGTAGTTCTTCACCGTCTTCTCGGCGAGGAACAATTCGCCGGCGATCTGCCGGTTCGTCATCCCGTCGGCGACCAGCAGCAGCACCCTGCGTTCCTGTTCGGTGAGTTCCTCCAGCGCCGGGTGATGCGAGATGTCGGTCGCGGCGATCCGGTCACGCACCTCGCGGGCGGCGCCGTCGTCCAGCAGGTTCTCCCCTGCGGCCACGCGCAGCACGACATCGACGAGCTCGTTGCCGCGGATCTGCTTGAGAACGTACGCCTGAGCCCCCGCCAGGATGGCTTGCATCATCGCTTCGTCGTCGTCGTAGGACGTGAGGATGACGCAATGGATGTGCGGGTCGATCGAGCGCACCTCGCGGCAGACGTCCATTCCCGAGCCGTCACCCAGGCGGCCGTCGAGCACCGCGACGTCCGGGCGCAGGGCGGGGATCCGCGCAATGGCTTCGACGGCGGAACCGGAGTCGCCGATGACCTCGCAGCGGCCGTCCTGCGACAGCACCTCGGCCAACCCCCGGCGGACGATCTCGTGGTCGTCGACCAGGTAGATCTTCACGGGAGTGTTCGTCAAGGTGCTCACGCTCCCGCATTCTGCCAGGCCCTCCTCGGGACCTTGGTCCCTGGAGATCTCCACCGTGACTCACAACACTTGCGTCATGGCTCAGCAGACGATCCTGCCCGCGCAGAGCCGGTCGTTGATCGACACGCTCATCAACACCGTCGGTCTCGGCCGCGTCGCGTTGTCGCGCGGCGCTCTCCCGGTCGTCCTGGTCGTGCGTTGTGAAACCGACGACGACCGCATCTTGCTGCGCAGCGACGACCAGACACTCGCCCGCGCCGCAGAGTCCGGCGACGTGGTCGCCTTTCAGGTCGACGACGTGAGAACGGACGGCGGCGGGTGCAGCGTGGTGGTGACCGGCGTCCTCGCGCCTGAATCCCCTTGTTCAGTGTGCCTCTTCCCGACGATCATCACTCTCACCGAGCTTCACCTCGGCCCACCGGTGAAGGGCACCACGGTGGGCACCGCCTAGGGTCGGACGCATGCCCGAACGGTTGCTGCCCACCGCTGATCCGATCCGGCGGGTTCTGGACGCGGTCGCCCAGGTCACCGGGGAACTCGAGCTCGAGAGCGTCCTCGACAACATTGTCCGCACCGCATGTGAACTCGTCGGAGCCCGCTACGGCGCGCTCGGAATCGTCGACACCGCAGGCGAGTTGCACGGGCTCATCTTCCACGGTGTCGACGCGTCGAAGTGCCCGATCCGGGAGACTCCGCACGGCCGGGGAATCCTGCGTCTGCTGATCGACGACCCGCGTCCCATCCGGATGGCGAAGATGACCGACCACCCCGTGTCGGTGGGCATGCCTGCCGCGCACAAACACATGGAAAGCTTCCTCGGTGTTCCGGTACAGGGTCGCGGCAAGGTGTTCGGCAACCTCTATCTGACCGAGAAGATCGGAGCGAACGAGTTCTCCGACGAGGATCTCGCGATCACCCAGTCCCTTGCGGCGGCGGCATCGATCGCGATCGACAACGCACAGCTGTTCCAGGCAGCCACCGCGCGGGAACGGTGGCTGCAGGCGGGAGTGGACGCAGTCGACATCATCGAGACGGAGGGCTGGACGCCGGACGTCTGGCAACGACTGAGCCAGCATCTCCGGTCGGTCGTCGGCGCAGACCTGGTACGCCTGCGTGACGCACCCGACGAGTCGACCCGCCTGCTGACCGACGACGAGTTGAGCGCCTGGGGACTCATCCCGGCCCGCGACACCGGACTATTACTGGTGATCGAGGCGGGTGGCGAACGTCTGTGCGCGATGGAACTGGCCTGGCGGGGCGGCAAGGACACCGTGCGCGACCCGATCGTCGAACAAGGACGTTCGCTGGCCGATCGCGTCGCCGGAGCCTGGTTGCTCGGCCGTCGGCGTGCCGAACTGGAGCGACTGGCGGTGCTCGAGGACCGCGACCGTATCGCCCGCGACCTGCACGACGTGGTGATCCAACGCCTGTTCGCCACCGGTCTTTCGGTGCAGGCCACGCTGGGTTCGCTTCCGGCTGCCGCTCAGCCACGCATCAACCGGGTGGTCGACGACCTGGACGAGACGATCAAACAGATCCGCCGCACGATCTTCGAGCTGCAGACCGGACCGGTAGCCCTGACCCTTCCCGCCCAGCTGAATGCGTTGGCCAACGACAGCGCGACCGCGATGGGACACACCGCGCAGATCGAACTGCACGGCGATATCTCATGTCTGTCCGACGAACTCGCCGCCGACATTCTCACCGTGCTGCGTGAGTGCTTCGCCAACGTGGCAAGGCATGCTCACGCCGACGTCACGACCGCACGCATCGGTGTCGACCCATCAGGTGTGCGAATCACTGTGCAGGACAACGGAGTCGGCATCGACCAGACGGTGTCCAGGCGCAGCGGCCTGGCGAACATCCGCGACCGCGCCGTTGCCCGTGGCGGCAGTTGCAAGGTGGAACCCCGCCCCGAAGGCGGTACCCGCGTCGACTGGCAGGCACCGACGGGCTGAGGTTCAGTCCTGGGCCGCGAAGACCCGCACCGGACCCCGGACCGTCAGCGCAACGTGCTCGCCCGGCTCCATCGAGTCGGCACCGACCACTCGAGCCTTGACCGTGTCGCTGTCCCCGATGCGTAGGTTCATCAACGCATCGTGGCCGTAGTAGACACACGACTCGACGACGGCGTCCACCGCCCCGGTGCCGGCCGGTGACACCTGCACCTGCTCGGGACGCACCATGACCTCACAGGCGCCGGAGGGCATGAATCCGGCGACCGTCAGATCGCCGAGCCGGCAGTGCACCTTCCCCTGCGACGGGGTGCCCGGCAGGATCATCGCCTCGCCGAGGAAGGTGGCGACGTGGGGATCGACCGGCGAGCCGTAGACGGTGCGCGGTGGCGCGACCTGGCGGAAGCGTCCATCGCGCAGCACGGCGACCTCGTCGGCGAACGACAGCGCCTCCGGCTGGTCGTGGGTCACCAGCAGTGCAGTCGCGCCGGTCTCGCGCAGCGCCTGCGCGGTGGCTTCGCGGGTTGCTTCCCGCAGCGCGGTGTCGAGCGCGGAGAAGGGTTCATCGAGCAGCACCACCGTGGGCGAGAGTGCCAGCGCGCGCGCCAGCGCGACCCGTTGCTGCTGTCCACCCGACAGCTGATCCGGACGACGGTCTGCGAGTTCGGTTGGCAGACCTACGATTTCGAGCAGTTCCAGGACGCGTCCACGGTGCTTACGGCGCGGGAACGGTAGTCCGAAGGCGATGTTTCCGGCAACCGACAGGTGGGGGAAGAGTCCGCCGTCCTGGCGCACATAGCCGATACCACGCTTTTCCGGTGCGACGAACGTCTTGCCGTCGGCGGCCACCTGGCCGTCGATGAGGACCGACCCGGCCAGCGGTACGAGGAAGCCGGCGATCGCCTTCAGCAGGGTCGACTTTCCGCTGCCGGAGTCGCCGAGCACGGCGGTCGTGGTGCCGGAACGAACCAGCAGGTCGATGTCGTGCAGCACCGGCGTCGAACCGTAGCCGGTGCGCAGACCTCGCACCTCGACGTCGCTCACGCCATCTCCTTCGGGCTCACACGGCTGCTTGTGCGGCGCAGTTGCCGTCGCAGCAGCAGCGTCATCGGCACGGACAGCGCGATCATCATGACCGCGTAAGGCGCCGCGGCCACGTAGTCTAGTTCGTCACTCGCACCCCAGAAGGCCAGAGCAAGTGTCCGCGTGCCGGTGGGAGCCAGCAGCAGGGTCGCAGTCAGTTCGGTGGACACCGCGAGCGCCACCAGTACGAACCCGGTCAGAAAGGACGGCAGCGCCAGCGGAAAGACCACGCGCGCGAACGTCCCGGCACCGCCGACACCGAGCGAACGGGATGCCTCCGACAGTTCCGGTGGCGCCGCCGCGAGCCCGGCACGCAGCGTGACCATCGCCCGTGGCACGAACAGAATCACGTAAGCAAGCACCAGCAGCGCGACCGACTGGTAGAGCCAGTCGGCCCAGCGAACACTGAGCGTCACCAGCGCCAGCGCCACCACGACTCCGGGCAATGCGGACGCGACGAACGTGATCCGCTCCAGGCTCATGGCGGTCAGATCACGGCGGCGACTGAGCAACCAGGCCCCCGGCAGGGCGGCGAGCACCGCGAGGAGCCCGCCGGCGACCGCCAGGCCGAGGCTCGTGCCGGTGACCCGCAGCAGCGCCGGCACGTCGACGGCGTTCCTGCCGATCGCGGTGAGCATCCAGCGGGCGACCAGCACGACGGGGACGACGACGGACACCGCGACGACCGCGGACAGGGCCAAGAGCGAGGGAATCTTCCACAGCCCCAGCGGGACTCGCTGCGGACGTTCAGGCGCTCCGCCACCCACACGAGCCACGCGTGCGCGTCCGCGCAGCACCACCTCGAGTGTCAGGACGACGACGCACAGCAGCAGCAGGACAGCGGCCAGCAGACTTCCCTGTGCGTTGCTGAACCCGATCGCGTACTGCTGCAGGATCGCGGTGGTGAAGGTTTGGTAGCGCATCATCTCCAGCACGCCGTACTCGGCGAGCAGGTGCAGCGCGACGATGAGTGCTCCGCCGCAGATGGCCGGACGCAGGCGCGGCAGCACGGTGCGCAGCACGGCCTGCCTGCGGTTCAGCCCGAGCGATCGGGCGATGTTCTCGTCGGCCCCGTCGAGCACGCGAAGCAGCGCTGCGACAGGCAGGAAGACGAACGGGAAGTAGGCGAAGGTCGTGACCAGCGCGGCTCCGGTGAACCCGCTCAGTTGCGGGCGCACCGAGACCCAGGCGTACGCACTCACGAACGCCGGGACAGCCAGGGGGGCGAGCAGCAACGTCCGCCACATCCCGGCGGCCGGCAGGTCGGTACGTTCCACCAGCCATGCGGCGCCGACTCCGATCAGGACGGCGGCCGGCACGGTCACGACCATCAGCAGGCCGGTGTGCTGCAGCAGTTCACCGATGCGAGGACGCACCAGGAACTCGACGGCGGCGTCCCAGCCGAGCGAGAACGCCTGCACCGCGATGACGATCAGCGGCAGCACGATGGACGCCGCAACGAGGGCAGCGAGCAGCGTGACGAGGGGGCTTCTAGAGGATGCCCGCATCCGTCATCATCTGGATCACGATGTCGGAGTTGAGGTTGAAGGGGTCGACCTTCGGCGCCTGCAGCGAGTTGAGCGCGGGCAACGCCGGGTCGGACTTGGCGTCCTTGCCCACGGCGTACTCCATCGACTTGCTGTCGGTCAGCACCTGCTGCCCCTGCAGCCCGGTGATGAACTTCAGGAACTGCTGCGCCTTGTCCGCCTTCTTCGAGCTCTTCAGCACGCCACCGGCGGAGAGGCTGACGAAGGCGCCCGGGTCCTCGCCCTTGAAGTAGTGCAGCTTGGTGTTCTTGCTGCCCTCCTTGGTCTTCGCCTGGTCGCGGTACCAGTAGTAGTGGTACATGATCCCGACCGGCACCTCGCCGGCGTTGACGGCCTTCATGGTGGCGACATTGTTCTGATAGATCTTCGCGTTCGCCTTCAGCGCCTTCAGCCACGCCTGCGTCGCGGGCTTCCCCTTCATCGCCAGCATCCCGGCGACGATCGCCTGGAAGTCGGCGCCGCCCGGTGCGCCGCCCCATTTGTCCTTCCACTGCGGCTGCTGCAGATCCATCATCGACTTCGGCAGCGCCGATTCCTTGATCTTGGACGGGTTGTAGACCAGGACGGTCGAGCGCGCGGCGATCGCGGTCCAGTCCTTGCTGGACGGCGCGAAACCTTGGGGCAGCTGGGCGAGCGTCGCCGCTTCGACGGGCGCGAGGAGGTTCGCGCGGGACACCACGGTCATCGCCGGGCTGTTCTCGGTGAGGAAGACGTCGGCGGGCGATTTGGCGCCCTCCTCGACGATCTGCTGCCCCATCGAGGAGTCCTTGCCGGGGCGGACCTGGGTTTTGACCCCGGTCGCCTCGGTGAAGGCCTCAGCCCACGCCTGGGTGACGTTCTCGTGCTGCGAGGAGTAGATCACCAGCGCGTCGGGGTCGGCCTTGAACTCGTCGTCACTGCCACCACAGGCGGTCAGGGTGAGTGCGGCGGCCGTGAGGCCCGCGATGAAGGTGCGTCGACGCAGGTTCGGTTGCACGGTCAGTGATCCTTCCGATCGGGTTGGGCGGGAAGCCGATTGCGCAGCCGGCGAACGGCTGGGTCGGCGAGCCACCAGATGAGGCAACCACCGGCCAGGCCGGTGAGCGTCTTGATGATCGCAGTGACGGTCCCGATCCCGGTGTCCGGGACGGCCTGGAACAGCTGGAACTGGAAGATGTAGATGTACAGCGATGCCGAGGCGAGCAGCACGATCGGCGCGATCATCCGTACTGGCACGCGCAGTTCCGGCACGAACGCAATCACCGTCACGCCGGCGACGACCATCAGGCTGCGGTGCGGGTCGGGGAACAACGTGGCGATGCCTGCCACCACGACCGCGATCGTGACCAGCTTGCGGACGACGTCGTCGGCGTGCGCGAGCGCCGCGCCGGTGGCGACGATCCAGAACACGGTGTACGGCAGTCCGTCGATGGGGCGATCGGTGACGGCCTGCGTGACGAACCGGGGCACCAGGGCGAGAGCGGCGATCAGCAAGTACAGACGCCAAGGGTCGCGATCCCGTGCCCTCGCGACCGCCGGGATCGCGACGAGTGCGGTGAGCACGAGCAGACTCAACACGAGGGCGTCGATGAACCACAATTCCACGCGGGAGTCGCTGGTACTGCCGAACAGCCAGTTGAGCATGAACACGTTCGGCCAGCCGTAGCGTTCGGTGAGCACCATGCCGATGAACGCGGCACAGGCCGTCGGGACGCCGATGCCGATCACCGATCGCAGGGTCGCGCGCCACCGGCGTCCGGTGTCGGGCAGCGCCAGCCCGAAGCGGGCGGCGCTCCAGCCGGCGAGCGCGAGCAGGATGTGCGCTCCGCCGGCGAGGTCGACCACCTGGGTGTGCGAGGCACAGATCATCACCACGGCGATGGCGCGGACGACGACCGAGGTCTCGATGGTGCTTCGTCGTCGGGTGGTTGCCGTCGCGAGTTCGCGGACGGGTCGCCGGTGCCAGTCGCGCGGTAGATCCCCGACCAATGCGGTGAGACGCGCGGTCGCCGGGACGTGGGTCAGTGAGTCACCCCCGTGTTCGACGAACGACTTGTCGGGGTCGACGGCGTCGAGCGCGAGCACGTCGCCGATCGTCGCGGCGACCATGGACACCGTCGCACCCGTACCGGCGCCGTCGACCGCCCGACGGGTCTGTGAGCACTCGTCGCGGGTGGCGGCGCGCACGAGTGCGTCCGCGCCGATTCGGTCGACCTTGCCGTTGTCGAGCAGTGGAATCGGCGTGACCGCGACGTCGATGACGGCGGGGCCGACCCCGCTCGCGACGGCTGCCGCTCGGCGGACCTTGGCGGCCTGGCGTAGTTCCCGGATTCGCGGTGCCACCGCGATGCGCAGGCCGCTGTCGTCTCCACCGACGACGGCCTCGTACCCGGCGTCGCCGAGCAGGCGCTCGACCCGTCCGAGATCGACCCGCAGACCCATCAGCTTCACGAAACCACTGCGTCGGCCGACGATCCGGATGACGCCGTCGTCGATGCGTGCGAGATCGCCGGTGCGCAGTTCGTGCTGCATGCGCCCGAGTGCGAGATCGTCCGCATGTTCGGCGTAGCCGAGCATCACACTGTCTCCGGTGACGACGAGTTCGCCGACGCCGTCCGAATTAGCCTCCGGCACAGTGTGATCCAGCCGCACCTGGGTGCCTCGGATGGCGACTCCGACGGTGTCGGGGTGCGTCGATGCGGCCCCGGCGGGTGCGATGGCGATCCGGGCTGTGGCCTCGGTCTGGCCGTACATCACGCGCAGATCGATGCCCTGGCGGGATCCTGCGCCGGCGAGCCGGGTCACCGCCTCGGGCGCCAATCGTCCGCCGGCCTGGGTGAGCATCCGCAGGTCGGGGAAGGCTGCGTCGAGCACGTCGTGCTCGAGCATCCACTGGGCCGAGTGCGGCACCAGCGGGACGTTGCTGACGCGCTCGCGGCGAACGAGGTCCCAGAACTCGTCGTCGATCGACGATCCGTCGTGCAGCACGATGGACGCGCCCGCCATCAGGTGTGAGTGCAGCACCGACAGCCCGTAGCAATAAAACAGCGGCAGGGCGGTGATGCCCCGATCCTGCGGCGTGAGGGCGAGCGCTTCGGCGATACCGGCAGCGTTCGCGCGCAGGTTGTCGTGCGACAGACGCACCAGTTTCGGCGATCCGGTGCTGCCCGACGTGCTGGTCAGCACGGCGAGATCGTCGTGCAGCAGATGGGTGGGTCGCCCGTCGTAGGACACCCGCTCGAAGGCGTCGTCGCGGTGCCGGAAGTCGGGTGAGTAGACCTGCAGCAGCTCGTCGTTGGGAGCCGGTGAAAGAACCAGGGCGACGTGACCGGCTTCCAGCACGGCGAGATAGGACACGACCGCCTCGAACGTGCGCTCGAACGGGATGTGGACCAGACAGCGGCCGTCGAGGCGGTCGGGCAACAGCGCCGCCCGCGTGTGCACAAGTTCGGTCAATTCCGCGCGGCTGATGTCGCGTCCGTTGGCCGTGATCGCGCAAGCGTCGAGCTGCGTCCGCGTCGAGCTCGCGAACGCAGCAAGGCGCGGCGAGGCGAACGCCGGTTCCAGCAGCACGGCGTAAGGTTAGCCTGCACTAAGTGCAGACTCCGAATCGGCCGGGACGGTCGACTCTCAGCCCAGTGAACCGCGAATGAGCTCCATGCTCGTGGTGACATCGGTGAACCGGGTCGTCAGTGGCGCCAGGCCGATCCGAATGCCGTCGGGAGCACGGAAGTCGGGGATCACACCGTCGTCCCACAGCTGCCGATAGACCTCCCGGAAGTCGTTGCGGCACAACGTGATGTGCCCCCCTCGCCGCTCAGCATCGCGAGGCGACGCCAGTCGCACACCCAGCGGGGCGAGCCACGCATCGTGCACCTCTATCGCGAACTCGGTCAACGCGACGGACTTCTCTCGGATCGCCTCGACCTTCGCACGCTGCACCATCTGCACACCGGCTCGCACCGGCACCATGCCGACGATCGGCGGAGTGCCGCTCACCAGCGACCGGATACCACCGGCGGGCACGTAACCGGGCGCCATCTCGAACGGTTCGGTTCGTCCCATCCAGCCATGGATCGGCTGGCGCAGGTTGCCATGATGGCGCCGCGCGACGTAACCGAAGGCCGGTGCACCGGGGCCACCGTTGAGGTACTTGTAGGTGCAGCCAACCGCGAGGTCGACACCCCACTCGTCCAGTTGCATGGGAACGACCCCGACCGAGTGGCACAGATCCCACAGCACCAGGGCGCCGGCGTCGTGGACGATCTTCGTGATCGTCGGCATGTCGGCCAGCCATGCGGAGCGGTAGGCGACGTGACTGAGCACGACGAGCGCGGTGCGCTCCCCCACCACTGCGGCGATCTGATCGGGCGTGACGCCGGTGTCGGGGTCGGCATCGATCCACCGAAGGGTGAAGCCACGTTCGCGCGAAATCCCTTCCAGCACATAGCGATCGGTCGGGAAATTGTCGGTGTCGAGGACGATCTCGTCGCGTCCGTCCGGGGCCGCGTCGACGGCAGCTCGCGCAAGCTTGTAGAGCATGACGGTGGTCGAGTCGGCCACGACGGTCTGTCCGTCAGCGGCTCCGAGACAGGCATCGGCGATGAGGTCGCCGGTCTGCTCGGGCCACTGCATCCAGGGGTCGTCGCCGTCGGTCCAGCCGCGGATCAACTCGCTCCCCCAGGCATCGGTCACCAGTTCGGCCAGTGCCGACTGGGCGGCCTTCGTCGGGCGGCCCAGCGAGTTGCCGTCGAGGTAGGCGGCCAGGCGACCCTGCTTCGCCGGGACGAAATCGTCCAGGAAGGGCTGTAACGGGTCGTCGAGGTCGAGGTCCATCGCCCGGCGCACGAGTTCGTCGATCACGAACCGATCGTCCCTTCGGCGATGCGCCCACGCACGGCGTAGAGCTCGGGGAAGAAGGTCTGCTCGAGGGCGCGGCGCAGGAAGGGGACGCCTGCGCTGCCTCCGGTGCCGCGTCCCATGCCGATGATCCGTTCGACGGTCTTCAGGTGGCGGAATCGCCACAGCTGGAAGTTGTCCTCCAGGTCGACGAGTTCCTCGCAGGTTTCGTAGATGTCCCAGTACTCGTCGGGCTTGCGGTAGATGCTCGCGATCACGTCGACGAGATCCTCCGAGGCCGGATAGGGCCGCGACCAGTCGCGGTCGAGCAGTTCGGGCGGCACCGGCAACCCGCGGCGAGCGAGTAGTTGCAGGAAGACGTCGTAGAGACTGGGTTCGTGCAGTTCGCGCTCGAGTTCGGCGATGGCGTTCGTACGCCCTTCGAAGACCTTGACCATGTCGGGGTTCTTGTTGCCGAGCATGAACTCGACGATGCGGTACTGCAGCGACTGGAAACCGCTCGAGGTCGCAAGAAACCTTCTGAACTGGGCGTACTCGCTCGGCGTGAGCGTCGCCAGGACGGTCCACTGCTGGCTTAGCGTCGCCTGGATGTGCTTGACCCTGGCCAGTCGTTTCAATGCCGGCGCCAACTGGTCGGCGGCGATCAGTTCGCGTGCCGAGCGCAGTTCGTGGATGACGAGTTTGAACCAGAGTTCGCTGGTCTGATGCTGAATGATGAACAGCAGCTCATCATGCTGCGGCGGAACGGCGCGGGTGTGCTGGGCGTCCAGAAGGATGTCGAGGTCGAGGTAATCGCCGTACGACATTCCGGATGAGTCGTGGGTCACATCGTGGGTCACGAGAGCGAGACTACGGGGACTGAGATGAGATTCGCCACGAGGCAAGTGCTTCGCCTGGTGCTGGCTGCCGTGCTCACGACGGTGACCGGCCTCTTCGCGCTCCCGACGGCGGACGCTTGCGCGTGCGGCGGGATGTTCGTGCGCGAGGGATCGAGCCTGACCGTGCCGACCGAGAAGGCGTTGGTGGTGCATTCGGGTGGCCGCACGGACGTGACGATGAGTCTGCTGGTGCGCTCCGAGGTCGGCGATGCCGGTCTGGTGGTGCCCACGCCGGCACCGGCGACGGTCTCACTCGCGGACAACGACACTTTCCTCGCCCTCGATCGAGCCACCCGCCCCATCCGCAAGGACCGTTGGCACCTCATCGGCAGTGACGGCGACACAGCGGTGTCCGGTGCAGCGACTCCAGACGGCGCCCCCGAAGCCAGCGGCGTCCAGGAGCTGTCCAGCATCGACCTCGGTCCGTTGCGTGCGACGACGCTCAAGGCCGGCGACCCGGCATCGCTACGGCAAGGGTTGAGCACGCGCGGCTACACGGTGCGTCCGGCTGTCCAGCACATCCTCGACCAGTACGTCGCGAAGGGTTGGGCGTTCGTGGCGATGCAGTTGACCTCGGCCGGCAGGAAACTCTACGGAGACATTCCGCCGGTGACGATGAGTTACGCCGACAAGCAGTTCGTCTACCCGATGCTGCTGTCGCAGGCAGCGACGATCGACCCGGTCGTGACGACGTATGTGCTGAGTGACCGCCGTGTGCAGCGCACCGACTCTTCCGCTCGCTCCACCTCGGTGGAGACGAAATTCGCTGCTGACATGCGCAAGCGCCGTGGCACCGTGACGGCACCCATCCGGGATGCAGTGGCTAAGGCGCCCTACCTGACTGTGCTCGAGCAGGGCTTCGATGCTCCGCACAAGCAGATCCTCAGCGACTTCACCTTTGGTCGCGCGGCGACGGACGCCGAGCACATCCCCGTCGCCTACAACGACAAGTACGTCTTCACGCCGGCGCAGTTCACGTTCGTGGTGTTCGCACTCGTCGCGATGATGGCCGGCATCGTGGTGCTGGTCGACCGGCGGCGCCGGACGCGTTCCGCTGCTTGAGCAGCGCAGACGACTGCGCCCTCCTACCTCAGGCGCAGGGCTCAACCAGCGAAGGTGGCCGAGCCCCCGAAACCTGCGGCCGGCGGTGGTGACCTTCGCCGCAGGGCTCAACCAGCGAAAGTGGGGACGATCCTTCGTCGCTCAGAAGCCGCGGGTGCGGTCGCGCAGGTCGGCGACGTGCGGCGAGATCGACGGGTCGATACCGGTGCCGATGGCAAGGTAGGTCGCGATGTAGTCGACCATCGCCAGGTGCCCGGCGAGGCGCGCGATCGGATGTCCTTGCGCCGCAACGAGTTCGACGATCTTGCATCCGGCCGCATCAGCTTCTGCCTTGACCGCGTCGGCGAGCGCGACCTGACGCAGTGAATCCGGGTTATCGCTCGCGACGTCCCGAAGCATCAACAGGCCCAGCCGGGGTTGGGCCGGCCCGTCCAGGAACGGGTCGGCGAAGATGTCGGCCTCGCGGCCGGCCGAAGTGCCGTTCCCACCGCCGGCGGTGAACGGTCCGTCGAAGCACGCCACGACTTCGGACGCGGCATCGGGAAGTGAGCCGTATGACGCAGGCACCCGAGCCGTCCGGGCCAGCATGCCGGCCGCCCGAACCGCAGCCACGCCGGCCAACGCGCCGTCACCCAGGATCATCGGCACCGTCGGGGCAAGCGTCGCGGCGGCCAATTTCGCCGGATTCACGAACGACTCGGACGACGGACGGCACTCTTCCGCCTTCTGATCGAGCGCCGTCGCCGCCTCGCTCAGCGCGTCGGTTGACGCATCGGCGATCCCGAGCTGATGGGCACCCAGCAGTACTGGGGTGAGCAACGACCAAAGCGCGGTCCGGCTGGAAGACCTCCCACGTCCGACTCCGACGTGAACTCCCCTGGCCTGACGGGTGACGTCTGCCAGCGGTGAATCCTGCGCACCCACGGTCAACAGTGACGCACCGCGCCGAGCAGCTTCGGTGGCGAGCCCGAGCGGACCGGGAGCACGTCCGGACAACGACACCGCGATCACCATGTCGAGCGGTCCGACCCATCCGGGGAGAGGAACGTTGCTGCGGCTCGCGACAGGCACCGGCGAACCGGCTTCGGCCAGCACCCGAAGCACATCGCCGACGACCTTCGTGCCGCCGACAGCGGCCACCAGCACAGAGCGCGGACGCGTGCCATCACCGACGCGCTCGATGCCGGCCTCCTGCGACAAAGTGATGCTCTCGCGCACCTGTGCGCCGGCCGAGGCGAGTGCCCGGAGTGTGCCGCGCGAATCACGCAACGCGAGTTCGTCCGGGTCGTCGACCCACGATTCCTGCAGCTCGGGCATGAACCCTCCTCGGTGCGCGGTGTCCTTCGGCCGGCCGGACGAAGACTCAGACGGTGAAGACTCGTGCCTCGTCGGCGAGCATCACCGGGATGCCGTTCTCGATCGGGTAACCGCGGCGCTGCCCCGGCTGCTCGCAGTCGCCGGCGCACTGCAGTTCCGCAGCGCCATCGGGTGCGGTGCCGTCGATCAACTCACTGGTGCAGACAGGGCAGCGCAGGATCTCGCGCAGCCAGCCGTCGATCTGTGCAGTCATCAGCTTCTCCTCGGGCGTCAGGAACGGATCGCTGCCAGCGCAGCGTCACGCACTCGTGTCATTGTTTCATCGTCGGCGGCCTCGACGTTCAGGCGAAGCAACGGTTCTGTGTTGCTCGCGCGGACATTCAGCCACCACATCGGCGCGCCCTCATGGGTGATGGTGAGTCCGTCGAGTTGGTCCTCGGTGACCTCACCCTGCTCGGCAGCCCACTCGCGGACGCGAGCGGTCGCACCGGCCTGGTCGGTCACCCTGGAGTTGATCTCCCCCGACGCCGGGTACTTGGCGAACTGCGCGATCAGCTGCGACAACGGCTCGTCCTGCTCACCGAGCGCGGCCAGCACGTGCAGGGCGGCCAGCATGCCGGTGTCGGCGAACCAGAAGTCACGGAAGTAATAGTGCGCCGAGTGCTCGCCACCGAACACTGCATCATGCTCGGCCATCTGCGCCTTGATGAAGGAATGGCCGACGCGGGTGCGCACGGTGCGGGCACCGGTGGCCTCTACGATCTCCGGCACCGCGCGCGACGAGATCACGTTGTAGACGATCGCAACATCGGACGGATCCGACCCGTCCGCAACGGCTTTGGCGATCTCGCGTGTCGCCACCAGCGCCGTCACCGCGGACGGGCTGACCGGGTCTGCGTTCTCGTCGACGACGAAACAACGGTCGGCGTCCCCGTCGAAGGCCAGGCCGATGTCGGCCTCGTGTTCGCGGACCGCTGCCTGCAGGTCACGCAGGTTCTCCGGCTCCAACGGGTTGGCCTCGTGGTTGGGGAATGTGCCATCGAGTTCGAAATACAACGGCACGATCTCCAGTGGCAGCTCACCATCACCGAGGACCGCCGGGACGGTGTGGCCGCCCATGCCGTTGCCGGTGTCGATGACCACCTTCAGCGGCCGGCCGTCCCGCAAGTCCACCAGGTGCCGCAGGAAATGCGAGTAGTCGTCCAGCAGGTCGCGTTCGGTGATCGTGCCGGTGCGCGCGGCACCCGACAGCTGGTGCAGATCACCCCGGTCCAGCGTCCACTGCGCCAGGTCGCGGATCTCGGCGAGGCCGCTGTCCTGTCCGACCGGACGGGCACCTGCACGGCACAGTTTGATGCCGTTGTACTCGGCCGGGTTGTGGCTCGCAGTGAACATCGCGCCCGGCACGTCGAGAGCGCCGGAGGCGTAGTACAGACCGTCGGTCGAACACAGTCCGATGAGCGTCACGTCGACACCGTGCGCAACCACACCTTCGGCGAACGCGCGCGACAGACCCGGTGAACTCGGACGCATGTCGTGTCCGATCACGACCGCGGTCTCCTCGGCCGGCAACACGACAACTTGCGCGAACGCCGAGCCGAGCGCTCGCGCCACCGACTCGCTGAGCTGTTCGGGCACGAGGCCGCGGACGTCGTACGCCTTGATGAATTCGGACAGGTCCACTCGACTCACCCGGCGAAGCATAGTGGTCACTGAAGACGGGAGCGCGCGGCCAGTCGCTCGACGTGTCGCTGGTGGTACATCGGCGGCAGGCACCCGGCTCGCACCACGAGTTCGGAGGCGTCGTCGTCGCCCATCGCGGCGGCGAAGGCGATCTTCATGTCGACTTCGTGGTCGGGTCGACCGATCAGTTCGATGGGGTCACCCGGACGAACGGTGCCCGGCTCGACCACACGCAGGTAGACCCCGCAGCGCCCGTGCGTGGTGAATCGCTTCACCCAACCGCGCACTCCGAGGTGGTCGGCGAAGGTACGGCACGGGCTGCGCGGAATCGACACCTCCAACAGTGCGGAGCCGATCCGCAGTTGCTGGTTGATCAGCAACCGCTCCAGGTCGATACCGGTCGTGGTGAGGTTCTCCCCGAACCATCCATCCGGGAACTCCTCGCCCAATTCGCGGCCCCAGTGGTCAAGTTCCTCACGCGCGTAGGCATACACGGCCTTTTGCGCTCCACCGTGATGCTTGCGGTTGCCGACGAGATCGCCCACCACACCGGAGCCGTCCCCGTAGTCAGGGCCGGGCGCGAACACCTCGATCGATTCGTGTGGCAGCTTCACGATCCCCGTGGACCGTCGACTCTTACGGGCAGGCGGGGGCGAGGCGACGTTCGTCGACAGGATGCGCGCGGAAGTCACCGCTCCACGCTAGCGGCGGGCAGGTCAGCGGGAGCGGACGACCCGCAGTCGCGGTGCCTCGTCGGGCTGCTGCACCTCGACGGGTGCGGGCTGCGGGGTGCCCGCGGCACGCACGGCATCGGCGAGCGCGAGCAGGTCGTCCTGGCTGGGCACGGGTTCGCTGTAGTCGATCGGCAGGCGCACGACGTCCCAGCCACGAGGCGCAGTCAGGCGGGACGCGTGGTTCGCGCAGAGGTCGTACGCGTGCGGCTCCGCGTAGGTTGCGAGCGGTCCGAGAACCACCGTCTGGTCGCGGTGCACATACGTGAGGGTGGCCACGGCGCCCTGGCCGCAACCGGCCCGGCAGCACTGTCGCTTCAGCATCGCGGCGCACCCGTCTTCATCACGGCGACGACTCTAGGCCCGTCGACGGACATGCTGTGTGTGCCGCGCCGAACGCCGACGTCCTGATGTCGCGGTGCGCAGCAATTAGGCTGCGTCACATGACTTCCAACCGCCGCGCGGGCCGTCGCGGACGTGGCATGCGCGGCCCGGTCGCCTGGCCCCGTGTGCCGGCGATGCGGTCGCGCAGCCGACGCTTCGACGAGGTCGTGCTCGACGCCTTCGAACAGGTGTGCACCAAGGCGGAGATCAAGAAGTCGCCGATCGAGCTGGCGGTCGAGGACGTCCCGCCCAGCGATCCCGCCCCGTGGGAGGATCAGATCGCCCTGGCCCGTGCGTTTCCCGCCGAGGGCTCGCTGCCGGCCCGCGTAGTCGTGTACCGCCGGCCGATCGAGACGAGGTCCTCCTGCGAGGCCGATCTCGTCGAACTGGTCGATCTGGTCATCTGCGAACAGATCGCCGGCCTGCTCGGCCTCGACCCGGACGAACTGAAGGACCGCTGATGTCGGACGCCGCAGCACCACCCACGATTCTTCCCGGACTGCCCACCGTCGGCCGACGCCCCGTTCTGGTGACCGGTGGCACCGGCACACTCGGACGCGCAGTCGTCGCCGAATTGGTCCACTCCCAGGTGCCGGCTCGCGTCCTCACCCGCGGTTCGTCGGATGGTGGAGCCGAGGCCGACGTCAGCTACGTGACCGGCGATCTTCGCGACGGCTCGGGTTTGTCCGAGGCGCTCGACGGAGTGGAGGCAGTCATCCACTGCGCAACCGACGGACGTCACGCACAGGACGTCGACGTCGACGGCACCCGACGGCTTGCCCTGGCCGCGCTCGACGCCGAACCGGCACCTCGGCTGGTGCACGTGTCGATCGTCGGCTGTTGGGACAACCCGCTGCCCTACTACCGCGCGAAGGCGCAGGCGGAGACGGTGGTCGTCGAGTCCGGGATGCCGCACACGATCGTCCGAGCGACGCAGTTCCACGCCCTGGCGGCGCGGTATTTCGGACCGTACGCGGCCGGAATAGCTTTGGCGCCCAAGGGACTTCGCATGGCCCCGGTCGATCCCGAGTGGGTCGCCAAGACGCTCGTCGACGTGGCGCTCGCCGAGGACCATGCCACGGGCCCGATCGAACTGGCCGGCCCGGAGGTGCTCAGTGCCCGCGAGATCGCCGTCCTCACCGCGCACGTCCGTGGGGTGAAGCTACGTCGCAGCCTTGCCGTGCCTCGGGTCGGTGGTGTGCTGAAGGCGTTTGCGAACGGTTCGAACCTTCCCGGGCCGGACGCCCGGCGCGGCGGTCGCACCTACGCCAGCTGGTTGACGCGCGAGTAGAAACGCACACGGGCCGAATCGCGCTGCGGCTCAGTCTCGTTCGGCGGTCGACTCCCGGACGGTGGCCTCGACCGCCACCGGTTCGAGCGGACTGACCTCGAGCACGGGCCGGTCCTCGATCTGTCCGGAGACCACCACCGATCCGCGCACCGACCCGGCGAGGACACGCACCCACACAGAGTCGCGTCCACTCACGTCGAGCCGCAGTGGGCGGTCCTTCTCCAGGTGCACCCGCCGGGGAGCGCCGTCGTCGGTGACGACGTCGACCGTCGCCGGACGGTCTGCGGAGAACAACCCGAGCGTCGCGCCGGCACCCTCCGGCAGTTTCGGCAGCGGCGAGCCGATCAACGCGCCACTGCTTCGAACGGGAGTCGCCCACCCGATGTCGGAGGTGCCGGAGGTGTTCGCCATCGCCAGTACCGCTGCGGCCACCGGCTGCTCGGAGGTCACACGAACGGCATAGCTGCCCTTCGGGACGTCCGTGAGGGGCACCGCCACGGTCGACTTGGCATCGACATCGGTGACTTCGTCTGCGACGACCAGGCCGGCGCTGTCGATGGCCCGTACCCGTACCGAGGTGCCGAGGGCTCCCGGCACCGCCACCCGCACGGTCGGCGTACCCGCGACAACCGGGACCTGCGGGAGAACCAGATCCGTTCCGGCGGCTGCGGGCGCGGAACCGGCTTGTCCCGAGCGTGTCTCACCGGTCATCCAGGCGTCGACGCCGGACACGGCGACGGCTCCACCGCGCGCGACCACATGGACGAAGGCGTCGCTGAGATCGTCGCCGAAGTCACCCACGCCGACGACCGCCCGGTCGCCGGGCGCAACGACCAAGCCCTTGGCACCCTGGTCGGCGTCGACTCCACCCCGGCCGAGGATCTCGGCGTCGACCGTCACCGGCGCAGACGAAGGGTTGCTGATCACGACACGTCCGACACGTCCGGATTGGTTGCCGCCCAGAGGAAACCAGGTGTCCTTGGTCAGGACGCCACAGGGTGCCATCGCAAAGCCGCCGACGCTCTGCTCCTCGTCGTCCCAGGACTGAAGGGCAGCAAGACCGGTCGCGGCGCTGCCCGAACCATCGAGGTGGACGCCGCCGGCACCGCTGACACGGTCGCGCGCAACCTGAACGGGCGCCGTGCGGGTGGGCGGCGCTGCGCCGGCACCGGAGGGCAAGCGGGCGGCGCGGACCGCGCCCTCACCGTGGGGCTTCAACACGCTTGCCGGAGCGCCGCCGGTGGCGAGGTCCACGGTCTGCTTCGCGTCCTCGTACCCGGGCGTGCCCGGGCGATCGGGGCCGGGGCACACCAGCGTGGTGTTGAGAGCGGCACTGGCGTTCTGAGCGGCACGGGTGTCGCTCGCGCGTGACCAGTCGGCATCGACGTCGACCTCGGCCGACCCGAACACCACTCCCCCGGCGGCGGCCGCGACCACGACGGCCCGAACGACGGACAGACCCCTCACCACGCCCTCCTGCGGGACGCGCGGTTGCCGAACGGCAGGGCGATGAACACGACCAGCAGCCACAAGCCCGCCTGCGCCCACCTGGTGCGCTCGAACGCCGGACGGGGCGCAATCTCCAGCTGACCCGCAGCGGTCGGCAGTTCGTACTGGACGGTCGGCCCGACCACCTCGGCACGCAGCGGCTTCCCGTCATACGTGACTTCGGCCCGGCTCGACCAACCACCCGGCTCGGCGACCACGATCGTTCGCGCGACCCTGGCCGCCGGAAGGCGCAACGAAGTGGCGGCGTGCCAATCGTCGGTGCGCAGTTCTTGAGTCGGGGTGCCTGCGGTCAGCAGGACGAGTCGACTGCTGGCCACCGAACGATCGCCTGCGGGGGTGGTCATCGGAGCAACCCGCCAGACCTGGGCGTCGCGCACGCTGTGCATCCGTAGGAGTGAACCGCCGCTCTGCAGCGAGGAGGAGACATCGGAGCCGGCTGCACCTGGACCGGTCAACACCACGTAACCCACAGCGAGCCGGTGCAGACCGGCGGCAGCTGCTTCGCCCTGCCCGCGCACCAGGGCATCGACCGCCCGTCCCGCATCAGCCGCGCCGCTCGGAGCGGGCAGCGTCAGGTCGGCCACCGGACGTCCGACCTCTCGGCCCTGCAGGCGGTAGGCCACGGTGCCGTCGCGGCCGACGGTGAGGACGAGGGACCGTATCGAGCGGGGTCCGGTGAATTGTTTCTGGACGAGTTCGGGCAGCGGCCGATCCACCGGCCGCAGAGCTGTCACCTGTCCGGCCCAAGCCGCGAAACCGACGACGACAGCAGCGAGCAGGCCGGCGAGCACGCCCATCGCCGGGTGCAGCACCGCCCGCGCGGGCTTGCTCCGGGGGTACGGCGGCGCCAGTCCGGCGAGGGCGATCCCCGCACAACACAGAGCGAAGATCTGCAGCGGCACTCCGGCCCAGGCAGTTCGTGGTCCGTCCGGCGTGGACATCACCACCAGCGACGGGGACAGCAGGGCACCCGTGAGCGCGGTCAGCGCGAGGGCGGACGCGGCGAGCATGAAGCGGTGACGCCCGGGACTGCACAGGCCGAGCACGGCCAGGACGAGCAGAGGCAGGCCCAGCAGCACCGGATAGGAGCCCGGACCGCCGGGGTGCAACAGCGCGAGCTGCCATGGTTCCGCCTGCGTCGGCGCGCCGGTGATCAGGTTGCCCGGTCCGGCGAAGATCTGGCGCGGGTCGGAGAGCAGGTCGCGGGTGTAGGCACCCAACAGCGCCCACGGCACTGTCGCCAGGATCAGCCCGCGTAGGCGCGCCCATCGGGCTCCGAACAGGGCGACCAGCAGCGCAGCAATCGTGCTGAACGCCAAGAGGATCGGACTGAACGCCCCCATGATCCCGGCGACAGTGACGGTCGCGAAGGTCATCGTGGCCGAACCTCTGGGACGGGCGATGGCCACCACGCCGGCGAACACCAGCGGCGCGAGCACGTGACCGATGGCGGGACCCAGGCGTCCTTGCGCAGACGCGGTGGTGGCGAGCGCGGAACTGGCCCACAGCGCGGCGACCACTGCGCGGGGCCAGCCGTGAGGCGTCAGCACGCGTCCGGCGCGATAGGCGGTGAGTGCAGACAACGGCATGGTCAGCGCCAGCAGCCAGACGACCGCCGTGTGACCGCTGGTTGCCGACGCCAGACCGGGAACGTGTTCGACCAGCCAGGCGAGCGGCCACAGCACAGGAAGGTATTCGGCGTGCTGATTCGGCCCGCCGAGGCCGGCGCCCGTCCAGCCGTCGCGATACAGCCGCCAGATGCCGCCGGAGTCGGTGCCGAACGCGCGCAGTTCGCCGCCGCTGATCGCGCCGGAGCGCCCTTGGAAGGAGTGGCTGCCGAGTAATCCACGCCACTGCACACCGGCGGCGATCAGCGCGGCGAGGACGGTCCACAGGCCGGGGCTGCGCCACATCTGCGCGAGTGGACGCCGCGGCACGGCGAGGGCTTGTGCGTGCTCGTCGACCGGCCCCGTTTCGCCGGCTCCCTCGTCGACCAGAGCGTGCTCGGGTGGGACGTCGTCGAGCGTGACGGCGGCGCGCAGCGAGTCACGGGCGCTCATCCAGGCGGCGCCCGCACCCACGAACAACGGACGCAGGTAACGCCGACGGGCGGTGGGCCGTCCGAAGAACCGAGCCCGGGCGCCGACGATGCGACCGAGGCCGAACGGCGCTGTGGCCTGGGCGAATTCCGCCAAGGCGCGGCGCGGGTGCTTCACCAGCAGCATCCCGACGCCGAGCACGAGACCGGACAGCAGGATCCACAGGCTCATCAACGGCCAGCCCAACAGCGAGGCGCGCGCGAGCGCGACCTGCCGGTGACGGCGCAGCGTCCGCGGGCTCTGCGGGGCGGGAAGGTCTGGGTCAGGACGCCGCTTGCCCGTTCCGTCGCTGGGAGTGGGATCGACGTCCTGGTGCACGATCGCGTCGGTGACCACGACCACCTGGTGACCGGTCAGGTGAGCCCGCCAGCACAGGTCCAGTCCGTCGCCGTCGCCGTCGAAGGCCGGGTCGAACCCGCCGAGGCTCGCATAGACGTCCCGACGGATCATCAGGCCGCTGCTGCTGACCGCCAGGACGTCGGTGCGCAGATCGTGCTGTCCCTGGTCGAATTCGCCCTGCATCTGCTCACCGATGTGGCGGCCGGTACGCGTGACGTCGAGTCCGACGTCGACCAGTCGGCGGGGTCGGTGGAGCTCGCGCACCTTGCAACCGGCGATGCCGATGCGGGTGGTGCGTCCGACGGCCTCGGTGAGCGCGGCGAGCGCGTTCGCGTCCGGCTGGTTGTCCTCGTGCAACAACCAGAGCCATTCATGCCGGTCCCGTGGACGGATGGGGCGCTTGTCGGCCCTCGTGCGGCTGCGCTTGGTGACGACCGCGTCCTCGCCGGGATCGGGCAGTGCCTCGACGGCGATGTCGACGGTGTCGGCGAAGCTCGAGCCGGGCGGGACGGTGACGACAGAGACATCCGGGAAGCCGGCACGGATCTGCGGGTGTTCGTCGGGGATTCGGTGGGTGGACCGTTCCGGGGTGGTGTCGATGATCACCAGCCGGTCGGGCCTGCGATGTTGGTCGAGCAGCGCCCGGAGGGTGGCATGTAATCGCTCGCCGCCCTCGCGGACGACGAGCATGGCCGTGACGTTCAGCCTCGGGCCGTCGTCATCGGTGACCAGCAGCGACCCGTCTGCGTCGGAGGTGAGCATCTGGGTCACCACGGGCGCAGGCGGCTAGACCGCCCGCTTCTTGAGCTTGCGGCGCTCGCGCTCGGACAAGCCGCCCCAAATCCCGAAGCGTTCGTCGTTGGCGAGGGCGTACTCCAGGCACTCGGCCTTGACCTCACACCCGATGCAGACCTTCTTGGCCTCACGGGTGGAGCCGCCCTTCTCCGGGAAGAACGCCTCGGGGTCGGTCTGCGCGCACAGCGCGTTCTCCTGCCAGGCGAGCGCTCCGTCGTCATCGACATCGAGCGGCTGCACGGCGAACAATGAGAATTCCTGCACTGCTCCTCCTGATGTCGACGAAATCACAACGCTGTTATTACACGCGTGTCGTTACGCATAAGTCAAGTGCGAAGGAGTAAGTGAGAAAGCCGGCAGCGGCCCGCTCCTGATGCTACGAGACAGGACTGACACACTGCCCGGCATGCGGATCACTGCCTTGGCCGGAGGCGTCGGCGGCGCCCGATTCCTGCGCGGACTGCGTAGCCATCTCGACCGACTGGACGACGGGCCGCACGAGATCACGATCGTTGCGAACACCGGCGACGACATCACGCTCTTCGGACTGCGGGTGAGCCCGGACGTCGACACCCTGCTCTACACCCTCGGCGGCGACATCCACGAGGGGCAGGGCTGGGGACGGGCGAACGAAAGCTTCACGTTGCAGGGTGAACTGGCCGCATACGGTGTCGAGCCGCAATGGTTCGGACTCGGCGACAAGGACCTCGGCACCCACGTCGCCCGCAGCATGTGGCTCGCCCAGGGAGCCACCCCGTCCGAGGTGACTGCTCGTCTGGCCAGGCGGTGGGGTCTTCCCGACCAGCACGTGCGCCTGCTGCCGATGACGGACGCGTTCGTCGAGACACACGTCGTGCTCGATGACGGCGACGAGCAACGGGCCGTGCACTTCCAGGAGTGGTGGATCCGACTGCGGGCCGCGGTGCCCGCGCAGCGCTTCGTCGTGGCGGGCCTCGATCGTGCCGCGGCAGCTCCGGGGGTCCTGGAGGCCATCCGGACCGCTGATCTGGTCATTCTTCCTCCGAGCAACCCTGTCGTGTCCATCGGAATCATCCTGCTGGTGCCCGGCGTCCGAGATGCGTTGCGCGGCACAGCTGCTCCCGTCGTCGGCGTCTCCCCGATCATCGGTGGCGGACCGGTGCGGGGTCACGCGGACGCCTGCCTGGCGACGCTCGGGGTGGAGGTCTCCCCCAGTGGTGTCGCCGGGCTGTACCGCGACTTCCTCGACGGCTGGCTGATCGACAGCGGCGACGCCGAGTCGTTCGGTGGACCGGCAGGCCTGACGACCGAGGCTGTCCCGCTGTTGATGAAAGACCTCCCCACCGCCGAGGCGATGGCGGCAGCGGCGGTCGACCTCGGACTGCGTCTGCGGGACCGCGCGTGATCACGATCCTGCCGCTGGCAGGGGTGCCCGAGGTCCGCGCCGGCGACGATCTCGCCACACTCGTCCACGAAGCGGTGGCCCAGTCGGGAGCCATGCGTATCGAACCCGGCGATGTCGTGGTCGTCACCAGCAAGGTGGTCTCCAAGGCTCTCGGCCTCCTCGGCTCGAACGACGTCGAGCGTGCCGACCTGGTACTGCAGGAGTCGCAGCGGGTCGTGGCCGAGCGCACGACGTCCACCGGGTTCACCCGGGTCGTCGAGGCCAAGGCCGGGCCGGTGATGGCCGGTGCCGGGATCGACTCCTCGAACGCCGATGACGACGTACGGCTGTTGTTGCCGCATGAGCCCGACGCTGAAGCTGCGTCCTTGCACGGACGCCTGGCCGACGTCGCGGGGCACGCCGACTTCGCCGTCGTGCTCAGCGACACCTCCGGACGGGCGTGGCGCAGCGGACTCACCGATTTCGCACTCGGCACGCACGGCCTGACCCCGCTCGAGGACCTGCGCGGTCTCGCCGACACCCACGGGCACGATCTCGCGGTGACCGTGCGCAACATCGCCGACGAGGTCGCAGCGGCGGCTGATCTCGTCAAGGGCAAGCTGGACCGGGTGCCGGTCGCGATCGTCCGCGGCCTCGACCGACGCTTTCTGCATCCCGACGCCGACGGGTCTCGCACGCTGGTGCGCTCGGGCCCGACCGACTGGTTCGCGCTCGGCCGCGCCGAAGCCGTCCGTGACGCCCTCGGCGTGCCTGCGGGTTCGGCGATGTCGGTCGAGGTCGGCATCGAGTCGGTGCATCCCGAGACCGTGACGGACCGGGTGCGTCGCGCCTGGTCGGCCGCCGTCCTGCCCGACCCCGCCGGGGAGGACGCCGCCCTCGACGGCGCCGACGAGGAATGGTCGGTCACCTGCGCCGATCCGTATGTGCTCGGACGCATCGCAGCCCGCTTCGAGGTGGCCTTGGCCGGCGAGCGCCTCGTCGCCGAGCTCACACCGAACCCGGGGAGCGTCCGCGTCGGGATCGCCCAGCCGCGCCATTAGGCTCGGGTGCCATGCCTGACATCGTCGCGCCCGGCCCCCACACAATCATTCCCGGACAGGACTTCGTCCCCGTAGTACTCGGCGGCGACCGCCTGGGTTACAGCCTGGCGCGCTCGTTCCACATGGCGTACGGGTACCGCACCCTGATCGTCTCCCGCATGGTCGCCGGACCGATCGCACACAGCACTCTGGTCGAGCACCGCCCGATCGCCTCGCTTGAGGATCCCGAGCTTCTGGTGCGCACGCTGCGCGACCTCGCGCCGAAGGTGGGGTCGGACAAGCGCCTGCTGCTGGCGACCACCGACCACGTCGTCAGCGTCCTGGCCCGGGTCAAGCACCAGCTCGAGGATCTTTACGTGATTCCGTACAGCGAGCCCGAGCTGATCGACCGGCTGACGCGCAAGGAGAACTTCGCCGACCTGTGCCGGGAACTGGACATTCCGCACCCGCAGACCGTCGTGTACGACGTCAGCGACCACGGATCCGACTCTGCTGCACAGCAACTGGAAGGGCTGACCTTCCCGGTCATCGCGAAGCCGTCGAACGCCGAGGCGTACGCCGGCGTCGATTTCACCGGTAAGCAGAAGGTGCACTCCGCATCCTCGCGGCAGGAACTGGACGACCTGCTGACCCGGCTGCACGGCTCCGGCTACACCGACAAGTTCATCCTGCAGGACGTCATCCCCGGCGACGACCAGAACATGCGGGTCCTCACCTGCTACGTCAGCAAACAGGGCGAGGTGAAGTTCGCCTGCTTCGGTCGGGTCCTGCTGGAGGAGCACGCCCCCGACACCCGTGGTTTCCCGGCGGCGATCATGACCGGGGTCGACCACGAAGCGGTGGCCGCGGCAACCCGCCTGCTGGAGCACGTCGGCTGGCGCGGCTGGGCGAACTTCGACATGAAGTACGACCCGCGCACCGGCGAGACCGTGTTCTTCGAACTGAACCCCCGCCTGGGCGGCACCAGCTTCTACATCACCGCAGCCGGTCACAACGTCGTCGAGTGGTACGTGAACGAGTGGGTGAAGGGCCGGTCGCTCGAAGGGCGACCCGTGGTCGAAACGACGGACGAGCACGTGTTCAGCGCGGTGCCGATGCGTCTGCTCAAGCGCTACGTGACCGATCCTGCGACCAAGCAGAAACTGAACGGCTTGATCAAGGCGGGCGAGGTCACAAACCCCTGGTTCTACGGTGCCGAGAAGCACCCGAAGCGCTGGCAGTGGATCGCGATGAACCAGGTCAACTACGTGCGCAAGTACCGGCGGTACTACCCGGAGCCGAAGGCGCTGGTGTGACCACCTTGCTCCCGGTCCGCGAGGACGACGCCTACCCCGGTCCGGTGGTCGGCGTGATCGGCGGCAACGGCCCGGCAGCAACTGCGCTGTTCCAGGATGTTGTCGTCAAGCTCACCCCGGCGTCGCGGGATCAGGACCATCTGGATCTGGTGGTTCTGGTGCACTCGACGCAGCCGGACCGGACCGCGCGCATTCTGTCCGCCGACGCGCCGGACCCCGGACCGGTCCTGGCGCGGGACGCGGCGCGCCTGGACGCTCTCGGCACCGATTTCATCGTGCTGCCCTGCAACACCGCCTACCACTTCCTGCCTCAGATCCAGGCGGCCACGTCGCAGGAGGTGCTCTCCATCGTGGAGGCGACCGCACGAGCGGCTCTGACCGCAGCAGCACGATCGGCCGGTGCCGATGGCTCGCGGGTGGGCCTGTTGGTGACCGACGGCACGCGGACCGCCGGCGTCTACGAGAAGGTGCTCGATTCTCTGGGCGCACGCAGTGTGTACCCGGACGAGAACGACCAGTCGCTGACGATGTCGGTGATCTACGACGGCGTCAAGGCAGGCGGCCCGGTCGACGTCGCCGGCCTCGAGGGCGTCATCGAGCGCCTTCTCGAACGCAGCCACGTGGTGGTGCTCGGGTGTACCGAACTGTCGGTGATCCACGCGACCCAGGGCTGGTCGAGCCGGGGCGAGCTGGTGGACTCGACCGAGTCGCTCGCACGGGCCACGATCCGCCGAGCCGGACGCGAACCGCGCTGACGTCGTAGGCTGACGTCGGAGCTGGCTGTTGGTCACATGCGACTCGGAAGGTGGGTGGGCAGGCTCAACCGCGGGCCGCGGCGCGGGCGATTCAACCCCGCGGCATTGACCAGGTACTGAACCCGATACCGGTGTCCCGCATACGGTTTCAACAGCTCCGCGAGCTGGAGATCATCGACCGGACGTCCGGTGAGCGCGTACCCGATGTCCTTGGCGACGTGGTAGTCGCCGAAGCTGACGGCGTCGGCGTCGCCCAACGCGCGTTGTGCCACCTCGGCCGTCGTCCAGACCCCGATGCCCGGCACCGAACGCAAACGCTTCCAGGCCTGTTCCCGCGGCAGATCGGCACATTCCTCGAGGGCGTGCGCGACTCGCATCGCCCGCATGATCGTGTCGGCCCGCTGCGCGTCGACCCCCGCACGCAGCCACTCCCAGGAGGGGATCTTCGCCCACCCGTCCGCCGACGGTGGTGTCCGCAGCCCGAGATCGGCTGCGGGCCCCGGAGCGGGCGACCCGAATCGGCGCACCAACATCCGGTACCCACCGAAGGCCTGCTTCCCGGTTACCCGCTGCTCGATGATCGCCGGCACCAGTGCATCGATGACCAGACCCGTCCTTCCGAGACGCCAATCACGTTGCTGCGCAAAGGCTTCGGCAATCACGTCATGGTGAGGAACGAACTCGTGCGCCGGGTCGTCGGCCCCCAACAGGCTTGGCAACCGAGCGAGAATCCACGATGATCCGGGCCCGTGGGCGCGCGCGACCACCCGGTTGCCGACCCCCGTCCGGTCTACCCGAAGGAGCATCGAGACCGGGCCCTCGGGGGTGACGCACGCGCGCCAGATCCCTTCACCGGTCTGCAGCCAGGTCGGGTCACCCGCCCCACGGCGCAGCGAGCCGATGATCGCCCGAAGCGGAACCGGACGACCGGGTGCGAAATCGGTGTCGAGACGCTCGTCCCGGCGGCCGGTCACGAGGAACTGTGCGGCACCGACACACGGAACGTCAGCAACGCCAGCCCGAACGATCCCGTTTCCTGGCGGGACGCCTCGCGAGCGCGCAGGCCGTCGTCGATGTCGAGTTGGCCGACGAGCTTCAGGCCGCGGTCAGCGCTGCGAGCGATCAACGACCGGATGTCGGCCACGCAGACGCCGTGCTCGTGCGCCGGCCCGAGCTTCATCGTGATGCAGATGAGGCCGCCCCGACGGACCGCCCAGGACGCCCGGATGAGGTGTTCGTCGACCGTCTCGGCCGATGCCGAGTGCGGGTGGAGCCGGACGACCATGTCGACGCTGCGTTCGGCGACCTGTTCACCCACGACGTCGGCGCGCATGACGTCGAACGCGAGCGGTGCGAAGCCGGCGCTGGTCGCCCAACGGCTGAAGGTCGAGCGCTCCCCCACCGAATCGAGCACCACTGCGCGACGCGAGCCGTCGTCCACCACCCGCAGCAGCGCGGCGAGCGCACCGAGCGAGGCCCAGGCGGAGGTGTCGTCGATGGTGCGCGGCAGACCGAGCCGGCGGGCCCGGCGCCGGGCGTCGCGCGCCACGCGTCCGTCGGTGAGCAGATCGGTCATCCGGATGTGCTGCAGGTCGAGAGCCCGCACGGGTGGTGCTCCCTCGCCCTGCGGAAGACGCGCTGCAGTGTCGCGCGCAGCTTGGCGAGCCCGGTCGACCACACGCTGCACCGCAGGCGAGGACGACAGGTTGCTGCCGAAGCGTGCGGCCGAGTCGGCCGTCGATGCCCTGCCCTTCACACCGACGACTGTAACCCGCCCCACCGACGGACCTCGGTGGCTTTCGGCAGGTAGGTGTTCAACAGCGCCCGCTGGTCCGCGCCGAGTTCTCCTTCGAGGTGCTCCAGTCCCGGCTCGACCAGACGCGCAGCCGGCAGGCGGTACAACGCCGCCAGGTTCAGTAACGCGGTGCTCGTCCCACCGACCACACCTGCGGCGTGGACGATCGAAGGGTCGGCCTCGGCGGTGAACGCTTCATCGAGCACCTCGTAGCCCGCGTAGATCGAACTGTCCTGCGCCGGGTGCGGTCGGACGGCGAGCCGCAATCCTTGGGCGCCGACGGCGTCCGCGATCTCGGCGACGTGAGCGAGGTGGGCGTCCCGCCTCAGGATGCCCAGGTCGACCCACGGTTGAGACAGGAAGACCACCCGGTCGCTGGGTTCACCGGGCACCGCGGCAGCCGGAACGAGACGTCGGAACTCGCTCGCGATCGCCTCGTCCAGCGCCCACTCGGATGCCTTGTCGTACATCGCGAAGCGCTCCCCGGTGAGCCCGCGATCGGCGGCGCGAATGGCCAGGGGACGCACTGTGCGCCAGGGTTCGTGCGCGCCCTGCCGAGCGAGCGCGTCCCTGCGGGTCCGCCAGTCGCCGTAGGTGCCGATGCCCTCGTCGGTGACGACCACGTGGATGGGACGCAACGGGGCATCGCGGCGCAGTCGGATCCACGGCTTGATGCCGGGCGCGCCGACTGCGATGTAGGTCAGGTCGGCCGCCTCGTGGTGCCATCGATCAGCGCCCTCGGGGAAGGACAAACGCAGCCGGGGGTGGTCGGGCAGGAGGCGCCGCACGTCGTCCGGCGTCACGCTCGAGCGTGCGAGAAAACGGCCACCGCCGATGTGGGCGACGTCGAGTTCCTCTGTGGCAGAATCGAGTTCGCGCCGAATGTAGGCGGCGATGTGGACGAGGTGGGTCTTGCTGCGAACCCCGGTGATGACGTACTTCATCAGATGATCGGTGGCCGGCCGGCCTTGGTCAGGGCACGGACGGTGCGCCACGAGATGGGCAACCGCTCCCCGGCGTCCGTGCGCACGCCCTCGCCGAATCCGCGGAACCACACCTTGAGTGCTTCCCTGTCGTGCACCCGCGCGAGCGTCAGCGCGGTCCAGGTGGCGAGGTAGACGGGCACCAGAGGTGCGGGCAGGTTCCGCTTGGCCACCCAGACCCTGTTGCGGGCGTTGGTGCGGTAGTAGACGGCATGCCGAGCCGCCTCGGTGTACGGGTGATTGACGGGAATCTCGGGGGCGTACCAGAGCCGCCACCCGGCGTCCATGAGTCGCCAGGCGAGATCGATGCCCTCGTGGCCGAAGAAGAACCTGCCGGGCCAGCCACCGACCTGCACGAACGCGGAGCGGCGGATCATCACGACGCCTTCGGAGAAGGTCGCCACCTGGCCGCCTTGGAACTCACCCGGCTTCACTCGCAGACGCGGCACCCACCGCCGGGGCGCCTCACCGGTCTCGGGGTCGGTGAGTCCGGGCTGGCAGAGTGCGATGTCGTCCGCTTCCTGGATCTTGGCCGCCAGTCGAGCGAGCACGTCAGGCTCGGGGATCGTCGCGTCGTCGTCGAAGAAGAACAGGAACTCACCGATCGCCTCGGACGCGCCGATGTTGCGACCTTCCGGGATACCGGTGTTCTCCGTTTCGTACACCGAGCGGACACCCTCGGGCAGGCCTTCGGGACGCCAGCCGTTTCCGACGACGACGATGTCGAGATCGACACCTTCCTGCATCTGGACGGTGCGGATGGCTTCGGTGAGTTCGACGGGACGGTTGCCCATCGACAACACGACCACACCGACGCTCGGTCGCTCCTGCATCTGCACTGAATCTCCTTCGGGCGGCACGACTGCCTAGGCTAGAGCCCATGTCACGACAGCCCACCCGCTGGGAGCAGACCGACCACCGCGGATACGGTCAGAAGTTCGCCGATCTGCATGCAGCCGGTGACGACATCGAGGGCGAGGCGCGTCTCGCTGACGTGATGGCGCCGCGCGGAGCCACGATCCTGGACGCCGGTTGCGGCATGGGACGTGTCGCTGCTGCGCTTCGTGCTCGTGGACACGACGCGTACGGCGTCGACCTCGACGAAGGACTCCTGCGACAGGCCGGCGACACCTACCCGCAGTTACCGACGATGCAGTCACGGATCGATGACCTGGACGCGAAGTCACTTGCCGCACAGTCGTTTCCGACGTCCTTCGATGTCATCGTGTGCGTCGGCAACGTAATGATCCTCGGCGAGCCGGACACCGAGGTGCTCATGCTCGAACGGATGGCCGCGCTGCTGTCGCCGTCCGGGCGCCTGCTCGTCGGGTTCCACACCGACGCCACTCCCCCGCACTCCCGTGAGTATTCGGTCGAGGAGTTCGCCCGGGACGCGTACGCCGCCGGCCTCGCCATCGAGGCCAGGTTCGGCACCTACGAGTTGCACCCCTACGACCCGCACGGTAATTACGCTGTGCACCTGCTGCGGCTGCGCGACGTCGCCACACCGCAGGTCGAGTGGGCGCACGCGCGCTGATGCGGATGCGCAGAGGGACCATAGGCTGAACCGCATGACCGGCGAGCACACAGAGCGCGAGATCGAGTACTGCGGCGGCGAAATGGACGGCTGGTCCGATCCGGTGCCCGCCGACGATCTTCGGGTCCGGTATGTGTCGGAACTCCTCCCCCAGGGTCCCGGCTCTGCGCTCCTGGTAGGAGCGCGTGCCGCGAAACTGGCGAATCGTCTTTTGCGACAAGGATTCTCGGTGACTCTACTCGTGCGCGGCGAGTCGGATGCGCGCTCCGCCTCGGGCTCAGGAGCCGACGTCGTGTGCGGCTCCTTCGATGCCTGGACACCGCCAGGCGGCTTCGACCTGGCCATCGCCCTGGATTCCGTGGACGACATCCTGCCGCCGCTGTCGGACGGCGTCGGCGCACTGGAGTTCATCGATGTGTTACGCCGACTCGGGTCCTCATACATCGCGTACCTCGACAACGGGGCGAGCCCCGCGGCTCTCGACCGACAGGCACGAGCACCGCAGGAGAACCATCAGTTCAGCGCCTTCGGGACCGGTTACGACCTGCGCTCGCCGGTCTTCGCGGAACTGCCTGAACAAGCATCGGCGGCAGTGTTCGACCGGGCTGTCGTCGGCTCGGTGGCGATCGACAGGGCACAGGCCCGGACGCTGCTGCGTTCGCTGTGCAGCGACGACCTGCGATTCGACGCGCTCCTGGCCACGCCGATGCTTGCCGCGAACGGCTGGTTGGTCGGCACTCTCGGCGGCGGGGACGCCGTCGCATACCGAGGACTGGGTGGAGTCGTGGCGACCGGACTCCCGGTCGCTGACGGGACGCCCGTCGAGTTCCGCGTCCGCCAGTTGCTGGTGCGCGATCTGCAACGAGTCAGCGCCGGACTGCGAGCGTATGCGCGATGGGCCGACGGTCGCCCGGCCCCGTTGTTGCGCAATGTGATTGCCGGGCGCAGCGGATTCGAGGTGATCGACCCCACAGTCGAGGACGCCGACCTGCCGACGGCGATGGTCGATCTGGCCGGCGTGCTCGTCAACAGTCCCGGCGTTCACCCGTTCGGTCCCGAGCGCACCCGCAACGAGATCGCCGTCGAATTGCTGCGCCTGGCGGCGGACACGAGCGACCCCGAGGCCGAGATCCAGAGTGCCGCGTCGGCCTACGAGACCATGGCATTCGCTCGCCGTGTACCCGAAACCGACTCCGCGACAACGAAGTTGATCGAGGAAGTGCGCCGCAAGGACGCCCAGTTGGCAGCGCTCAAGTCAGACCTGGCGAAGGACCGTCGTCACCTGCGAGCCCTCGAACATGCGCTGGCGACAGAGTCGGGTCCTCGCGCGAAGCGTGCTTACTTCTTGATGACCGCCCCGACCGAGCGACTCCTCGAAGCATTGCGCCGACGCCGGATCGGTTGAGCCCCAGTACAACTCGCCGTGGTTTCGGCGCGCAGGACTTCGTTCCTCAGTCCTGCGGCTCAACCAGCGGTAACAACGCCCACCCCGAGCGCTCGACCGACTCTGCTGGTTGAGCCCTGCCGATGACGAAGGAATCCGCAGGAACCGAAGCCACCGGCAGCAACCGCGAACTCGACCCGCCCGTGACCTCGCGGCTCACGTCGTCGACGCGACTCCGTAGCAAACCAGGATGTCGTCGAGTTGCTCCCATTGAAGGGACACCTTCTCGGCGATCTCGGCGGGGAGCTTCAAACCGGGCCAGTTGAGCCAGGAAAGCACCGGCAACTCGAGCGCCTTCGCGGCGGCCTCGCAGCCGGTCCACAGCGGCCAGACGACGGCCGGGTCCATCGAGCGGGCACGACGGCCGAGCATCGCGGAGACCGGCTGGTCGGCGATCTCGGCGTCGATGGCGAACGCCAGACCGTCCTGCTGGGGCACCTGCCAGGCGACCCCGCGACCGTCGGCGAGGTAGGAGCGAGCCGTACCCGGGTAGGTCTCGCCGTTGACGTGCGCACCGAGTACCAGATGTTCGGCGCCGACGTACTGCGACAGCAGAGCTTGGCGTGCGGCGGAACCGGTGGCGGAGGTCATCGCGGCCTCAGATCGAGCCGCCACCGTCGACGACGATGACCTGACCGTTCATGTTCGTGTCGTCGAACAGCAGCGAGTGGACGATGGGTGAGATGTTCTCCGGCTCGACCAGACGCCCGGTCGGGGTGCGACGGGTGATCGTCGACAACTGTTCGGTGCCGAGCACCGACGACATCTCCGAGGCGAAGAACCCCGGAGCGACCGAGTTGACCAGGAACCGGCCGTGCATCTCGCGGGCGAGCGCGCGCGTCGCCGAATCGAGCCCTCCCTTGGTTGCCGAGTAGGCGACGAGACCGGCGTATCCGCGCTGGGCGCAGATGGAGGTGACGTTGATGATGCGTCCACGTCCCGACTTCGCCATCGCGTGACGCAGGAAGGCGCGGGTCAGGACGAGCGTGGCCGTGAGGTTGGTCGAGATGATCTGGTCGATCCGCTCCGGCGAGGTGTGCAGATGCATCGAATCCTGGCCGATCGCAGCGTTGTTCACGAGCGCGTCGATGGGGCCGAGCTTGGCGGAGGCGTCCTTGATGAACGACTTGATCGCCTTCTCGTCGGTGATGTCGACCGGGCCGACGAACACGTGGTCGGGGTTGTCGGCGACGAGCTGCTCGAGCTCGGGAGTGACAGTGCGGGCAAAGGTCGCGACCTTGGCTCCGCCGGCAAGGGCGTCCTTGACCAGTTCGAGGCCGAGCCCGCGGGAACCGCCGGAGACCAGGACGCACGAGGCTGCGGGGATGGGGGTGTTCTCAGACATCGCTCTTCAGCGTCTCCTTCAAGGGGATCTCGTCACGTACGCGGATCCGCCGCGGCACGCAGTAGTCGGGCAGTCGTTCTGCGCACCAGGACTGCAGGTCGGCATCGGTCACGGGCTTCTGGTCGGACGCGGCATCGCGGTCGAGCACGACCTCGGCTGCCACCACCATGCCTACCAGGGGCGCCTTGCGCCCCTTCACGGAGGCCCAGACAACGGCGGGGTGGTCGAGCAGGACACCACGCACCTTGGAGGCCGAGGCCTTGGACCCGCCGACGTTGATCTCGTCGGAGGCGATGCGACCGGTGATCAGCACCCGCCCGTCCTCGATCTCGACGTGGTCGCCGGTGCGGATCTCGGCATCCATGCCTTCGGCCGCCTTGCTGGAGGCGATCACCAGTTCGCCGTCCTGCACCGACAACCGCGGGCGGCCTTCGACCTCACGGTCCAGCCAGGCCTGCGGGAAGCCGGCCTTTCCGTCGTGGACGGCGATCGCCGCGCCGGCTTCGGAGGAGGCGTAGATCCAGGAGATGCGAGCGTCCGGGTACACCTCGCGCAGTCGATCGAGGATCGCCTGGTCGACGGGCTCGCCGCCGAGGGTCACCTGCTCCAACGGCAGCTTCGCCATCACCTCACCCGAGCGCCACAGCGCCTGACGCCAGAACGTCGGGGTGCCGGACGCGGCGGTGACACCCGCGTCGAGTGCGAGCTGCGGCCACTGCTCCAACTGCGACGGTTCGATGAACAGCACGTCTTGACCGGGCAGGTTGAGCGAGAGCGTGACCACCTGCCACCAGGCATAAGCACCGACCGCGTAGGGGCACAGCCAGGTGCGGGCCGGTTGCTGGCCGGCGACGGTCGTCAGCGAGTCGAGCGTGTGAGCGACCTGCTTGGGACGCCCGGTGGAGCCGCTGGTGAGCAACCACACCCGGCCGTCCTCGACGTCGTGACCGGCCGTGGCCTGCGACACGCCATCGGCGCGCACCAGAGCCAGACCGGACTCCTGGAAACCGGCGGCCTGTTCGTCACCGACCCGGCCGCTGCCGGCGATGAGCGTCTCGCGACCGCCCGCCGCGTGCGCCCACACGGCGCGCAACGCCTGCAGGTGGTCGTCGACCAGAAAGGCGGACGCCGCGGGCCAGGCGGGATCGGCGGCGCCGAGATCGGCCCAGGTGCCCTGGAAGGAGGCCGTGATGATCCGGTTGCCCGAACCGGCCGGCAGGTCGGTCAAACCTCAGCCCTCTTGGAGCTGTTCGATGAACGTGAGCACATCGCCGACCGTCTCGATCGAACGAAGGCCGGGAGCGTCGAAGTTCAGTTCGGTGTCGAGTTCGTCCTCCACCCGAAGGGCGAGCTCGGAGAAGTCGAGCGAACGGAATCCGATGTCGGACAGCGAGGTGTCGTCACCCTCGGGCAGCTCCTTGCCCTGGGCCTGCAGCACCTCGGCCATCATCGAACGCACCTGGTCACGGCTCAGCGTGGTCATCAATCCTCCGGGGGTCGTCGTGGTCCGTCGGTTAGTCTATCGGCGTTCCTGACCCACCCCACTGGACCCGCCGGAGGCTTGATGCTGCGCCCTGTCACCGAGGCCGACAAGGAGCTGGTTCGCGACTGGCGAAACCACCCCGAGGTGAGGGCTGTCTCGCTGACGCGCGACGTCATCTCCGCTGAGCAGCACGACAGCTATTGGGAATCGTTGCAGGGCAACGAATCTCGTAAGGTCTACATGTACGAACGCGGCGGACGGCCGGCCGGTGTCGTCACCTTCTTCGACATCGACCCGCAGCAGAAATCGGCCATGTGGGGCTTCTACCTCGACAACGCCGGCCTGACAGAGCGCGGCGAGATGCTGCCGGCGTTCATCGACATCCAGCGCCAGGCGGTCAAGTTCGCCTTCCGCGACCCGCAGGGGCTGCTGCTCGACCGACTCGACGGCGAGGTCATGGACACCAACGAGGCCGTGCGGCGCATGAACAAGCGCAACGGGTTCGAGGAGATCGCCAGCGACGAACGCCTGATCGACGGCGAGCCCGCGACCGTTCACACCATCCGCCGCAGGAGGCAGCCGAATGACTGACAACGCTTCGATCCGCATCGGCAAGCACCAGATCGGACCCGACCACGAGCCGTACATCATCGCCGAGATGTCGGGCAACCATGACGGCTCACTCGACAAGGCGCTCGACATCGTCCGGATGGCTGCCGAGCAGGGCGCCCACGCGATCAAGCTGCAGACCTACAAGCCAGACACCATCACCATCCAGTCCGACTCCCCCGACTTCCGGCTCTCCGAAGGGCACGAACTGTGGGGAGGTCGCACGCTGTGGGACCTCTACGAGGAGGCCCACACTCCCTGGGAGTGGCACGAGCCGATCTTCGCGCTCGCGAAGGAACTCGGCATCACCGCGTTCTCCTCCCCGTTCGACCCGACCGCGATCGACCTGCTCGAGTCACTCGACGTGCCCGCATACAAGATCGCCAGCTCCGAGATCGTCGACCTGCCGCTCATCCGGCTGGCGGCGAGCAAGGGCAAGCCGATCATCATCTCGACCGGCATGGCGTCCGTGCGTGAGATCGCGAACGCTGTCGAGGCGGCGCGGTCCACCGGAAACGAGCAGATCGTCGTGCTCGCCTGCACCGCGAACTACCCGGCCGACCCCAGCGAATCGAACCTGCGCGGCATCCCGGTCATGCGGGACGCGTTCAGCACCCTCATCGGCTACTCCGACCACACCATGGGCATCGGCGCCGCGATCACCGCGGTCGCGCTCGGTGCGTGTGTCGTGGAGAAGCACGTCACGTTGTCGCGCGAGGAAGGCGGCGTCGACTCGGCGTTCTCCTCCGAACCCGAAGAACTGCGAATGCTGGTGGAACAGACCAGGATCGGCTGGCAGTGCCTCGGACAAGCACGCATCGGTGCCCGCCAACAGGAGAAGGAAGGCTTGCGCTTCCGCCGATCGCTGTACGTCGTCGAGGACGTCAGCGCCGGCGACCCGGTCACCGCGCAGAACGTCCGCTCCATCCGCCCGGCGAACGGCCTGCCTCCCGAGGAGTTCGAGCGCGTCGAAGGACGCACCTTTACCGCCGACACCCCGAAGGGCACTGCACTGTCCTGGGATCTGATCTGAGCATGCCCGACCCCCTCTTGTCGGTCGTCGTACCGTTCTACGGCGTCGAGGCGTACATCGGCGACTGCCTGGAGTCGATCGCGGCCCAGAACTACCGCAACATCGAAGTGGTCATGATCGACGACGGGTCGCTCGACGGCAGCCGGGAAGTCGCCCAGCAGTGGGTGGATCGCGACGACCGTTTCCGGATCATCACCCAGGAGAACGCGGGCCTGGGACCAGCACGCAACACCGGCACGGCCAACAGCAACGGCGAATACCTCACGTTCATCGACAGCGACGACCTGGTCACTCGGCACTCGTTCGCGATGATGATGTCGACGATCGAGTACAGCGGATCGTCCCTGGTGTTGAGCAACGCCCGCCGATTCAGCCGTACCTCGGGCGTGCGACAGAGTTGGACGCATCAGGAGATCGCCAGGCGGACGGTACTGGGCACGCACATCCTGGAGCGGCCCTCACTGGTCCGCGACCGCATGGTGTGGAACAAGCTGTACCGGCGCTCGTTCTGGGACGACCACGGATATGCCTTCCCTGCGATCAGGTACGAGGACTACCCGGTCACTCTCAAGGCGCACTTGGACGCGCTCACCGTCGATATCGTGTCCTCGCACTGCTACTACTGGCGCGAGCGTGAATCCGGCGACTCGATCACTCAGCAGGTCTACAAGTACGGCAACATGCTCGACCGCGTCATCTCCGCCGAAGCGGTCCTCGACATCGCTGATTCCCAAGGCTCCCCCGCGGTCCGTCAGCGGCTGCACAACTACCTCGGCGAGATCGACTTCGTCTCGCTGGTGCAGGCCTTCTCCGCCGTGGACGATGCCGAGGCGCAGCCTGTGCTCGACCTGTCCCACCGGCTGGTCGACCGGCTCACCCACTTCAACATCAAGAGTCGGCCTCGGCTCGATCAGCTGCAGTACCACGCCTTGAAGGCCAACGACGTCGACCTCCTGCGCGAGCTCGCGGTATTCCGACGCGACGGCGGCAACATCGGCGGCGTCCTCGCTACCCGCAAGCGCACCCGTCCGTGGCGGTTCGAAGCCGAATTCCCCGGACGCGGACGCTCGACCGCGCCACGCACCACGTACGAGTACCCGATCACCTCATTGGTGCAGACCACCGCAGTGACCGACGTGCGATGGCGCGAGGGACACCTGGCAGTCCAGGGCGTCGCCGAAATCGCGCACCTGGCGACCGATGCCGACTCCGACCTGCGCATCAACCTGGTGAACGGCATCGACCGGCACCCGTTGCCGGTGCGGCGGATCGACGCGGTCGACCAGCACGCCGAACGAACACCGGTCGGCTTCGAGGCCCTCGTCGACATCGACCGTCTGGCGCAGGAGAACACTCTCGTGTGGCCGTTGCGTTTCGAGGTCGAGACCACCGTCAAGGGCATCCACCGGGTCGGCAACCTGCGCGGGGCCCGCGGCGGAAGTCCGTCCTTTCCACCCGGTCGTTGGCTCGGCCCCGGCGAATGGGTGCAACCCACAAAGGCGGCCGGCACCCAGTTCACCTTGCGCAACGAGGTCGACCCCGTGGTGCTCGACCGCACGGAAGTGGGTGATGACCGCATCACCCTGCAGGGCTTCATCCCCGGCACCTGCCGACACGCTCATCTGGTCGTCGTGCGCCGCCGCCCGCTCGAGGACGTCACCGTCGCCTGCGAGCTCGAACTGACCCGCGACGGCACCCGATTCGCCGTCGACCTGCCGATCGCCGCGGTGCTGGCCGGAGAAGCCCCGGACGACCCGTTCACCCTCTCGTCCGCCCGTCGCCTCGAATTGACGACCGATCTCGGATCCTTCCCGATGCTGTGGACGACCTACCGTCACGATGCTGCCGTGGAGGACGGTGACCGGTTGGTCAGCCTGAGCCGCACTGCCTACGGAGCAGCCGTGCTGCACCACACCCCGTTGCGTCCTTCCACCCGGACACTCGAGATCACGCAGGACGCGGTCGAGGTTGGCGGCGCGTGGTGGCGTGGAGCACCGCCGCAGTGGATGAACTGGCGCCGGTACATCCCCGGCACCGACGACCACGTTGACGTCGATGCCTCGCCGGTGTTCTCTGACGACGGAAGCTGGACGAGTCGTACCCCTCTGGGCGATCTCGTTCCTCCCTGCGATGTCAAGACCTCGGTCGCGCCGGGAGCGCCCGCCGCGGACTGGACCCTTTTCACCAAGATCGGGGACGCCGAGGTTGCCGTGGCGGCCGAACCAGGAGCGATCCAACAGATGCCGCAGGAGCGTGCCGTGCTCGGACGATATTTCACCGCACTCTCGATCGCGGGCACGACCCGCACCCAGGTGCGCTGATGCATCCACACAACCGCGCTCACGGCGCGGCCCACATTCTCGCTGTCGCCGCCGCCGAGAACCGCGTCTGGACCGTCCCGAGCATCCCGGGGCACGTCCAGCACTCCAGCGACCTGTTCGCCCCGTGCCCGCAGGAGTCGACCCTGCCCCGCGCGCTGACGGCCTTCGTGTGGAGCCGCAGCGCCGTGCGCCGACGGGCTCGGCGCGGATTCCGCAACCAGGTGGCGACCGGATCGCCCTGGTTGCACCTGCTGCAGATCGACCCGGACCTGCTCGAGGTGGCCCGGCCGGTCGATCCGTTGACCGGCAAACCGAAGGCACGGACGGAGGAAGAGATCGATCCGACCGGCACCTTGCTGTTCGTGGAGCACGGTCTGGACGGCGGACTGCTGGCTCCGCGGGTCGTCGAAGCCGCCCGTGCCGCCTTCGACTCCCCGATCACCGTGGCGTTGTCCCACCGCGACGCGGCGACGGCGCCCATTCGCGCGGCGTACGAAGCTCTGGGCGTCGAGACCGTCGACCGGGGTCCGGCTGCCGACGCTTCCGGCAGCGCTGAACCGCGCGAACTGCTTCGGCTGTACCGCCTGATGAAGAATTTCGCCCATGTCGCGGCGAACACCGCACGTGAGGAATTGTTCTACGCGACATCGCTGGAGCGACCGATCGCGGTGGTGGGTCCGTCCCCGGACGGGCGCCCGCCCGCAGCGACGGCCGAGGAGTTGGTCGCCATGACCGACGACGAACTGGGCCGCGGTGACATGCTCGAGCCGCAGGAGTTGAACGACCTCTTCGAATGGAGTGCCCGACGTGGCTGATCTGTTGCGCGCACTGTTGCGCGACGTCCTTCCCAAAACCAAGGACGCCTATGTGATCGGTGATGCCGACGACCGGTTGAACGACACCCTCACCCAACTGCTCGACGAGCGGGGCATCAGCGCACGTCGTCCGACCGCGGACGCGGAACCCTGCGCGCTCGTGATCGCCGCCGGCGGGTTGTCACAGTACGCACTCGACGAACATCTCACCTGGCAGGAAGCATGCGCCCGCGTCGCCGGGCTCGTCTGTCCCGGCGGCACCCTCATCCTGGGTCTGCAGGGTGAGTCCACGCTCGCCACACTGATCACCAGCGTCCCGACCGCCCCGGTGACCGACTCGACCACGCCCCGCTCGGCGACCCAACTCAAGGACGCCCTTCGCACGGCCGGCCTGCGCGGCACCACCGTTCATCTGCTCTTCGGTGATCCCGAGCGACCCTCGGCGGTTCTCACCGAAGACGCTGCCCGCCGCGCCCGCCCCGGCACGCTGCCGGCCCTCGCTGTGGAAGAAGCCCTCATGGGATCCACGTCGGGTCAGACGCTGCTGGAAACCGGGGATGCACTCGATCGAGCAGCCCAGGTCGGCGCCCTCGACGTTGCCGCCACCGGTTTCGTCGCCGTTGCCGGCGGTCGCGGTCACGACCTGTACTTCGAACAGGACGGTCAGCCCACCTGGGCCGAATCCGATGACTCCGGACGTCGGTGGGTCCTGCCCGACCGCGTCCTGCCCGCAGAACCTTCGGTCGAGGCGCAGTTGCGCGCGGCGTTGGTCTCGGCCGAGGTGGCCGACTTCCGATCGCTCGCCGATCGGATCGGCGCGTTCGTCCGCACCGACCCCGCAGCGACCGCACTCGGCTCGCTACGACTCCGCCATCTGATGGATGACGGTGGGCAGATCGGCTGGATCGTGCCGCCCACCCCGGCCGATACCGCGCTCTCGGCGGACGCGTTGCTCGCCGACGCCTGGTGGGACTTCATGCATCGCCTGGGTTTCCGGCGCGACCAACTCCCCTGGCCCGAACTCACCGACGACGTCGACCTGGTGCGCTCGTGGCTGCGGATGTCGGGAGCCGACCAGGACGCCGCACTTCCGGCACCCGCGAGTTCGGACACGCGCTCCGAGCAGCGAAATGCGTTGGCGCTCAACAGGATCAGTGAACGAGCAGATCTTGTGGAGGAGCGCCTTCGACTCGCCAACGACGCGCTGAAGCAGCGGGACAGCCAGCTGAAGATCCGGGAGACGGCTGTTCGTCTGTTGCGCTCGCAGTTGCTCCAAGCGCAGGAGGACAAAGTGAAGGCCGAGCGCGAGACGGCCGCGCTGCGACGCGGACGGGCCTACAAGCTGGCGCGGCGCATCACCTTGCTGTCCGACCCGAAGGAGTCCGTCCGAGTGATCGGAAACAAGCTCGACACCGGAGTGAAGAAGATCCGACGGATGCGCTGAGGCCGGCGCATCCGCCGCAGTCCCGCGACGGTCAGTCGCCTCTGGTGCTGTTGCGCAGGTTGCGAACGGGGCCGAGAACCGCGTTACCCAACCGGTAGGTCAGGGACCGGCGAAGGTCCTCAGCGCTGCCGCGCAGCACTTCCTGCTGACGCGCCGCGGTCGCTAGTTGGGCCCGGTGGCGTTCGGTCCGCATCTTCAGGTCGCGCTCGGTGCTGGCCAGACGCTGCTCGTACCAGGTGGCGCGGGAGGCCAACGCCTTGTTGGTCTCGGTCAGTCGCTCGACCACGGCAATGAGTCCGGACACGTCCGCCACCGGAGCGCGGCCCTCGTCTTCGGCCGGCAGCACCCAGTCGTTGACGTCCTCGGGCAGCTCGACGCCTGCCATCGCAGCCAGGCTGGCGAACATCGTCCGGTCGTCGGTGGCCGATGGCCAGGGATGCCGCGCACCACGGGCCCGAATCACCTGGATGAAGTCGGCCAGAGCCCGCCAAATGACTTCGTCGCGCGGCGCAGCGGCAGCTGCCCGGGTCACCGAGTACAGGCCGCTCTTGCTCAGGAGGAGGTTGTCGGGTCGTGCATCGGCGTGCTCGGCAGCGACGGATCCGTCGCTGGCGTGCTCGTCGACATAGCCGACCAGCGTCCGCACCATCGACCGCATCACACTCAGATCGCCATCGGCAGCGGCGTCGAGGAGCTCCTCGCCGAAGGCCCGACCATCGGCCGGAACGGTGACGGACTCATCGCCTCGCAGCACCCGACCGCCGTCGAAGCAGAACTCGATCGTGCTGCCGTCGGACGCGGACGCCGCGATGCGTGTGACCTGGGGTTCGCCCGCCACCCCACGGCCGGCGACCACCCACCAGCCGGAGCCCACCTGCGGCAACCGACGTGCCAGCACGGCCGCACGGGTGAGGCGCGTCGGGTCCGATCCAACCTGTCGGAAGGTGGGCGAGCCGAGGGTGAGCGCCCCGAGGATCGCGTGCCCGCCGTCGTCGAGTTCGTCGCCGCCGGCGACCCAGACACTCTGGTCCTCCCAGGTGGGAAGTACGACCCCGCCACGCAGGGCGGTGAGCCCGGCGGCTCGGACCGCTGCGGTCAGTGCACCCGGGTCCCGCGGACGCGACCGGTCGAAGGTCTCGGTCGGCGACCAGTCGCTGTCCTCGTTCGACGTGAACCGCGAACGAACTGCTGTCATGCGATGCAGACCCAACTCGTTCTCGGTGACGAACACGAGCCGTCCACCCTCGGCGACCAGGCCGGTGATCAGGTCGAACATCTGTTGCCAGGTGTTCGGATCGGTCTCCAGGGAGCAGACACGGTCGACATCGTCGAGAGCGATGACGAGGTCGTAAGTCTCCTGCGGCGCAGCGAGGGTGAGGTCGGTGGCGACCACCCGTGCGCCCGGGGTGTCCTGCAGCAGGTCACCGATCGTCGCACTGTCGGCCACCGATCGGACGATCACGGTGAGGCGCGGGACCACGTCGGCGATGCCGGTGATGAGATCGGCGCAGTGCGGCCCGACGATCGCGACGTTATGCGCGCCGGCCACGAACTCTCGCACGATCGACCGGGCGGCGGCGCTGGAACCGGCCGGTCCGCGGTCGAGATCCGACCAGTTCTGCATGCTGCCCGGCAGCCGCAGGACCTTTTCGGCGCCGTTCTCGTCCCCGCTCATGCGTACGTCCTCTCCTGGTGCTGGGCCAGCCAGATGTCCTGCCACCCGAGTGCGATCCGGAGCTCCTCCGGCGACATCAGTGCGTCAGCACCCAACTCACGCAACGCAATTCGCTGCGCGGTCGGCTGATCGATGGTCTTACCGTGAAGTTCGGGATAGACATGTTCGAGCCAGTCGGTGGCGTCGAACTCTTTGCGAGCATCGACGAACACCATCGGGTCGCCGTAGACGGCGGGTTCCAGGCCGATCGCCGCGCCATAGAAGATCGCGGTCGTTAGACGGTTGGAGGCGACTCGCTTGTGTCGCCTCAGTTCGGTCAACTGGCGGCGCAGGAAGTCCGTGTCTCCGCCCTGCCAGAACTGCCCCCGGCGGCCGTGGCAGATCACCCGGAAGCCGGACTCCTCGTAGTGGCGACGCACCTCGGGTTGGTCGTACTCGACGTAGTACAGGCAGACGGTGACCGGTCCGTCCTCGGTCTCACGGATCTCGCGCAGAAGGTCGGAGTGATCGCCTTCGACCTTCTCGAAGTCGACCGTTCCATGGAACGGGTACCAGATCGTGCCCTCGGGTTCCGGTGCATCCGGGTCGGGGGGCAGCACCCGGTCGAGGTAGAGGAACGGTGCGCCGATCACCTGGTAGTCACGCCATCCGTACGCTTGACCGCGCCGCCGGCACACGTCGGACCACGCGTACTTCGCAAACCCATGAGGCGGGTTGTGTCCCCCACCGAATCCATGGACGAACGTCCACCCGTGCTGGATGACGCCGTCGATCCGCGGAGGATTTTCCGGGTCGAGCCCGCAGTACTCGGCCAGAATGTGTGCGTGGCCGTACCAGTGGTTGCTCGAGTCCACGTCAGCCCTTCCCGGTCGTCTGAAGTTCGTCCGCGGTGGGGACGAGGTCGGGCACATCATCCCAGCCGAGCCGGTGCCGCAAGGCGGTGGGTGACATCACCTTGTCGAGGCCGAGTTCGGACCGAGCGGCCGCCCCGGCAATCGGGCTGGGCACGCGTTCCTGGTGCAGGTGCGGGAACATCCTGGTCTGGCGCTGCATGCCGCCGAGCACGCCATGATCGTTCTGCAGGACCATCGGGTCGCCGTACACACCGATCTCGCGATTGACCGTCGCCGCATAGAACAACGCCGACCCCAGTCGGTTGCTCACCACGCGCCGGTGGCGCAGTAGTTCCTCGAGTTGCCGGTCGAGGAAATCCTGGCTGCCGTCACGGTACATCGACCCTCGACGACCGAGCGAGATTACCCGAAAACCCTTGTTCTCGTATGTTTTTCGCACGTCGTCCCGCTCGAAATCGTTCCAGTAGAGGCACATGGTGAGGGGCACATCCCCCTCGACCGAACGCACCTCGTCCGCGTAAGCGGCGTGGTCGCCGACGATCTGCTGGCCCTCCCAGCCATGGAAGGGGAACACGATCGACCCCTCCCCCGGGCCGGTGGCGGCGATCTCCTCTGCACGCAACAGCATCAGATAGGCCCAGGGTGAGCCAATGACGACGTAATCACGGTGACCGAGCGCCCAGCCGCGGCGCGCCACCACGTCCGACCAAACGAGTTTGGGTATTCCCGGGACGAACTCGTGCCCCACGGCGAATCCGTCGTGGGTGTTCCAGCCGTGCTGCAGATAGCCCCAGATCGTCGGCGGTGGCTCGGCCGGCATTCCGCAGTAGCGGGCCAGCACAGCCGCGTGGCCGTAGAAGACGTTGCCGTGATGCACGGGTCAGGCCCCGACGAAGCCCCGCACGAGGTCGATCACTTGGTCGACCTGAGCGTCGGTCAGGTCAGGGAACATCGGCAGGCTGATCTCCTGCTCGGCGTAGGTCTCGGCGACCGGACAACTGCCCTTGGTGTGACCCAACTGCTGGAAGAGCGGCTGGTGATGCACCGGGATGTAGTTGACCTGGACGCCGATGCCACCCTCGCGCAGGTGGTCGAACAACTCACGTCGCCGACCGTCCTGGATGCGCAACGGGTACAGGTGCCACATCGGTGATGCGCCCTCGCGGTGCGCGGGCAGGATCAGTTCGTCGATTCCGGCAAGGCCGTCGTTGTAGCGGTCGGTGATCTCCTGACGACGTGTCTTGAACTGTCCCAGGCGCTTCATCTGGTTGGATCCGAGCGCGGCGAGCATGTCGGGCAGACGATAGTTCAGGCCCATCGAGGTGACCTCGTAGTACCAGCCGCCGTGCTCGTCCATCAGCTCCGGCTTGCGCTCGTAACCGATGCCCTTGAACCGTCGGGCGCGGTCGACGAGGCCGGCGTCCGGCGAGACCACGGCCCCGCCCTCGGCGGTGGTGAGGTTCTTGGTCGGGAAGAAGGAGAACGTGGTGATGTCGGCCAGCGATCCGACCGGCACGCCGTCGAGCGATCCGGCAATGCTGTGCGCAGCGTCCTCGAGCAACAGCGCACCGTTGTCGTGCGCCAGCTTCTTCAGCGCGGGCGCGTCGATCGGGTGCCCGGCGTAGTCGACACCGGCGATGACCTTCGTGCGCTCGGTGATCTTCTGCGCGACGGACTCGGGGTCGAGGTTGCCGGTGTCGGCGCTCACGTCGGCGAACACGATTTCGGCACCCTGCCACATTGCACACGTGGCGGTGGCGAAGAAGGTGAGCGGCGTGGTGATCACCTGGTCGCCGGGCTGCAGTTCGAGCGCGGCATACGCGGTGTGCAGCGCAGCGGTTCCGGAGGTGACCGACACCGCCCGATGCTCCACTGCGGCCACCTTCGCGACATCGTCCTCGAAGGCGTCGACGGCTGGACCGGTGGTCAGCCAATCGCCGCGCATGACCGCAGCGACAGCCTCGATGTCGCTGTCGTCGATCGACTGCTTCCCGTACGGCAGCACCATCAGATGCCGGACTCCAGCAGCTTGCGAATGTCGTCGGCGTCGATCCAGATGTCGTTCTTGTCGGAGGCGCAGTGGAAGCCTTCCTCGACCGGCACGGCGTCCTTCGGCGGCTCGTAGCCCCAGGTCGCGAACTCCGGCTGGAGGATGTAGTACTTGCCGTCCATCACCATGACGGCGCGTCGGCCCTCCTCCTGGGAGATCATCTCCTCGTGCAGCTTCTCGCCGGGCCGCAGACCGATGTCGTGCATCTTGGCGCCGGGAGCGATCGCCTGCGCGAGGTCGGTGACCTTGTGGGAGGGGATGTGCGGCACGACGAGTTCGCCGCCCTGCATCATCTCGAAGGTGTCGAGCACCATCTGCACCGCGTCGGCCAGGGTGATGAGGAAGCGCGTGCAGCGAAGATCGGTGATCGGCAGCGACTCGCCACGCTCGTGCATCGCGCGGAACTTCGGCACGATCGATCCACGCGATCCGGTGACGTTGCCGTAGCGGACGACCGCGAAACGGGTCGGGTAGGCGGCCGCGTAGTGGTTGCCGAGCACGAACAGCTTGTCGGCGGTGAGCTTGGTGGCGCCGTACAGGTTGATCGGGCTGGACGCCTTGTCGGTCGAGAGGGCGACCACCTTCTGCACACCGGCGTCGATGGAGGCCTCGATTACGTTCTGGCTGCCGAGCACGTTGGTCTTCACGAACTCGTGCGGGTTGTACTCGCCGGTGTCGACCTGCTTCAGCGCGGCCGCGTGGACCACATAGTCGATGCCGTGCATCGCCCGGCGCAGCCGGTCGAGGTCACGGATGTCCCCGATGAACCAGCGCAGTCGTGGATCGTCGCCGAACATCTGACGTGCTTCCCACTGCTTGAGCTCGTCACGCGAGTAGATGACGACCCGCTTGGGGTTCACGTCCTGCAGCAGACGGGTGATGAAGGCCTTCCCGAACGAACCGGTTCCACCGGTGATCAGGATTGACGAACCCTCGAGGATGCTCACGTGATGACTCCCGTGCGACGCGCGTGTGATGACAGGACAACCAGCTGCCTGGCCTCGGGCCGCCGGGAAGGCTCTCCGAGCGCCGGGCATCCGGGCGGTTCAGGCTAGCATTGAGCGGCCCTCGACTGCTTCAAGGCACGGGGGGACCGCCACGACCTGATCGAGCCACTCAACGCAGGGAGAGGGGGATCCATGTCACTCGCGTCCGCCCGCGAGCACCGGACGGCAGTGGTGTCCACGAGAGCACGCGAGGAGATCCACGTTGCGGTCCGCGTCGACGCGAGCGCGAACATCGGCGTCGGGCATGCGGTGCGGTGTCTCGCCCTCGTCCAGGAACTGAGCCGCAGGTCTGTCCGGGTGACCGTCTTCGGGATGCTGGACATCGGGTGGGTGGCGGACGCGTACGAACGCCTCGGCGTGCCGGTCATGTCGCCCTCGCAGATCGACCGTGCACATGTCACGCACGCCGTGATCGACGGTTACGACATTTCCCCGGAACTCGGTGCAGGCTTGCGCAGCAACGCAGTTCGCGTGCTGGCCATGGTCGACGACGAGTTCGGGGCAGGCCAGGTCGCCGACGTGTACGTGGACCAGAACTACGGTGCCCGTCCCCACGTCGGCGGCCCGGACGGGTCCATCGCACTGGCCGGACCGCCGTACTCGCTGTTGCGTGACGAGGTCCTTGCGGTCCGTTCGGCTCCCGTCCTCGAGCACACCCGCGTCACCTCGGACGCCGCGCCGCGAGTCCTCGCCGTCTTCGGCGGCACCGATCCCCACGGAGCCGCCGAGGTACTCGTCCCCATGCTGGTCGAAACCGGCGCACCGATGCAGCTCACCGTGGTGTGCCCCGACCCGGCACGTGGCGCCCGGCTCAGCTCCGTCCCGGTACAGGGACCGCACCAGCACGTCACCGTCAGCGCGGTTCTTCCGAACCTTGCCGCGACGGCCGCGGCACATGACGTCGCGGTCAGCGCGGCCGGTTCGACCGTCTGGGAGTTGCTCACGATCGGCACCCCGACCGCGGTGGTCTGCGTCGTGGACAACCAGGAGGCCGGTTACCGGGCAACCACGGGGTCCGGCCTCGTCGTCCCGGCCGGCCGTTTGAGCGCACTCGACCGCGGTGATACCCGGGAACGGGCACAAGCGGTCGACGATCTGGCGGGATTGCTCACCGACCCTGCACGTCGTGCACAACTGCGCGAGCAGGGGATGAAGGTCTTCGACGGCCGTGGACGTGCAAGAGTCGCGGACGCGCTGATCGGTGTCGGCTCCACGCCCCGGGGCACGGATAGCCTGATCACCTGACCCGGCGCGATCCCGCGTCGGCCACCCAACCGGAGGTTCTCGGTGCCCCGCACCCGCGTCGTCATTCAGTCCCGCCTCAACTCTTCACGCCTACCCGGCAAGGCGTTGATGACCATTGCGGGCATACCCCTCATCGAACTGGTCGCACGACGCGCCTCTCGCTCGGGCCACGAGGTGATCGTCGCGACGAGCGAGGAGCATTACGACACCCGCATCACCGATCACCTCGAACGAGTCGGCGTGCCGGTGATGCGCGGTTCGTTGGACGACGTCCTCGGACGCTTCGTCACCGCAACCGCCGACATGGATGACGACGATCGCGTGGTCCGCCTCACGGGTGACAACCCGGTCGCCGACGCCGATCTGGTGGACGAGTTGCTCGCGGCCATGGACGCCGGCGGGAACGCGTACGGTCGCGTCGACATCGACCGAGTACCGGAGGGGCTGGGTGCCGAGGCGTTCTGGGTGCGCGATCTGCGTCGCGCGGACGCCACTACCCGCGAGCCGTACGACCGCGAGCACGTCACCCCCTGGTTGCGGCGCAACCTGGGTGAGTTGCTGTTCGTGCCAGAGGACAACCCGGGTGATCCACTGCGTTACCGCTGCACCGTCGACGTCCTCGGCGACTTCGACCGCATCGCCCGGCTGTTCGGCAACGTCACCGACCCCGTCGGCGTGAGTTGGAGCGAACTCATCGACAAGCTCGGCACACTGATCGCCGCAGAGGGTGGCACGGTGCCGGTTCGCTCACACCGCCAGTTCGTGCAGTCGGCGGTGACACTCGGCGGAACCCAGTTGTCCGGCCCCTTTGCCAGCGCCCCGCCCGAGGTCCGCCAGATGTTGGCTCGCGCGGTGGACCACGGAGTTACCCACGTCGAGGTCGGCCGGGCAGACGGAAACGCCGAGAGGATTCTGCGCAGTTGCGGAGAGCCGCAACTGACCCAGCGGCTCGGGTTCATCTCCCGGCTCCAGCCACTGCTCGCCGGTGACGCATCGGTGGCCCGATTGGGCGCCGAGGCCAGCCTCGAGCGGTCGTTCGCCGAACTCGGTCGTCGACGCGTCGCCGCCGCTCTGCTGAGCGGCGTCGAGCAGGTGGGGGTAGGCGGGGGTGGCGCGTGGGAGCGTCTGCAGGAATACCGCGCGACGGGCGAGGTGGGAGCCGTCGGCGTCAGCCTGGCTCACCCCAGCGAGGCCGAGGCCCTGAGCGAACTCGACGGCCTGGACTACCTCGAACTCCCGTACAACGTCCTCGCGCCGGCCCTGCCACAGGCCGTCCTCACGCTCGCCGACAGCGGTGTCACCGTCCTGGCGCACTCGGTGTACGGCGGGGGCGCTCTGCTCACCGGTGATCACCCGCGGTCCCTGGCGCTGCTCGAAGCGGCCCGCGCTGTCGGCCGGGAAGGCGTTGCAGACCTTGCCGTCGCCTATGTCCTGGGCCACCCTGCCGTCGCGTCGATCGCCCTCGGCGCGATCACTGATTCGCAGATGCGGTACAACCTTGATCTGTCATCTCGAGAACCATTGTCCGACAACGAAATCCAGACAGTCCGGGAGATGCTTCGATGACGCTCGCACGGATCCTGCCTCGGCTCGTTCAACGCGACGCCACCGCTCCGGCGGTCACCTACTACGACGACGCGTCCGGTGAGCGCATCGAACTGTCGGCGAAGGTGGTGTCGATGTGGGCCTCGAAGGCATCCCACTGGCTCACCGACGAGATGCTCGTCGATCCGGGCGGACGGGTCCACCTCGACCTGCCGGCCCGGCACTGGCGGACGATCTACTGGGCGTTCGCCGTCTGGTCGATCGGTGCCGAGGTGTCCACGACCGAGGCCGACAGCGACGCGACCGTCTCCATGCATGGCGTCGGCGACCTGGTCGAGCCGGTGGCGTCACTGGCTGCCAGTGACCTCGCCGGCTTTCCCGATCAGTTCGGTCCCTCGATCGAGGCAGCACCGGACGACCTGGCCCTCGACGGCCGGACCTTCGCGGATGTCCTTCCTGCCGTGCCCGCATCCGAGCGAGTGATGCTCGTGGACACTGATGCCGGCGAGACGCTCCGCATCACCGCAAGCACCCTTGCGGCAGCAGGCTCTGTTGTTCTCGTACGCAATGAGGACGAGTCGCGTCGTGCTCGACGGGTTCTCGATGAAGGCGTGGACCGTGTCGTAAGTGTTTCGCCGGGCTGAGGTCAGCCCTTCGCGGCAGCCGTGGAGTCGGTGGATGCTCCTGCGGACTTCTGAGCCCGCTCGGCATCGCGCTGCAGACGTCGGCGAACACGGCTGTCCTGACGTTTCAGCCGAGCCTCGTCGCGAGCGGCGTCGCTCTGCTTGTGGTGATCCTTGCCCATCAGGTCGGACATGTATTTCTCGACGACGTCCTCCATGGGACCGTCCATCTCAAGGCCGCCGTCCTTGAGGTAGAGCCCACGAGTGCAAAAGCGCAGCAGATCGCCCTCGGAGTGCGACACAAGGAACAGTGTGCGTCCCTGGTCAAGCAGGTTCTCCATGCGCGTGTAGCACTTGTTCCGGAATGCGGCGTCTCCGACTGCCAGCACCTCGTCGACCAAGATGATCGGCTCGTCCAGACAGGTGATCACCGCGAAACCCAACCGCACCTGCATGCCCGAACTGAAGTGCCGGTAGGGCACATCGAGTCCGTCACGTACCGCCGGCCCGGCGAAGTCGACGATCTCGTCGAACCGCTCGTCCACCTGCTCGCGACTCATCCCGTGCAGACCGGCGGTGAGGTAGATGTTCTCGCGTGCCGAGAGGTCGCCGATGAATCCACCGGTCAACTCGATCAACGGTGCCACGCCCTCGGTGACCGAGGCGCTGCCTTCGTCCGGCAACAGCGTGCCGGCGATGAGCTTCAACAGCGTCGACTTGCCTCCACCGTTTCCGCCGACCAGACCGACCGCCTCACCGCGACCGACGGTGAAGTTGATGTCGCGCAGCGCCCAGAAGGTCTCCCGATCGTGCGCGCTCTTGCCGGTGAAGATGATCTCGCGCAGCGACAGATTCCGCTTGCGTCCGCGCAGGAACTCGATACCGAGGTTGTCGACCGTGATGACCGGCTCGCCGACCGGGGTCTTCCACTCGACGGTGCCGGGGACGGTCGGGAAGTCGTAGTCCTGCCAGGTTAGTTTGTTCTCGGGGTCGTACCCGGGCGGGTCGTTCTGGGTCCGTTGCGGGCGCCAGGTCGTCTTCGGCGGTGCCTGTTCGCTCATGTCAGATCTCCTTCAGGACCGCAGGTTCCAGTTTCCGGAACACCCACATACCGACGATCAACCAACTGATCGAGATGACAGTGCCGGCCGCCCACGCGAGATAGTCAGGGTGTTGTTCCGGTCCGAGAAAACCGAGCCGGAACATATCGTTGATCGCCGTGAGCGGGTTCAGTTGCTGAATCGGTCGAGCCCACGGGGCCTTCTCCTCCAGCAGATGCACCGAGTAGACGATCGGCGTCAGGTAGAACAACAAACGTAAGGCGATCCGGACAAGCCGTACGACATCGTCCACCAGGGCGGTGAGCGGAGCCAGAACCAGACCGACTCCGATGTTGAGGATCAACAGCATCGCGATCGCCGGGATCCAGTACACGACCCGCCAGTTGAGGTGGGTCTGGTCCGGATGCATGACCGCGAAGTAGGCCATGAAGCCGACCAGGATCGGCAACGAGAGCAGGAACTCGATCCCCTTCGACAACACCACCCGGATCACCCACAATTCGCGGGGCAGGTTGGTCGAACGCACCAGCAGACGTTCGGCATAGAGGGCACGAGAACTCTCATTCACGCACGTGTTGAACCAGTTCCAGGCCAACAGACCCGCCACCAGGAACAGCACGAACGGTGCTCCTTGGCTGGAAGAGACACCCCGGGTGCTGTAGATGATCCCGAAAACGAAGCCGTAGACGAGAGCGCTCGCCAGCGGGTCGATCAGGGTCCAGATGTAGCCCAGGAAACTGCGGGCATAGCGCACTCGTAGGTCGCGGCGCACCAGCGTGCCCAGCACTTTGCGGTGGTCCCAAATGCGCTCGAGACGGCTCATCTTCGACATATCCGGGCCAGCCTAGTCCGCGCGGCCGGTGTCGCCCGGACGCTCGCCGAGTGAGGTGTCCGACATCGCGTCGGGTTCATCGATCCGGATGCGGCTGGTCAGGAAGCCGTAGCCCCATGCCATGTGCATCGTGGCGAGCACGACCGGGACGCGGACCCGCACCTCGGCGGATTCGTCGGACGAGATCGCCAGACCGCCGGCCCCGATCGCCGCTGCGTACCCGCCCGGGATCGCCCAGAGCGGACGCCAGACGAAACCGCCGACGGTTCCCACTGCGATCGCGGCGAGCGCAACGGGTGGGGCGAGGTAGCGGGCGTTGATGGATCCCTCGTGGGTACGGGCCACGACACGGCGCCACTGGCCGTACTCGTAGTACTGCCGCGCCAACCGCCGCACGTTGGGGCGTGGACGGTAGGCCACCCGCATCGCGGGCGTGAACCACACCAGGCCGCCACGCTGGCGGATGCGGTAGTTCATCTCCCAGTCCTGGGCCCTGCTGAATCGCAAGTCGTAACCGCCGACCGCGGTCAACCAGTGCCGCCGGAAGACGCCCAGGTAGACGGTCTCGGCTGCTCCGGCCTCCCCACCGAGCTTGAACTTCGCCCCGCCGACGCCGAGCTTGCTCTTCATCGCGACCGCGACGGCCTTCTCGAACGGAGTGCGCCCGACTGCGTCCATGATTCCGCCGACGTTCGCAGCCCCGGTGTCCTGCAGGGTGCGTGCGGCGGTCACGAGGTAGTCGGACGACAGGACGCCGTGGCCGTCGACCCGGGCGACGATGTCGTAACGGGCGTGGGCGATGGCCGCGTTGAGCGCGTCCGGGGTACGTCCGCTGGGGTTGGACACGAGGCGGACTCGATCGTCCTGCGCCGCGATGCGCGCGGCCACCTCGTCGGTGCGGTCGGTCGAGGGACCGAGCGCCAGGATCACCTCGATCGGGCCGTCCCACCGCTGTGCGAGCACCGCGTCGACCGACTCCTGCAGATACGGCTCCTCGTCGAGGATGGGCATGATCACCGACATCCCGTCCAGCCGGTCGTGCGTGCCGTTCACCGGCTCCTGGTGGATCGGCTGCGGGGGGTCGCCGGGTTCGGGATCGGTGGTTGGCACGTCCGTCAGGCTACAACCCTCTCTCAGGTCGCACCGCTACCCTTGCGCGGTGCCTGACGAAGACGATGCCCTGACTTTCGACACGCGGCCCGGCTCATGCCGCCGGCCGCGGCGGCGCCCGTCCCAGGACGAGTCTCGTGCAATCCCGGTGCAACGCAGCGGCTCCGGCAACGGACCCGCGACCGCCCGCATGCCACAGCGACCACAGCGACCACAGCGACCACAGCAGGCCCGTCCCGACCGGGGACGTGCCGACCGTGCCCCTGGGGACGACTCCACCCAGGTGCTGCCGGCGGCCGGCGGCCCACGCCAGAATGCCCGCCCGTCGGCTCAGCGTGACCCGGACTCGGCCCGCCGTTTCGCCGCGGCGGGCGGGCGCCCCGGTCCCGATGACACCCAGCGACTCCCGGTCGGCGGACGACGTCCCGCCGGACCCGCGCAGGGCGCACGGCCAGGATCACGCCAAGGCCCTCCCGGACCGCCGCCCGGTGGCTCCGGGTACGGCGGACGTCCACCGCGTGACGGCAACGGTGAGACAGGACCGGGACGCCCGCGCCGCAAACGCCGCTGGGTCAAGTGGCTGATGATCCCGTTGCTGATCATCGCGCTATGGGTCGGTGGCCTGCTGTGGGCGGCGAACAGTGCATGGAACAACGTGCAGAAGCTGGACGCTCTCCCGGCCGGTCAGCGTCCATCGGATGGCAAGGGCAAGAACTACGTCCTGGTGGGTTCGGACTCCCGAGCGGGTCTGACCAGCGAGGAAGCCTCCCGGCTGGGCACCGGCGGCAGCAACATCGAGGGCAAACGCACCGACTCGATCATGATCCTGCACCTACCCGACAGCGGCGGTCCGACCTTGGTCTCGGTACCGCGCGACAGTTGGGTCGCGGTACCCGGTCATCGCAGGAACAAGATCAACGCGTCCTACGCCATCGGCGGCCCGAAGCTGTTGATGGAGACCGTCGAGCAGTCCACCGGTCTGCGGATGGACGGTTACATGGAGATCGGCTTCGGCGGGTTCGCCAACGTGGTGGACGCCGTCGGCGGGGTGCGGATGTGCCTGGAGCGTCCGATGAAGGACGAGAAGGCGCACATCGACCTGCCGGCCGGCTGCCAGGACCTCGACGGCAAGAACGCACTCGGGTACGTGCGGGCCCGCTACTCCGACCCGCTCGGCGACCTCGGCCGGGTGACGCGTCAGCGTCAGTTCCTTTCCGCCCTGATGACCAAGGTCGCCTCCCCCGGCAACCTGCTCGTGCCGTGGAACCTCAAGGGCGTCGGCGAGTCCGGTGCGCAGGGTCTTGCTGTCGACAACGACATGGGGCCGATCACCGCGGTGAAGATCGCGTGGGCGTTGAAGAACGTCACCTCCTCCGGCCAGTCGGTGCAGATTCCCGTGGCGAACTCCGCCTACCCGACCTACGCCGGGGAAGCCGTGCTCTGGGACGACGCGAAGGCCAAGGAGCTCTTCGACGCTCTGAACAACGACCGCTCCCCCAACGTCGCTCCCTGAGCCACGGAATCCGCGTGAGAAAGCGCCCTTCGCCGGGTCCGGCGAAGGGCGCTTTCTCACGCGGATTTTCTACTTCCTGAGCAGCTGACGGGCCATCACCATGCGCTGGATCTGGTTGGTGCCCTCGTAAATCTGGGTGATCTTGGCGTCGCGCATCATCCGCTCGACCGGGTGGTCCTTGACGTAACCGGCGCCACCGAGCAACTGGACCGCATCGGTCGTGACCTCCATCGCGACGTCCGAGGCGAAGCACTTGGCGGCGGCACCGAAGAACGGCAGGTCGGCGTCGCCCCGCTCCGACTTCGCGGCAGCGACGTAGACCATCTGGCGCGCGGCCTCGAGCTTCATCGCCATGTCGCCGAGCATGAACTGCAACCCCTGGAACTCGGCGATGGCCTTGCCGAACTGCTTGCGCTCCTTGACGTAGCCGAGTGCGTAGTCGAGGGCGCCCTGGGCGATGCCGACGGCCTGCGCACCGATGGTGACGCGGGTGTGGTCGAGCGTTCGCAGCGCGATCTTCAGACCCTCGCCCTCAGCACCGACCATGCGGTCGGCCGGGATGCGGCAGTTGTCGAAGTGCAGTTCACGGGTGGGCGAACCCTTGATGCCGAGCTTGCGCTCGGGTTCGCCGAACCCGAAGCCCTCGTCGTCCTTCTCGACCACGAACGCGGTGATGTTGCGTCCCCGCTCGCCGTCGGGGTCGGTCACCGCGAGCACCGTGTAGAACTGCGAGACACCGGCGTTGGTGATCCACGACTTCTGCCCGTTGAGGACGAACGAGTCGCCGTCCTTCTTGGCACGGCACTTCATGGACGCGGTGTCCGAGCCCGCTTCACGCTCGGACAGTCCGTAGGAGAACATCGCTTCGCCGCGGGCCATCGGCGGCAGGTACTTGGCCTTGACCTCTTCGGACGCACCGAGAATGACCGGCATCGAGCCCAGCTTGTTCACCGCCGGGATGAGCGAGCTCGACGCACACGCACGTGCGACCTCCTCGATCACGATGCAGGTCGCCAGTGCATCGGCACCTACGCCGTCGTACTCCTCGGCGACGTGCGGGGCGTGGAAGTCGGCCGCGACGAGGGCATCGAGCGCCGCCTGCGGGAACTCGCTCTTCTCGTCGACCTCGGCCGCGTGCGGGGCGATCTTCGCGTCGGCAACGGCACGCACCGCCTCACGCAGGGCTTCGTGGTCCTCGGAGATCTTGAACAGATCGAAGTCAGTGTTTGCGCTCACAGGCTCATCCTACTTTCGGGTACGTCCGGGCCGTTCGGCAGATGCCGGTCGACCTACTTCGCGGCGAGGGCGGGGATGACCTCGCGTTCGAACAGGTCGATGCCGCTGGTGTCGTAAGCGGCCTCGGCGAAGTAGGTGACGGCGTAGGTCATGCCCGCGTCCTGCAGTTGCTCGAACATGGCCACGATCTGCTCCGGTGTGCCGACGGCGGGCTGGGTCGCCATGTTCGCGCGCATGTCGGCGGCGCGCTCCTTCGGCAGACCGCCCTTGACCATGAGGTCCTCGAAGAAGGCCAGGCGATCCTGCACCTGGGCGTCGTTCTCGCCGATCATCACGTTGTAGTTGGCCGATCGCGTGATTGTCGAGAAGTCACGGCCGATGTCCTTGCAGTGACCTTCGAGCAAGGACGACTTGTGCTTGAAGCCATCGAGGCTGCCGTCGAAGTTGGTGTAATCGGCGTACTTCGCGGCAATCTTCAGCGTGACCTTCTCGCCACCGCCGGCGATCCACATCGGGATGCGATTCTCGGCGCTGGTGGTCTGCAACGGTTGCGGGTGGCAGAGGGCGCCGTCGACCTGGTAGTGCTTGCCGTCGAGCGTCGCCGAGCCCGTCGTCCACATCTGCCGGAAGATCTCGACACCCTCGCGCAACCGACCCAATCGGTCTCCTGCAGAAGGGAATCCGTAGCCATACGCACGCCATTCGTGCTCGTACCAGCCGCCACCGATACCCATCTCCACTCGTCCGCCGGAGATCACATCGACGGTTGCGGCGACCTTCGCCAGATAGGTCGGCTCGCGATAACTCATACAGGTGCACATCTGACCCAGGCGCACCCGGTCGGTGATCGCGGCGAAGGCGGACATCAGCGTCCAGGCCTCATGGGTGGCCTGCGGCAGCGGGTCCGGGGTGGTGTGGAAGTGGTCGTACACCCACAGCGACTCCCAGGCATCGTTCCGGTCGAGACGCCGAGCAAGATCCGACATCGTCTTCCATTGGTCGGCCGGGTCGATGCCGACCAGGTCGAGCCGCCAGCCCTGCGGGATGAACATGCCGAAACGCATCATGCGAAACCTCCGTGGACGTGTGTGTACCGCTGCCGGTTCACTCTAGAACCGGTGTCACCGGTTGTTCATGTCTCGTCGTGCGTCGATCCGGGGCGACTCATCGACACGGTCGGTAGCGTGTGCGCCATGTCTGACACACCGCGTCCTGCCGCTGTGAACGTTTCGTCGACCCGCGTCACCGTGGTCGGCACCGGGTACGTCGGTCTGTCGATCGCGGTCCTGCTCTCGCAGCGCCACCCGGTCGTCAGTTACGACATCGACGAGGGACGCATCGAGGGGCTGGGCCAGGGACGCTCCCCGATCGTCGACGAAGAGCTCGAGGACATGCTGCGCGACGGTGACCTCGACCTGACGTTCACCACGGACAAGGACACCGCTTATGACGGTGCGGAGTTCGTCGTCATTGCGACCCCGACCGACTACGACCCGAAGACCAACTACTTCGACACCACCACCGTCGACGGCGTCATCGCCGATGTCACCCGACTCAACCCCGAGGCGGTCATGGTCGTGAAGTCGACCATCCCGGTCGGCTACGTCATGGACGCCCGCAAGCGGCTGGACACCGAGAACCTGCTGTTCTCACCGGAATTCCTTCGCGAAGGTCGAGCGTTGTTCGACAACCTGCACCCCTCACGCATCGTGGTCGGTGAGAACAGCGAGCGCGGACGGCGGTTCGCCGACCTGTTGGTCGAAGCCAGCCTCGAACCCGACGTCGAGGTGCTGCTCACCGACCCCACCGAGGCCGAGGCGATCAAGCTCTTCGCGAACACCTTCCTGGCGATGCGGGTCGCGTTCTTCAACGAACTCGACTCCTACGCACTCACCCACGGGCTCAACACCCGACAGATCATCGAAGGCGTCGGGCTCGACCCACGCATCGGACGGCACTACAACAACCCCTCGTTCGGGTACGGCGGGTACTGCCTGCCGAAGGACACCAAGCAACTGCTCGCGAACTACCACGACGTGCCGCAGACGTTGATCAGCGCGATCGTCGAGGCGAACCGCACCCGTAAGGACTTCGTCGCATTCGACATCATCGGCCGCGAGCCGAAGTCCGTCGGCATCCACCGACTGATCATGAAGGCCGGCTCGGACAACTTCCGCTCCAGCAGCGTGCAGGGCATCATGAAACGGTTGAAGGCCAAGGGGATTCCGGTCATAGTGTATGAACCCGAGCTCGCCGAGGAGACTTTCTTCGGTTCTCCGGTGGAACGCGACCTGGAAAAGTTCAAGAGCTCGGTCGACCTGATCGTCGCCAACCGCCGCGTACCCGAACTCGAAGACGTCGCCGACAAGGTCTACACCCGCGACATCTTCGGCATCGACTCCTAAAAAGTCGTCCTGCCGCCACGTTGTCCGCAGTTCTAACCCGCCCATGAGCCGATGGGCAGTTGGGCCCGTTCCGTCCGCGCCGGCGGCCCGGGTCCTTGCGATCCGGGCCGCCGTTCGCCGGCGGCGATCGGTCAGTCCCGACCGGCCAGTTCGGCGCGAAGCCGTTCGCCCTTGGCCGTCGCCTGAGCATTGAGGTCTTCCTGGAAGCGCAGCATCTCGCGGCGCAGGCGCTGTGCTTCTTCGTCCGAACCGGACGCGAGGATGCGGGCGGCGAGCAGTCCGGCGTTGCGAGCGCCCGCGACCGAAACCGTCGCCACCGGCACACCGGCCGGCATCTGCACGATCGACAGCAACGAGTCCATCCCGTCGAGGTACTTCAGCGGCACCGGCACACCGATGACCGGCAACGGGGTGACGGAGGCGAGCATCCCCGGAAGGTGCGCTGCTCCCCCGGCGCCTGCGATGATCACCCGCAGCCCGCGATCGGCAGCGCCGCGTCCGTACTCGATCATCTCGGTCGGCATCCGGTGCGCCGACACGACGTCCACCTCATAGGCGATGGCGAACTCGTCGAGCGCTTCGGCCGCAGCCTGCATGACCGGCCAGTCGGAGTCGCTGCCCATGACGATGCCGACGACGGGGTTCTGATCGTCTTGTGAACTCATTCGGTGATCACTCCCTGCAGGTAATCCGTCGCATGCTGTGCTCGCTCGCGCAGCGCGAGCAGGTCATCGCCGTAGACGTTCACGTGACCGATCTTGCGGCCCGGGCGGACACCCTTGCCGTACATGTGAATCTTCAGACCAGGGTCGCGCGCCATCAAATGGCGGTAGGTCGGATACAACTCGGGATAGTCACCGCCGAGGACGTTGCCCATCACCGTCCACCGGCTCCGGGCCCTCGTGTCACCCAGCGGCAGGTCGAGCACCGCACGTAGGTGCTGTTCGAACTGGCTGGTCACCGAGCCGTCCATCGTCCAGTGGCCGCTGTTGTGCGGACGCATCGCCAGCTCGTTCACCACGTAGGCCGCGTTGCCGTCGGCATCGTCGATCTGGAACACCTCGACCGCCATCACGCCGGTGACACCGAGTTCTGCGGCGATGGTCAGAGCGTCGCGCGTCAGGCGTCCGGCGAGTTCTTCGTCGAGATCGGCAGCGGGGGCGATCACCTCGGTGCAGATGCCGTCGGTCTGCACGGTGTGCACGACCGGCCACACGGCGGCCTGCCCGCTCGGGCTACGCGCAACGAGCACCGCGAGTTCGCGTCTGAACGGCACCGCCTGCTCGATCAGCAGCTGCTCACCACCCGAGAGACGGTCCACCCAATCGGACGCTTCCGCAACGCTTTTGGCCAACAACACTCCCTTGCCGTCGTACCCGCCGCGCGGCGTCTTCAACACGACCGGCCAGCCGTGCTCGGTCGCGAACTGCTCCACCTGGTCGATCGAGTCGACCGCTGCCCACGGCGGACAGGGGATGCCGAGTTGGGTGAGCCGCGCCCGCATGACGAGTTTGTCCTGCGCGTTCGCCAGAGCCTCCGGGCCGGGGTGCACCTGCACCCCGTCGTCCACGAGCGCCCGCAGGATGTGCTGCGGCACGTGCTCGTGGTCGAAGGTCACCACGTCGCACTGGTCCGCGAAGGCACGGACGGCGTCCAGGTCGGTGTGTGCACCGACCGGCGAGGACGGAACGACGAGCGCCGCCGAGTCGTCGCAGGACTCGGACAGCACCGTGAGGGTGACCCCCAGGTTCACCGCGTACGGGGCACACATCCGAGCCAACTGCCCGCCACCGATGATTCCGACGACCGGGAAACCTCCCGGAGCGCGTTGTGGAGTTCCGTCTGAGCTTCCCTGTGAATTCACAGCGCACACGATAACGAGGAACCGATGATCACCGACTACCCTCTCCTTGTGCAGCAGACCCCCCAGCCGACTCTCGTCCAGCGTCTCTGGCACGAGGTCGCGAAGTTCGGGATCGTCGGAGCCGTCAGTTTCGTGGTCGACATGGGTCTGTTCAATCTGTTGGTGAACGGCGCAATGGATTCGAAGATCACCACCGCCAAGATCATCAGCGGCGCGGTCGCGACCGGTGTCGCCTGGATCGGTAACCGTTTCTGGACCTTCCGTCACCGGCGCAACCGTCCGGTGCACCACGAGGTCGCACTGTTCTTCCTGGTGAACGGGATCGCCCTGGGCGTCTCTGCGCTGTGGGTTGCGTTCACGCACTACACGCTCGGTCTCGACGGCCCGGTCTGGCTGAACGTCAATGCGTTCATCGGCATCGGTCTCGGCACCCTGTTCCGGTTCTGGACCTATCGGCGCTTCATCTTCTCCGCCGAGTTGGAGGACGAGGAGAACGACCTGGCGTTGGTCGACCAGCACACACCCGCTCACGTCGACTGACGCCCGACCACAGATCTCAGTCGCCGAGCCCGATCGTCCGTTGCGGCGCCTCGCCTGCCGACAAGAACAACGCGAAGATCGCCGGTCGGGCACTGCGTAGCTCAAGTCGTCCGCCGGCCGCGTCAGCGAGGTCCCGGGCCAGTCCCAGTCCGAGTCCGGTGCCGCCGGTCGACACCTGACGGTCGAACACTTTCGGTGCGATTGCCGGGTCGACTCCCGCCCCGCGGTCGCTCACCTCGACCACCACGGACGGGCCGCTGCGGCGTGCTCTGACCTCGACGGTGCCCGACCCGTGCTGCAAGGCGTTCTCGAACAGCGTCGACAAGATCTGCGACAGCGCACTGCGCGTCACCATCACCCACAAACCGCGCTCCCCGCTGACCAGCACCGAGCGACGGGCGTCGGCGAAGGCCGGTTGGAACTCTCGCTGCAAGGCCGCGATCACCGAGTCGAGCGATGTCGCCGGCATGGACGCCGTCGGCGTGCTGCGGGCCCTCTGCAACAGTTGGTCGACCACGCCGTTGAGCCGCTCGACCTGGGAGATGCCGACCTTCGCCTCCTCGTGAGCGGCGGGCAGGTCGTCCGCCATCGAGATCTCCTCCAACCGCATCAGCAGTGCGGTCAACGGGGTACGCAACTGGTGGCTGGCGTCGGAGGCGAACTCTCGCTCCGCCGCGAGCGATCGGGTGAGCTCACTGGTGCGTCGTTCGAAGACATGCGAGATGCGGTTGACCTCGTCAATGTCCGTGCGCAGCGGCGTGAAGACGGCAGACCCGTCACCGAACAGTTCGGCTTGTGCGGCGAGTTGTTGCACCGGTTCGGAGACCGAACGGGCGGTGCGTCGTGCGAACACATAGCCGACGACCCCGGCGAGGATGCACAGGACGACGATCCCCAGGCGCCGCCACCAGCCGACCGCGAAGATCATCGACGGCAGGACGACGATCAGCAGGGCGACGACGACGGAGGCCGTGGCCTGGCGGACGAGTTTGTGCTGCACCGCCGGTCAGCTCTCGTCCGGTGCCTCGAATCGGAAGCCCACACCCCGGATGGTGGTGATGAACCGCGGGTCGGACGCATCGTCCCCGAGCTTGCGACGAAGGACGGACACGTGCATGTCGAGGGTCTTCGTCGAGCCGAGCCAGGCGGTCTCCCAGACCTCGCGCATCAGCTGTTCGCGTGAGACGACCTTTCCCTGCTCTCGGACGAGCACGCGGAGCAGGTCGAATTCCTTTGCGGTGAGCTGGAGTTCGTCGGATCCGCAGAATGCGCGCCGGGCTTCGGCGTCCATCCGTACCAGCGGGGCGGAGATCATGTCCTGCGGCGAACGACGCAGCAACGCTCGGGCGCGAGCCAGCAGCTCGGCGAGCCGGAACGGCTTGGTGACGTAGTCGTCGGCCCCCGCGTCGAGTCCGACGACGGTGTCGACCTCGTCGGCACGTGCGGTGAGGATCAGCACCGGCACGGGGTAGCCCTCGGCACGCAGCGTGCGGCAGACCTCCAAGCCGTCCATCGTCGGCAGGCCGAGGTCGAGGATCAGCAGGTCGGGGTTGTCGCGGCCGCCCTCGAGCGCGTCCTTGCCGTCCTGGCGGATGTCGACCTCATATCCCTCGCGGCGCAGTGCGCGCGCGAGCGGCTCGGAGATCGCAGCATCGTCTTCGGCCAGCAGGACTCGGGTCATGGCGGGAATCGTAGCCGTCACGGCCCCGGCCACCGCGGAGCACGCTTCTCGGCGAAGGCCCGGACACCCTCGGCGCGGTCGGGTGAGAACGCGGTGGCGCGCCAGCAAGCGTCCTCGATCTCCAGACCGGCGTGCAGGTCGGTGCCCGAGCCGAGTCGCATCGCCTTCTTGGCGTTACGAAGGCCCACGGGCGAGTTCTGCGCGAGCGTCTCGGCGAGCTCGAGGGCTCGGTCCCGCGCTCCGCCGGCGGGTGCGAGTTCTTCGACGAAGCCCAACTCGTGCGCCTCCTGCGCGGTGAACTTACGGGCGCTGAAGATGACCTTGGCCGCCTTGCCCCAGCCGATCCGACGCACGAGCAGTTGGGTGCCGCCGCCACCGGGGATGACTCCGACCGAGACCTCCGGCAGACCCAGGGTGGCGGATTCTCCGGCGATGATCACGTCGCAGGCGAGCGCGATCTCGGCGCCACCGCCGAGCGCGAATCCGTCGACCGCCGCGATCGTCGGCACCGGTAGGTCGAGCACTCCGGTGTAGGCCGCACGAGCGATCGGACGCTGAGCGATGAGGTCGGCGTCGCTGAACCTGTCGCGCTCTTTCAGGTCGGCGCCGACGCAGAAGGCCTTCGGGTGGGAGCTGCTCACGACGACGGCCCGGACGCTGGGGTCCGCAGCGAGTTCGCCGGTGGCGTCCGCCAACGCGCGGGCCATCTGCGTGGAGACGGCGTTCATCGCCTCGGGTCGATCGAGCACCAGCTCGGCGATGTGACCGTCGGCGTGGCGTCGGACGGTGATCATCGGTTGAACTCCTCGTGGATGTGGGTATGGCTGCCGGTGCGGCTCACGGCTGACACGTTCACCTCGCCGACGCCGGCGAGTTGGGTGGGGCCGGCGGCGAACACGTCGACACCGTCGATCTTGCGCATCGCTTCGGCGACGTCCTCGTCGACCAGCACCTCGCCGGACGCGGCGAGCGCCGTGAGCCGGCTCGCCCGGTTGACCGTGTTGCCATAGATGTCGCCCTGCCGAGCAAGCACCCGGCCGGTTGCGACGCCGATCCGGATCTTGCGCAGCAGTGGGTCGGCTTCCACCGCCGCCAGCAGGTCCAAAGCGATCTGCACTCCCCCCGAGATGGTCCGGTGCGTGAAGAGCACCTCGTCACCGACGGTCTTCACCACGGCTCCGCCGGCCTGCGCGACCACATCGGAGGCAAGCGTCTCGAAGCGGATCACCAGCAGCGCGAGGTCGCGTTCGCTCATCGACCGGACGCGTTTGGTGAAGTCGACCAGATCGGCGAATCCGACGGTGCGGACGACTCCGACGTGCGACTCGGGTTCGGCGTCGGCGACCATGCGCGCGATCGAGTTGGCGACATTGCGCCGGGTGACGTGCTCGACCAGCGGGACAAGGTGGTCAGCGACTGCGACCATGCGTTCGGCCACGTCGGCGGCGCGTTCGGTGTCGACCTCGAATCCTTCGTCGGCCAGCATCATGTCGCTGATCAGTTGCAGGGTCCACATCGCCATCCGGTCGGTGCTGCGACCGACGGCGCGGGCGATACCGATGGCGGTCTGCTCGTTGATCAGCCCCTGGCCGACCATCTCGACCATGCGACGGACGGCCTCGACATCGCGCTCGTTGAACACCACGTCCTCGTCACGTGCGTTGGCGAATCCGAGTGCACGCCACAGGCGCCGGGGGAAGTCGGAGTCGACGCCGGCCAGTTCACTGACGTCGGCGCGGCGCAGGGTGCGGGGGCTGTGCAGCAGTTGTTCCTCGATCCGGTCGACGAACCGGGCTCGGTCGACGGGGCGCGGATCACTGGCGGGTGGCATCGCCGGACGAACGTGCACCACGTCGCCGACCGCGTGCGGTGTGCGGGCGCCGTCGGACTGTTCGAGCACCAACCGGCCGGACTCGTCGATGTCGACGGCGACACCCTCGGCGTCCGCGGCGTGGGCGGTACTGACCTTCACGTGCTGCCCCACCGTGACGCACGCCGCCCGGTAGTCGTCGTCCAGATTGCTTGTGCCCCAAACTTTCTGGGCCTCAGCAAGCTCGTCGAGGATGGCGACGATGATGGGCTCGCGATCCAGATAGACGCCGTTGATCGACAGCGAGGTTGCCGCGTCCGACGGCAGTTCGCTCTCGTTCTGCCAGACGTTCAGACCGATGCCGACGATGACACGGGGATGTTCGCCACCCGTTGCCTCGCACAGGATTCCACCGAGCTTGCGCCAGGTACCGGACTCGGTGCACACCAGAATGTCGTTGGGCCACTTGAGTCCGACGTCCAAGTGGGTCAGCCGGCTCAGCGCGGTGCGGACGCAGAGCCCGACCAGGAGTGGCACCCAGCCCCAGCGGCGGGGATCGTCCGGCAGCGGAAGAGTTGCCGACAGCGCGATGCTCGAACCGTGCGGAGCGTGCCATTGACGATCGAGCCGGCCGCGGCCGGCGCTCTGATGATCGGCGACCACCACCCGCCACGGACGAGGGTCGGCGCCGAGGACGGCATTGGTGGAGTCGACCGACCCGAGCACCTCGACGTCATTCCACGGAGGGGAGGGCACGTCTCGGCGAAGCCGCTCGGACTCCAGGACGGGTGCCATGCGCACAAGGCTATTGTCTGATCCCATGACGGGTAAGGCAGGTCACACTTCCGGAGCCGACGACGCCGGTAAGCAGTCGCCGGCGATCGACATTCACACGACCGCGGGACGGCTCGCCGACCTGCACCTGCGCATCGATGAAGCCGTGAACGCCGGCAGCGCCAAGGCGGTCGAGAAACAGCACGCCAAGGGCAAGAAGACCGCTCGTGAACGGATCGAGCAGTTGCTCGACCCGGGTTCGTTCATCGAGCTCGACGCACTCGCACGGCACCGCTCCACTGCTTTCGGTCAGCAGAAGAAGCGCCCGTACGGCGACGGGGTCGTCAGCGGCTACGGCACCGTCGACGGACGCACGGTGTGCGTCTTCTCACAGGACTTCACCGTGTTCGGCGGATCGTTGGGCGAGGTCTTCGGCGAGAAGATCGTGAAGGTCATGGATCTCGCGATGAAGATCGGCTGCCCGGTCGTCGGCATCAACGACTCCGGTGGCGCGCGCATTCAGGAGGGCGTGGTCGCGCTCGGTCTGTACGCCGAGATCTTCCGCCGCAACGTCCACGCGTCCGGCGTCATCCCTCAGATCTCACTGATCATGGGCCCGTGCGCGGGAGGTGCCGTCTACTCCCCCGCGATCACCGACTTCACGGTGATGGTCGACCAGACCTCGCACATGTTCATCACCGGCCCCGACGTCATCAAGACCGTCACCGGTGAGGACGTCGGCTTCGAGGAACTCGGCGGTGCACGCACCCACAACAGCCGCAGCGGTGTGGCCCACTACATGGGCAGCGACGAGGACGACGCGATCGAGTACGTGCGGTCACTGCTGAGCTACCTGCCGCCGAACAACCTCGATCCCGGCGACGTGTTCGCCGCGGTCGACGAGGCCGAACTCGTGATCACCGATGCCGACTTCGAACTCGACACCATCATCCCCGATTCGCCGAACATGCCGTACGACATGGTGACGGTCATCGAACACGTCTGTGACGACGGCGAATTCATGCAGGTGCAGGAGTTGTTCGCACCCAATATCATCACCGGTTTCGGACGCGTCGACGGGCAGAGCGTCGGCGTCGTGGCGAACCAGCCGATGCAGTTGGCGGGAACGCTCGACATCAACGCATCGGAGAAGGCAGCGCGTTTCGTGCGTACTTGCGACGCGTTCAACATCCCGATTCTCACCTTCGTCGACGTGCCCGGCTTTTTGCCCGGCACCGACCAGGAATGGGGCGGCATCATCCGGCGCGGTGCGAAGCTGCTGTACGCGTACGCCGAGGCGACCGTTCCGTTGGTCACCGTGATCACCCGCAAGGCCTACGGCGGCGCGTACGACGTGATGGGTTCCAAGCACCTCGGCGCCGACATCAATCTCGCCTGGCCGACCGCGCAGATCGCGGTCATGGGCGCTCAAGGTGCGGCAAACATCCTGTACCGCAAGGACATCGCCGCCGTCGCCGCCGAGACCGACAACGATCCGGCCGCCGTCGACAAGCGCCGCCAGGAACTGATCCAGGAGTACGAGGACACCCTCGCCAACCCGTACATCGCGGCCGAGCGCGGTTACGTCGACGCGGTGATTGCGCCGTCCGAGACGCGCACCCAGGTGATCCGTGCCCTGCGCGCACTGAAGACCAAGCGGGAGAGCCTGCCACCCAAGAAGCACGGAAACATCCCGCTGTGAGCCAGGAGCAGAGCGCGCCGCAGGCCACGATCCGATTCGAGACGTCCGCAGTCACGCCCGAGGAGATGGCAGCGGTCGTCGCCGTGCTGTCCGCCACCGGTGGCGGTGGAGGCGATTCGTCGTTGCCTCGATCGGAGTGGGCCGGACGCGCCCGCGTCGGCTGGCGCACCAGCGGTCTTCCGGCCGCGAGGTTCGTGGAGCGGTTGCCACGCTGAGAATCGGCGCCCGTGCCGCACAACGAAATTCAGACCGAACGCCCGGCCTTCATGGCCGGGCGTTCTGCATGCCCGATCCCACCTCAATGTCATCATCCGGACAGGCCTGGTGTCTCCGCGCTCATCACCATTAGCTTTCGTTTTGTTTTTCCAAACACTACGTTATGAATGGAGGCTGGCATGCGCAAGCTCGTCCTGCTCGCCCTTGTCGGACTGGGAGCCCAACTCGTGGACGGAAGCCTGGGTATGGCCTACGGCGTCACCTCCACGACGCTGCTCCTGGCGATCGGCACCAATCCCGCCGCCGCATCAGCCACGGTGCACCTGGCGGAGATCGGCACGACGCTTGCTTCGGGGACGGCCCACTGGAGGTTCGGGAACGTCGACTGGCCCGTCGTGTTCAAGGTCGGACTCCCCGGTGCGCTGGGCGCGTTCGCCGGAGCGACCTTCCTGGCGAACCTGTCGACCGACACGGCCAAGCCGGTCATGGCTCTGATCCTGTTCGCGCTGGGGCTGTACGTGCTCGCGCGCTTCACCGTGCGCGGGCTGCGCACCGACAGGCTCGGTCAACCGCTGCGCAAGCGCTTCCTTTCTCCGCTGGGGCTCTTCGCAGGATTCGTCGACGCAACCGGCGGCGGTGGTTGGGGGCCGGTCGGCACGCCGGCCCTGCTGGCGAGCGGTCGGCTGGAGCCGCGCAAGGTGATCGGTTCGATCGACACCAGCGAGTTCCTCGTCTCGGTGGCCGCGAGCATCGGATTCCTTGTCGCCCTCGGTTCGCAGGGCGTGAACTTCGGCTGGGTCGCCGCTCTGCTGATCGGCGGACTCATCGCCGCACCGATCGCCGCATGGCTGGTGCGACACGTACCACCGCGCATCCTCGGCTCGGCGGTCGGTGGACTGATCCTGGTCACCAACGCCCGCACCCTGCTCAAGAGCGACTGGCTCGACGCATCCGACACAACTCGCTACGTGGTGTACGCAGCCTTGTACGCGTTGTGGGCCGCAGCGGTCAGCTACAGCTGGCGTGCGTACCGCAAGGAGCAGACCATCCCGGCGCATGAGGAGCGACCGGCCGCGACCGCGTCCGCCTGATCCGTTCTTGGACGACGCCCGCGACCGGGCTCAGGCCGTCGCCGCATCCTGGCCGCGTCCGACGGCGACCGTGGCGAGTGCCCAGATCCCCATCATCACGGCCAGCACCGTGACCGCGAGGACGAAGTCGGCAGACGCACCGTAGAGCGCGCCGACGGCCACCGGGCCGACGGACGCGAGCAGGTAACCGGCACCTTGACCGACCGCCGAGACGGCGGGCACATCGGACGGGTCGTGCTGGTGCGCGATCGCGGAGAGGGCAATGGCGAGCGGCAGCCCCTGGCACAGGCCACACAGCAGCACGCCGAACGCTGCAGGCACCGAGCCCAGCACCAGCAGGACGAGTCCCGCGACGTACGTGGCGGTGATCGCAGCGATCCAGGTGATCCGCCGATTCGAACCCAGTACCCGGGTGCCCAACAGTGAGCCGGGGAAGCCGAGCAGACTGAACAACCCCAACGCGATTCCCGCGGACGACGGTGACCATCCCTGATCGGTGAGCATCGTCGGCAGCCAGTTGACGAGCGTGAAGAAGGCCATCGACTGCAGACCCATCACCAGGACGATGAGCCAGGTGCCGGGACGGGCCGCGACCGCGCGGATACGGGTCACGGGCGGCGCGGACGCAGCCACGTCACTGCGGTTGCGTCGAGCCGCGAGCGTCCACCAGGCCAACACCGCGAGCGCCGGCACCAGCCAGAGGCCGATGACGAACGGCCACTGCCAGCCGAGACCGTCGATGAGCGGCCGGGTCAGGAACCCCCCGCTCGCTCCACTGACCTGGAGGGCCACGGTGTACAGGCCCATCACGTACGCGAGATGCGCCGGGAACCGAAGCCGGGCGATCGCAGGAATCACCACATTGGCGATGGCGATACCCAGTCCGATCAGGAGCGTGCCGGTGAAGAAGGTGGGCGGGGTGACGACGAGACGGACGGCGATGCCGACGACGATGGCGGCGACCGCGACCCCGAGTGTTCGCTCGACTCCGACGCGTGCCGCGAGCGGCGGTGTGAGACAGGCGAAGACACCGAAGCAGATGAGCGGGAGCGTCGTCACCAATCCGGCAGCGACGGCGCTCAGGTGCAGGTCGTCACGGATGAGGGAGAGCGCCGGCGGGACGCTGGTGACCGGCGCACGGATTACGAAGGTCGCCAGCAGAAGGGCCAGGAGCAGGCCCGGTGCGGCGACTCGTTTCACCCGCCGAGTCTAGGCACCCGTCCCCGGCCTGCCCCGGCACCTGCCTTCCGCGCCGTCACAAATGCGGTGTCGACCCGACGGGTGACGGGATAGGTTCGAGCGCGTGACTTCGAACCGCGAATACACCGCCATCGACCGGATCGCCGACGACCACCATGACGCGACCGTCGCCCTCAGCCCACTGACCGCCACCTACCTCGGCGTGCCCGGGCACGACCACGAGATGGACGACTTCTCGCCCCCCGGCCACCGGGCGAAGGCCGACCTCGCTCGGCAGACGCTCACGAAGTTGGATGCAGCGCAACCGGTGGACGACGTCGACCGGGTGACGCTCAGCGCGATGCGCGAGCGCCTCGAGCTCGAGGTCGAGGCGTTCGAGGCCGGCATCCCGCTCGCGTCCCTCAACGTGATCGCGTCGCCGCTGCAGGAGATGCGCGACATCTTCGACCTGATGCCGACCGACACCGACGAGCAGATCGAGACCATCGGACGCCGGATGCAGACGCTGCCGAGGGCGCTCGACCAGTGGTTCGAGTCGCTGGCCGAGGCCGCGTCCCGTGGTGATGTCGCCGCCAAGCGCCAGGTCGAAGCCTGCATCAAGCAGACCGAGGACCACACCGCGGACGACGGCTATTTCACGACGTTCGCGCAGCAGCACCCGCAGATCGCCGACCAGATTCGTTCTGCCGCAACGGCTTACGCAGACGCAGGACGTCGCCTGCGTGAGGAGATCCTCCCGAAGGCGCCGGAGGCCGACGGCTGCGGACGCGACAAGTACCCGCTGTACAGCCGCCAGTTCCTCGGTGCCGCCGTCGACTTGGAAGAGACGTACGCCTGGGGGCAGGAGGAACTCGCGCGGATCACCGCCGAGATGGCCGCGGTTGCCGAGCGCATCCAGCCCGGAGCCACTGTCAAGGAGGCCACAGCTGCCCTCGACGCCGACCCGAAGTACCAGTTGCACGGCACGGACGCGCTGCAGAAATGGATGCAGGAGAAGGCTGACGAGGCGATCACCGAACTCGCCGGAGTGCACTTCGACGTGCCCGAACCCGTCCACACCATCGAGTGCATGATCGCCCCGACCCAGTCCGGCGGCATCTACTACACCGGCCCGTCCGACGACTTCAGCCGTCCGGGGCGCATGTGGTGGTCTGTGCCGAAAGGCGTGACCGAGTTCGGCACCTGGCGCGAGCTCACCACCGTCTATCACGAGGGGGTCCCGGGGCACCACCTCCAGGTCGCGCAGACGATGTTCCGCAGCGAACTGCTCAACAAGTGGCGCCGCATGGATGCGTGGACCTCCGGCCACGGTGAAGGTTGGGCGCTCTACGCCGAGCGGCTGATGGACGAACTCGGCTACATGGACGACCCGGGCAACCGCATGGGCATGCTCGACGGTCAGTCACTGCGTGCGGCCCGCGTCGTGCTCGACATCGGGTTCCACTGCGGTTTCGAGGCACCCGAGGAAGTGGGCGGCGGCGAATGGACCTACGACAAGGCGTGGACCTTCCTCAACGCGCACTGCGACATGAACGAGGGCTTCCTGCGCTTCGAACTCGACCGATACCTGGGCTGGCCGGGGCAGGCCCCGTCGTACAAGATCGGCGAGCGCCTGTGGATGGAATTGCGCGCCGAGGTCGCCCGCCGCGAAGGTGACGACTTCGATCTCAAGACCTTCCACCGCCGCGCCCTCGACATCGGCAGCGTCGGCCTCGACACCTTGCGTGAGGCCGTTCTCGCCTGATCTTCTTCATGCACAGCGCGTTTCGGTATGACGGGAGCGACAGCAGAGCGCGCTACAGGATGAGCGTTCGCGGGGTCATACTGACGCGGTGGAATTCGCCCAGATCACTCTTGCCCTGCTCGCCGTGGTCGTCGCGGTCACGGCGGTCTGTCGACGGTTCGGCCTGTCGGCTCCGCTGATCCTCACCGCGATCGGCGCGGTTGCCTCGTTCGTGCCGTGGATGCCCGACGTACATGTCGAACCGCACGTCGTCCTGCTCGGATTCCTCCCGCCGTTGCTCTATGCCGCGGCGATCAACACGTCCCTCATCGACCTCGGACGCGAGCGCGGCTCGATCATCGGGCTGTCCGTATTCCTCGTGCTAGCAACGGCGTTCGCCGTTGCGGCGGTCGCCTGGGGCCTCCTCGCGGCACTGCCGTTCGCACTCGCGCTCGCGCTCGGCGGTGTGGTCGCACCGCCGGACGCGGTCGCGGCCACAGCGATCGCCCGACGTATCGGACTCCCCCGCCGCATCGTCTCCATCCTCGAGGGCGAGTCACTCTTCAACGACGCCACCGCGCTCGTCATCGTCAGCCTGTCCATCGAGGCGTCCACCCAAGAAGTGACGGGAGTCGACGTCCTCGTCTCGTTCCTGCGTTCCTCGCTGGGCGGCATCCTCATCGGACTCCTCGCCTATCGGCTGATCCAACTGGTGCGCCGCCACCTGCGCGACACGACCACCAACGTCGCGGTCTCGGTCATGACGCCGTGGATCGCGTACATCCCGGCCGAACTCGTCCACTCCTCCGGTGTCGTCGCCGTGGTGGTGTGCGGCGTGATGTTGGCGCACACCTCTCCGGTCGACCAGACACCGTCCGCCCGCGTGGCGCAGCGGATGAACTGGGGCACGATCCAGTTCATCCTGGAAAACCTCGTCTTCCTGCTGATCGGCCTGCAGGCGCGCACGATCCTGCAGGAGATGCAGGCCTCGCCGCTCGGTCTGGGACGCAGCGTGCTCGTTGCGACGGCGGTGCTGGCGACGGTCGTGGTGGTGCGACCGGTGTGGCTGCTGGCATGGGCCTGGGTGCGTCGTGTCAGAGGTACCGACGGCGGTCTCTCCATGCGCGAAAGTGCGGTTGCGTCCTGGGCCGGCATGCGCGGAGTGGTCACACTCGCAGCCGCGTCACTGCTTCCAGAGGACGCACCCGAACGCGGCGTGCTCGTCTTCACCGCGCTGGTCGTAACGCTCGGCACCCTCATCCTGCAGGGCTTCACCCTCGGCGCGGTCGCCCGCAAGCTTGACCTGCACGGACCCGACCCGCGCGAGACGGCGCTGCAGTACGCGCAGATGTTGCAGATGGCCGTCAACGCCGGGGAGCGACGACTGAACGAAGAGATCGCGAAGTCTCCCAATGTCCCCGAGCCGACCGTCGAAGCACTCCGGGACCAGGCGAAGCGACGAGTCAACCCAGCATGGGAACGACTGGGCCGCAACGATCCCGACGTCGAGAACCCCTCGACGACCTATCGCCGGCTGCGTGAATCGATGCTCGATGCCGAACGGGAGAAGCTGCTGCAGCTGCGCGACAAGGGCGTCATCGACCACGAGGTGCTGGTCGAGATCATGGCCGGCATCGACGTCGAGGAGTCGATGATCGCCCAGAACAGCGACCGCGACGAGCGGGTCGGCGACGACACGCTGTTGACGCCGCAGGAGCGACAGTTCGGGTGCGAGGAACTGCGCGAGGCGCCGGACACCGTCGAACCGCTCTCCCACGACAGTTGCCCGGAGTGCATGCGGGACGGGCTCCATCCGGTCTCGTTGCGGCTGTGCCTGACCTGCGGGAACGTGGGCTGCTGCGACTCGTCCGTCGGCAAGCACGCGAGCGCGCACTTCGAACGCACCGGCCACCCGGTGATGAGGTCCTTCGAGCCGGGCGAGGCGTGGCGGTGGTGCTACACGCATCACCTCCTCGGCTGACTGCGCTCCGCCGGCGGGACACCTCGAGCATCCACGTGGACCCGGCCACCTGGTGGGCGCACCGGGTGCCGTTCTATGTTGCTCGACGTGACTGACACGTGAGGCCGCGGGCTATCGCTGACCGCAGGTCGATGGTGGACACGACGTCGGTCCGTCAGAGGCCTTCGGTGTCCCGGTAGGTCTGTAGGAGTCCGGGTTCGGTGGTGTAGGTGCGGCCGGTGGGTGAGGTCCAGGTGCACACGCCGGCGGTGTTCATGACCACCTGCCAGCCGCGCTGTTTCATTTTGTGGTGGTGTCGGCACAGGCATTGCAGGTTGGTGTCGGTGGTGGGTCCACCGCGTTGGTAGGCGGTGACGTGGTCGGTGTCGGTGAACACCGCGTGCCGGGCACACCCGGGTGCTCGGCAGTGTTGATCACGGGCTTGGATCCTGCGGCGCATCGTCTCGGGTGGCCGGTACGCCTGTGAGGTGTCCTGGTGGATGAGTTCACCGGTGAGTGGGTTGAATTCGACCCCGGTGGTGGTGATCGTGGTGGCGTTCTGGATGAGTGCTTCGATCCCGTACCCGGACAGTGCGCCCGCGCGGTGATGGATCCCCAACGCACCGCTGTCGCGGTTCGTGTCGCTGTTCTTGGCGTTGCGTTTGCTGGTGAAGAGGCCGAGTGCTTCACCGCGGGTCACGGTCTTTTTGGATGACCTCCCCTTGCTGGGACCGGGTGTGTCACCGCCGGGACCGTTCCCGCCACCGCCTGGGTTGCCGCCTGGGTTGCAGCCTAAGCGGCCGTCGTCGCCGTCATCGCCACTGTCCTCGTTGCTGCGGTCACGACCGGAATCGCCGTTCCTGTTGGCGTCCGCAGAGTTGTTGCTGCAGCCCTGGCATGTGGTGGGAGTAAGGACCTGAATGTCGAGGGTGTAGTTCAGGTTGCGGGTGACGATCTCGTACAACGCGTCGGCCCGGTACTCACCCAGGAGTTTGTCGGCAGCGTCTTCACTGGTGTCGGATCGTTTGAGATCGTAGGCGCGTTTCTCGACCAGGTCACAGATCTCCGCGACCTGCGCATCGGGCAGGACCGCGGTGAAGGACGCCAACCCGGGGGTGGGGTGGGGGTCGAACCACACCCCGGTCTGCTGCGCTTTGGTGCGCTTGTGGGTGTTGCGGGCGGCTGCTGCCTCGAACCTGGTGACGAGGGTGCGGGTGGAGCGGCGTGCGGACGCCGCACCCCGGCAGTGGATCTTGCGTGCCTGGATCTTGTCTTCGATGAGTTCGCAGGTGTCGGGGCGGGCGTCCTGCAGTTCGGTCGCGACCGCGGTCACGGTGTCCAGGTTCGCCACACCCGAAGCCACCTGCGTGAGCAGGGCGGGTGTTTTGGTGGCTGCCCACACCGATGTGCGCACCAACTGCGACGCGGCGATCGAGGACAGGCGCAGTTCGGCGGCGACACCGTCAGCGGCGAATTCACCCACATGCCCCGGCTCATGCTGAGCAAACCGTGTGCAGGTCACGTCGTGCGCGTCCCAGCGGGCGTATTGACTGATCGAGATCGCCCGGACGGCACCGGCGGTGTTCATCACCGAGTGCGCCACCCGGATCGATTCCTCGAACTGCCGGGTCTGTGTCACCCAGTGATCCTCATCCGAGTTCTGATCCGCGTGCTCGATCCCGCTCAGACCGGTGAGGTCGTCCTGCGTGAAGAACTTGTCGCCGGCTGCGTCCACGGTGAACGGGTCGTCGCTGTTGAGGCGTTCGAACACGTTGTGTGCCAGCAGTTGGGCGATGAGCAGTTGGATGGTGGCGGGGTTCGCGCCTGGTACCAGTTCGGGGTGCGATGCCAGTTCGATGGCTGCGTCGACACCGTCTTCGAGCATCACTGCTTCGAGCAGGTCACGCGGGGTGATCGTGTCCTGTCCGAGGGGTTTCGTCGTGGTGTTCGACATGCTTTCATCGTACACCTGTTCGAACCGAGTTGGAGTGGTGTGACCGATGAATGTCGTTTGTGGACAACCGAATTGGTTACTCGCGGGTTGTGGAGAACGCGTGGTTGAGCGGTCGTGGATGGTTGCCTTGGTTTCGGCGCGTACGCCCTCGTCCCTCGGGCGTTCGGCTCAACCAGCGGCGATCGGTCGTGGAGAACGGGGGTGGCTGGGTGGCCGTGGGTGGTTGCCTTGGTTTCGGCGCGTACGCCCTCGTCCCTCGGGCGTTCGGCTCAACCAGCGGCGACGGGCGTTCGGCTCCACCGGTGGTGCTCACGATCAAGGCCCGGACAGTACGGTGAGCGGGTGCGATTCGTCCTTGCTTCTGCCTCCCCTGCCCGCCTGGCTACCCTGCGTTCCGCAGGTGTCCGACCGGAAGTCATCGTCTCCGACGTCGACGAGCCGGCGGCGACCGCCGAGGCCGAGAATCGGTACGGCGCACTCGAACCCGCCGGTGTCGCGTTAATCCTCGCGCGTGCCAAATGCGAGGACGTTGCCGGTCGGGACGAAGCGGACGACGCGCTCGTGCTCGGCTGCGACAGCGTCCTGGAGTTCGAGGGGGCGGCCCACGGTAAGCCGTCCGACTCGAGCGATGCGATCGCCCGCTGGCAGCGGATGCGCGGCAAGTCGGGCATCCTGCACTCGGGCCACTGGCTGATCGACAACCGGGACGACGGCACGGGTGCCACCTTCGGTGTCACCGCGAGCACTGTCGTGCACTTCGCCGACATCGACGACGAGGAGATCGAGGCGTACGTCGCCACCGGCGAACCTCTGTACGTGGCAGGCGCATTCACCGTCGACGGACTCGGCGGTCCGTTCGTCACCAGCATCGAGGGCGACTACCACAACGTCGTCGGAGTCAGCCTGCCCGCTCTACGCGAACTGCTGCAGGAGATCGGCATCTCCTGGCACGAACTGCGCGCTGCACCAACAGAATCTGTGTGAGGTTCCACCCTTCGCGGGAGAACCTCACGCGGTCACAGAGTGAAGCTAGTCACCCGTCCAAGTTCCGATCGTCCCGCTGGGTGAACACCCGGGACGGCATCTCCTGGGTCTCGCCCTCCCGCAGTTGCTCTTCCTGGTCGGCTCGTCGGCGCTGCGCGCGTTTGACCTCGAAACTGACGTCGATCTCCTCGAAACCCTTGGCGCGCATCGATTTGGCCTGGCCGACGTAGGCCTTCTGGTCGCCCTCGGTGAGCTCGACGTCATCGGTGAACGGAGTGAGCAGCGCCCGCGGGTACAGATGCTTACGACGCACCACGTCGATCTCCAGGGACAACACGATCAGTGCGGCAGCCGCATAGATGAACGCGATCATGCCGAGCACAAACGCGAAAATGCTGTTGATGGCAGACGCGTGCTTGATGACGGTGTTGACGTAGGTGGCTCCGTAGGTCTTCAGCGCCTCCCACCCGATCGCCGTGACCACCGCACCCACCCAGAGGTCAGCCAGACGCAACGAAGCGGCGGTGGCCATTTGGTAGGCGGCGAGGAACACTGCGGTAGACATCAGCACGCTGAGCAGGTTGATCGCGAGCGTCGCCGGTGTGCCCGAGATGTACCGCGTCACGAAGATCGAGGCTGCGGTGGTCAGCAGTAATCCGAAGCCGGCCGTGACCAGCAGGATGAACGAGCGGCCGCGCGCCGCAAACGGGTTGGGACGGCTGTTGCGCGGCACCTGCCAGACGGTGTTCGCCGCGTACTGCAGAGCTTGTGCGGCGCCCAGTGCTCCGTACAGCGCACCGAGCACACCGATGACCACGGCTCCCGTTCCGCCGTCCAGGGCTGCCGGTGCCTTGAGTTGGTCACCGATCACCGGGAACTCCCCCAATGCCGAGTTGAGCAGCGTGTCCTGCCACTCCGGTCGGCCACGCAGGATCCAACTGAGCACGGTCGAGGCGAGCAACAGCACGGGGAACAGGGAGATGAATGCGTAGTAGGTCAGCAACGCCGCCAGGTAGGCGCCGAGATCGTCGAAGAACTTGTAACCGACCGCGATCGGGTAGCCCAACACCGGATAGCGGCGTTGGATCGCGTCGACCCGGTCGGTGAAGGACATGCTGGCAACCTATCCCGGGGACGCCACTGGTCTGCGCGGGGCGATCGGGTCGCGTAGCGTGTCCAACGAGTCGCACCAGGAGCGGGCTGCACCGCTCTCATCCGAGAAATGGTTTGGATTCCTCGATGCCTGATCCGCACGACCCCGACAAGACCGGGCCGGTCGACGACGACCGGCCCGGCATCATGGACTTCTTCGACTCCGATTCCGGTGATGACCAGGAGTACGCCGGCGAGCAGTACTACGCCGAGGACGACGACGCGCAGGGCGGCGGACGCTATTCCGCCGGCGGTGGCATCAGTCCGGCACTCGCCGCCGCTGCCGGCGTGCTGGCTCTGCTGCTCGCAGGATTCACCTGGTGGGCCGGGCGCGCGAGCGCGGCCGGGGACGGGGACGCGTCCACCACCGTGACCCAGCCGGCTCAGACGGTGACGGTGAGCCCGTCCGGACCATCAGCCCCGACCTCCACGAGTGCCCCGTCGAGCACCCGGCCGGGTGCCGCGCCGAATGCAACGACCGTGACCACGACGGTCGTGCAGCCGGGTGGCACCGTCACCCGTACCGTGCCGGCCCGCACCGTGACGCAGCCAGGTTCCGTGCGCACAGTGACCAGCAGTGCCGCCGCTACGACCGTCACCACGACGGCGACCGCTGCGCCTCAGGTGAGCACGGTGACCACGACGCAGACCGTCACCGCACCGGCGCCGCCATCACCCCCGCCCCCGCCGGCCAGCACCGTGACGGTCACCACGACGGTCGTCGTGCCCCCGGGGCAGAACTGACGTATCCGTACGAAGCCCCCGCTCGATCGAGCGGGGGCTTTCGTGCTTCGCCGGTCAGACCGGTGGGATCGAACGGCGCCGGGTGCTGAAGTGTCGGTCGCGGCCGGCCGCGTACCGCAACCGGTGCAGCAGCTCGGTACGCAGCAAGGACGCCTCGACGACGCCGTCGATCACCAGATCCGCGGCCAGACGTTCGAGGTCGACGTCCTCGAGGTATTCCTCGCGGCGGGCTCGCACGAACGCCTCGCGCTCGGCCTCGTCCTCGATCGCAGCGATCTTGTTGGCGTAGACGGCGTTGACCGCGGCCTCCGGACCCATCACGGCGATGCGCGCGGTGGGAAGTGCGAGCGTGGCGTCAGGACCGAAGCCCGGGCCACCCATCGCGTACAGCCCTGCGCCGTAAGCCTTTCGGATCACAACACAGAACTGCGGGACGGTCGCCGACGACACTGCGGACACCATCTTCGCGCCGTGCCGGATGATGCCACCCCGCTCGACCTCGGATCCGATCATGAAGCCGGGAACATCGGCCAGGTACAGGATCGGGATGTTGTAGGCGTCGCACATCCAGATGAATCGCGCGGCCTTGTCGGCGGAGTCGGTGAACAGCACGCCGCCCTTGACCGCCGAGTTGTTGGCCAGGATGCCGACCGTGCGGCCCTCCATCCGACCGAACCCGACGACGAGCTCGGGGGCGAACAGCGGCTTGACCTCGAAGAAACTGTCGTCGTCGACCAGGCCGTCGATCACCTCGTGGACGTCGAACGGCTGGCTCTCGACCTCCGGCACAGTGTCGTCGGTGAGCGGTTCGCTCGGCTCCTCCGGGTGGTACACCGGCCCCTCGGAGTGCCAGTTCAGCGGGAGGTAGGAGAAGAACAACTTCGCTAGTTCGATGGCCTCGGTGTCGTCCTGTGCGAGCAGGTCACCGACGCCGGACTGTGTGCAGTGCATCCGTGCGCCGCCCAGGTCTTCGAGTGAAACCTTCTCTCCCACAACCATTTCGGCCATGCGCGGTGAACCGAGGTACATCGAGGCGTTGCCCTCGACCATGATGATCAGGTCGGTGAAGGACGGGATGTACGCGCCACCGGCGGCCGACGGGCCGAACAGGCAGCAGATCTGCGGCACCTTTCCCGACAACGCGACCTGGTTGTGGAAGATGCGTCCGGCCCCGCGGCGCCCGGGGAACATCTCGACCTGGTCGGTGATGCGTGCACCGGCGGAGTCGACGAGCCAGAAGACCGGGAGATCCTCGCGCAGCGCCATCTCGGTGGCCCGGACTATCTTCTCCACGGTGCGCGAGCCCCACGACCCGGCCTTCACGGTGGGGTCGTTGGCGATGACGATCGCCGGACGCCCGTCCACCGTGCCGCGGCCGGTCACCACACCATCGGCGGGAAGACCGGTCGCCGTCGCGTTCGCATACCGCCCGTCCTCGACGAACGATCCTTCGTCGAAGAGCAGCGAGATGCGTTCTCGCACATAGAGTTTGTTCTGCAAGTCGAGCTTGGCCCGGGCTGCTTCCGAGGGCGCGGCGGACGCTTCGTACGCCGCCTTCAGCCGACCGCGGACATCCTCGACCCGTGCGTCCTTGGGGTGGGTCACGACGGCAGTCCCAGACCGCGGGCGATCAGCATGCGCTGCACCTCGGAGGTGCCCTCACCGATCTCCAGGATCTTCGCGTCGCGGTAGAACCGCGCCACCGGGTACTCCTCCATGAAGCCGTTGCCACCGAAGATCTGCGTCGCGATGCGGGTCGCCGTCACGGCGGCCTCGGACGAGTAGAGCTTGGCGATGGACGCGGCCTGCTTGACCTCACCGAGGCTGCGGCGTCCGGCCTCCATCTCGTCCTTCAGCCAGGCGGCCTTGTAGGTCAGCAGGCGCGACGCCTCGACCATCACGGCGAGATCGGCAACCTGGAACGAGACGCCCTGGTTGACGCCGATCGGACGGCCGAACGCGATGCGGGTCTTGGAGTATTCGGTGACCGCTTCCAGACACGCCTGGGCCAGGCCGACAGCGAGCGCCGAGATGGCGATGCGTCCATCGTCCAAGGTCTTCAGGAACTGCTTGAACCCGTGACCGCGTTCGCCGAGCAGGTTGTCTTCCGGCACCACGCAGTTCTCGAACGTGAGCCCGTGAGTGTCGGAGATGTGCCAACCGAGCTTGTCGTACGGCGGCTCGACGGTGAATCCCGTTGTGCCCGAAGGGATCATGATCGCGCTGATCTCAGCCTTGCCGTCCGCGGTCTCACCGGTCCTGGCGGTGACGGTGACGACGGAGGTGCGGTCGGTGCCGGAGTTGGTGATGAAGGCCTTCGCACCGTTGACGGTCCATTGACCGTCGGCCAACGAGGCGCGCGTCTTGGTGGCGCCGGCGTCCGAACCTGCCTCGGGCTCGGTCAGGCCGAAGCCGGCGAGCGTCCTGCCGGCGACGAGGTCGGGCAGCCACTGCTGCTTCTGTTCCTGCGTGCCGTACGTCAGGATGGGGTTGATTCCCAGGCCGACTCCCGCCGACAGCGTGATGCCCATCGACTGGTCGACACGGCCGAGTTCCTCGATCGCCAGACAGAGGTAGGTGAAGCCGCCCTCGTCCAATCCGGCCCCGCCGAACTCCTCCGGCACCACGAGCCCGAACAGGCCCAGCTCGCCCATCTGCGGCACCAACTCCGACGGAAAGTGGTGCTCGCGATCCCACTGCGCGACATGCGGCGCGATCTTGGCCTCGGCGAAGTCCCGCACGAGGCGCCGGAAATCCTCGTGGTCCTTGGACAGCTCGAACATCGGGTGCGGCCTTTCACTTGTGGTGTGGGTCACGATTGCGCGGTGTCGTCAAGGTAACAGCGGTCCCTCGCCGCCTGCCCACCTGCCCGAGGGCTGCCGCCGACCGGACCAGTGCAACGGCAAGGGCGCGATACCCAGCAGGATGGGAGGCATGAGTGACACCTTCAGCAGCGTCGACGACTCCCGCGAGCGTCTGGCCGGCACCGGCTACCTGGCCTCGGACGCGATAGCGACCACCGTCTATCTCGCCGCTGCGCTCGGCCGTCCGATCCTCGTCGAGGGGCCCGCGGGCGTCGGCAAGACCGCGCTCGCGAAGGCCATGGCCACCGCGACGGGTCGTGACCTCGTCCGGCTGCAGTGTTACGAGGGCGTCGACGAAGCGCGTGCGCTGTATGAGTGGAACCACGCCAAGCAGTTGCTGCGCATCACCGCCGAGAAGGACGCCGATTGGGAGCACGTGCGCACGGACGTCTTCGGTGAGGAGTTCCTGCTGGAGCGGCCGCTGCTCAAGGCCGTGCGCAGCGACGCCCCCGTCGTGCTGCTGGTCGACGAACTCGACAAGGCCGACGAGGAGATGGAAGGCCTGCTGCTGGAGCTGCTCTCGGACTTCCAGGTGACGATTCCGGAACTCGGCACGATCGCTGCCCGCCACCACCCTCTGGTCGTCGTGACGAGCAACGCGACGCGTGAACTGTCCGAGGCCCTGCGCCGACGGTGCCTGTTCCTGCACATCGACTACCCGAGCGCCGAACTCGAACAACGGATCGTGGAACTGCATGCTCCCGGCGTCAACGAGGCCACTCGTGACTCGCTGGTGCGCGTGGTGCGCGCGCTGCGGGAGGGCAATCTGCGCAAGCCGCCATCCGTCTCCGAGACCGTGGACTGGGCTCGCACCCTGCTCTCGCTCGGCGCCGACGAATTGGACGCAGAGTTCGTCGAGGCCACGCTCGGGGTGCTGCTGAAACACCAGGACGACATCGAATCCGCCCGAACCGCACTGAAATTGTGAGCCTTCCGCGAAACCTCGTCGGCCTCGCCGAGGCGATGCGGACGCAGGGTCTGGAGGTGGGTTCGACCGAGACGACGACCGCCGCACAGGCGATCGAGGTGCTCGGCCTGGACGACCGCCGCACCCTGCGGGAGGCGCTCGCCGCGACGATGGTGCGCTCGGCCGACGGCCGACCGGTCTTCGATCAGCTCTTCGACCTGTGGTTCCCGTCCGCCCCCGGCGCCCCCACCACTGATCTCGCGGACGCCGACGTCGACGCCCTGCGCGAGGAACTGACCCGGGCACTCGCCGACGCCGACGAACGACGGATGGACGAGATCGCCGCGGCCACACTCGAACTGCTCGGCCGGGTCTCCCCCGACGACGAATCACGGGGGTGGTCCTCGGCCCAGGCGGTCGACGCGCTCGCGCCGCAAAGGCTCATCGCGCCGGCCCAGGAACTGGGTCGCGGCAACGGGGACGAACAGGGCGAAGGGCAGGGGTCAGGTTCGGGAGGGTTCACCGACCGCATCGACCGAGATGAACTGCGTTCACGGGTGGCCGAATTCAGGCAGCGCGTGGAGTCGGAGGCGCGTCGACGCAACACCGCCGTCCGACCGAAGGAACGCATCGCGCGGTACGGCGTCGACGGGCCGGCCGACCAGCGCGACTTCCTCGCGATGTCCAGCAAGGACCTCGACGCCATGAAACGCCAGCTCGATCCGCTGGCCCGCAAACTCGAGGCCAAGCTCAGCAGGAGGCGCCGGGCGCACCGCGGGGGCATCGACGTCCGTCGCACGCTGCGTACTGCGATGGCGACCGGCGGCGTCCCGCTCGACCCGGTGTACGAGCAACGCAACCGGCACCGTCCGGACATTGTGCTGATCGCCGACATGTCGGGGTCCGTGGGCGGCTTCAGCGGGTTCACCATGCTGCTGATGCAGGCGATGCAGAGCCAGTTCCGACACGTGAAGATGCTCGGTTTCGTCAGCAGCGCGGCCGACATCACGCACGTCGTGAAGGACGCGCCCCCGGGCGTCTCGCTCACCTCGTGGGCGTTGTCCCAGGCGGCTCTCACGGCGCGTGGACGCAGCAGCAGCTACGGCACCGCGTTCGCCGACGTCCTGGCCGAACACGGTGATGCGATCGGCCATCGCACCACCGTGCTCGTGCTCGGTGACGGACGCACGAACTACGCCGACCCCGGTGTCGACGCCCTGCGGGAGATCGGCCGGAAGTCACGAACCACGGTGTGGCTCAACCCGGAACGCAGTTCCTCCTGGGGCACCGGCGACTCCGCGGCCGATGACTATGCACGGGAGATCACCATGCACGAGTGCCGCAATGTCGCGCAGTTGCGCCTGTTCGTCGAACGTCATCTGGTGTGAGATCCACGCGCCGGTCAACGGATCACAGGCGTCCGCGGGTCATACTGTGCGCGTGCGTTTCCGGAAGTCTGCTGCCGCCGTTCTGACCAGTGCCGCCCTCGTCGCAACCGGCACTGCACCCGCGCATGCCGCGATCGAACCGCAGTCGTACGGCACGTCCGGCAAGCAGGTGACTCTCGCGACCGACAAGACCGGGGGCCCGGAACTCAAGGCGGGTCTCTACCAGGCCGAACTCCCCAACGACGGATCCCCGCGCACCTTCACGATCAACCGCAACCAGATGCGCACCTTCCTGGCGAGCGTGCTCACCGACGAACGCGAGGGCAAGGCGCTCAAGGCAACCGGTGAGCACAAGACCAAGGTGTCGATCCTCGACGCCAAGGGCGACGATTGCACCTCCGACACCGGCACGTTGAGCAAGGACTCCGCGCTCACCTTCCTCAACGTGAACGTCGGGGTGGACGACGACGAGGACGTGTCCCGTGGCAATTACCTGGGCGGTACCTGCCGCGAATCGACCAAGCTGTCGATCTCGATCGAGCACAACGGCATTCCCGCGAACGGCAGGACGAAGGCCGAGATCCTGCTCACCGACGAGCCCAAGGGCACCGGCAGCGTCGGGTCACCCGCGACGGTCGCCCAGACAGCCACCTTGAAGGCACCGGACGGGAAGGTCCGGGGCGAGGTCGCACCCGGAAAGGGTTTCGGCGACGCTGCGACCCTGGTTGCCGGCACGCACTCACTCAAACTCGGCGTCGGTACGCAAGCCTTCTACAAGGTCCGCCTCGACTGGGGACAGCGCCTGGCGGCCACCCTGCGCGTGCCCGGGAAGGACACAAACTTCGCCTCCCCGATCGCTGTCGAGGTCTCGACGAGGATCTGGACGCCCCAACGGATCGCTCTGGACGCGAACCCGAAGGACTACCAGTACTCCGACTCCCTCTCGATGTCGGCCAACAGTTCCAAGGGCGCGACGATCGGCACCTACACCGCACCTGTGCTGTGGGCCAATCGGTCTGCGAAGTCGGAGGCGGGCAACGAGGTGCCGCAGGCCAGCCTGCAGTGGACAACCACGCCGGGCTGGTACTACGTGACGGTGTGGACCCGTCCGGCGTCCTTCACATTCAGCGATGAGCCGATGCCCGACTCCGTGCCCCCGATCCCGGCCGACCTCAACATCGCTGTAGTGGGCGACGTCCAGCAGGGGCCGACCTTCGTGAACACAGGCGGCGCAAAGCTTGCTCAGCCGGGCAAGGGCGAGATGAGCATCGGCCAGGGGGTGCAGACCGGGGCCCCGTTCCCGTGGGCGAAGGTCGCGCTCAGTGCGCTCGCCGTGTTGGCGGCAGCGACAGCAGTGTTGTGGGCCCTGCGTTCTCGGCGGCAGGCCTGAGCCTCAGCTCGTAGCGGTCCAGACGTACTTACCGTCCTGCTCCAAGCAGGTGCGCAGCACGCCGTTCTGGTCGCGTTCGGACGTGCCGACGTCCGACCAGATGCACTCGGCGCCGAGGCGGGCTTTGCCCGGCTCGTCCGTGGGCCCGTTGTCCTTGGGGACCCAGATCGCGGCCAGCGCCGCTGCGGCGACCAGGGGCGCACCGACGAGGACCGCAACGCGCTGAAGCTTCTTGGCTCGTGCGGCGCGATCGACCGCGCGGTGTGCACGATTCGTCGACTGCGCGGGCGCTGCGACATTGCCGGCCATCGGCATCGCCGCGGTCGGACGCCGCATGACGGTGTGATCGCCGTCTAGGGGCGCGGTGCTGGCGTCGGTCGGTCGGAAATCACCGGCTGCTTCTCCCATGGGTGGCAGGTCGCTGCGGACGTCGATCGCCGACTGCTTCTCCCACGCCACCGGCTCGATGGCCCGGCGCGCTTCGGCCGCGCTGGCCGGACGACGGTCGATGTCCGGGTCGGCAAGGCGAATCACTGTGTCCCACAAGGCATCCGGCACACCGTCCGGACGCGGCGGCAGGTCGAGCGCGTCGGTGCGGACGTGTGCCCGCGGCTTGTGCCCGGTCAGCAACTGGATGCCCATCATGCCGACGGCGTACAGGTCGGACCTCGGGTCAGGGTCGTAGCCGCGCAGCTGCTCGGGGGCGAGATAGCCGGGGGTACCCATGACGATGCTGTGGCTGGTCAGACGGGGCGCGTCGACAGACACGGCCACGCCGAAATCGGTGAGCCACAGGTGCGGCTTGTCGGTGCCGGTCGCGGACAGCAGCATGTTGGCCGGCTTGATGTCGCGGTGCACGACGCCCTGCTCGTGGACGGCGGTCAACGCATCCAGCAACTGACGCAGCAACTCGGCCGAATACGGTGCGGGCAGCTTGCCGTGCCGGTGGGCCAGCCCCGAGACGGATCCACCTTCGACCAGCGGCATCGCGATGAGCACGCGGTCGTCGACACCGGCCCAGCTGAGCGGCGTCACCACATTGGGGTGGTGGATGCGCATCCCCTGCTCGCGCATGAAGCGCAGTAGCGAACCGGCGTCGGACTGGCGCAGCACCTTCGCTGCGACCACGGTGCCGTCGCGTAGGTCGTACGCGCGCCACACTCCCCCCATGCCGCCTTCGCCGATCATGTCGATCAGCTCATAGCGGCCCGCAATCACTTCTCCCACGAAGCAGAACCTTAGGCGAACCGCCGAGTGGCCGGGCTGTGAACCAGCGGCCGGGTCATATCCCGGCCACCGGTTCATAACCCGGCCACTCGGTGAGAAGAAGCAGAGATCAGGCGTTGAACTCCGCCGGGTCCGGACCGAGACGCTTGCCCGAATCGAGGGCTTCGATCGCATCCATCGCAGCCTTGGAGAGCTCGAAGTCGAAGACGTCCAGGTTCTCGGCGATGCGTTCCGGCGTCACCGACTTGGGGATCACGACATTGCCGAGCTGCAGGTGCCAGCGAAGGATGACCTGGGCGGGCGTCTTGCCGTACTGCGAGGCGATATCGGTGATCGTGGCGTCGGCGAGGATGTCGCCGCCCTGACCGAGCGGGCTCCACGCCTCGGTGACGATGCCGAACTTGTCGTGGAACTCGCGCAACTGCTTCTGCTGGAAGTCCGGGTGCAGTTCGACCTGGTTGATCGCGGGATACTCACCGACCGTGTCGTGCAGCTCCTGCAAGTGCTCGATGTTGAAGTTGCAGACACCGATCGCTCGCACCTTGCCCTGGTCGCGCAACTGCATCATCGCCTTGTACGTGTCGACAAAGGCTGCGTTGGACGGCACCGGCCAGTGGATGAGGTAGAGGTCGATGGGGCGGCCGAGGCGCTCCTGCGAGGCGTCGAACGCCGCGAGGGTCTTGTCGAAGCCATGGTCGTCGTTCCACACCTTGGTGGTCAGGAAGACATCGGACGGCGCCAGTTCGCTGTCGGCGAGCGCACGGCCGACGCCGGCCTCGTTGCCGTAGATGCGGGCGGTGTCGATGCTGCGGTAGCCGGCGCGCAGGGCCTCGGTGACGGCCGGGGCGGCGGCGTCGTCCTCGACCTGCCAAACGCCGAAACCGAGCTGCGGCATCTCGACCGAGGTGTCGCCGGCGCGCAGGGAAATGTTGGGGATGGTGGGGTTACCAGTCATGCCCGATGCAGCGATGCATCGCCGCCCGATATTTCCTACCGTTCGGTTTTGCCCCTCGAATGTGGCATCGCCCACATCCGGATAGGCTCACGCCATGCCCGAACTGCGCAAGGTTCTCATCGCCAACCGTGGCGAGATCGCCGTCCGAATCGCCCGCGCCTGCAAGGACGCCGGCATCGAATCGGTCGCCGTCTACGCCGAGCCCGACCGTGACTCGCTGCACGTCAAGGTCGCCGACGAGGCATACGCCCTCGGCGGCTCAACACCGGCCGATTCCTACCTCGTGCAGGAGAAATTGCTCGAGATCGCCGAGCAGTCGGGTGCCGACTCGGTGCACCCCGGCTACGGCTTCCTGGCCGAGAACGCCGACTTCGCGCAGAAGGTCATCGACGCCGGCCTGATCTGGATCGGTCCAGGCCCCGAGGCGATCGACAGCCTCGGCGACAAGGTGAAGGCGCGTCACATCGCACTGGCCGCCGACGCTCCGCTGGTGCCCGGCACCAAGGACCCGGTCGAGGGCCCGGACGAGGTCGTCGAGTTCGCCAAGGAACACGGTCTGCCGGTCGCGATCAAGGCGGCGTACGGCGGTGGCGGACGCGGGTTGAAGGTCGCCCGCACCATCGAGGAGATCCCCGAACTGTTCGACAGCGCAGTCCGTGAAGCGGTCACCGCGTTCGGTCGCGGCGAGTGCTTCGTCGAGCGCTTCCTCGATCACCCGCGCCACGTCGAGACCCAGTGCCTGGCCGACCAGCACGGCAACGTCGTGGTCGTCTCCACCCGCGACTGCTCGCTGCAGCGCCGCAACCAGAAGCTCGTCGAAGAGGCACCGGCTCCGTTCGTCACCGACGAGCAGCACGCCGAACTCGTCCGTGCGAGCAAGGAGATCCTGCGCAAGGCCGGTTACGTCGGCGCGGGCACCTGCGAGTTCCTGATCGGGCCGGAGGGCCACATCTCCTTCCTCGAGGTCAACACCCGCCTCCAGGTGGAGCACCCGGTTTCCGAAGAGGTCACCGGAATCGACCTGGTCCGCCAGCAGTTCCGGATCGCGGCCGGCGAGGCGCTCGACTTCGACGACCCCGAGCCGCACGCGCACTCCTTCGAGTTCCGCATCAACGGCGAGGACGCCGGCCGCAACTTCTTCCCCGCCCCCGGCACCATCACCAAGATGGTCGTGCCGAGCGGCCCCGGCGTGCGGTGGGACGCCGGCGTGGTCGAGGGCGACACGATCGCCGGCGCGTTCGACTCGATGATCGCCAAGCTGATCGTCACCGGCCGCACCCGCCAGGAAGCGCTCGAGCGGTCCCGCCGCGCGCTGGACGAACTGGTCATCGAGGGCATGCCGACGGTCGCGCCGTTCCACCGCGCAGTCGTCTGCGACCCGGCATTCGCACCGAACGACCCGGACGAGAAGTTCACGATCCACACCCGCTGGATCGAGACCGAGTTCGACCATCAGATCGAGCCCTTCGGCGGCGCCGCCGGCGAGGCTCCCGAGGCCGCCCCGCGGCAGTCGCTGGTGGTCGAGGTCGGTGGCAAGCGCATCGAGGTGTCGCTGCCCGGCGACCTGCAGCTCGGCGCTGGCGGCGGCGCAGCAGGCGGCCCGAAGAAGGCCCCGAAGCGCGGCCGGTCCAGCGGCGGCGGTCAGGCCGCGAGCGGCGACTCGGTCACCGCTCCGATGCAGGGCACGATCGTCAAGATCGCGGTCGAGGACGATGCCACCGTCTCCAGCGGCGACACGATCGTCGTGCTCGAAGCGATGAAGATGGAGCAGCCGATCACCGCCCACAAGGACGGCGTCGTCTCGGGCCTCAAGGCCAACATCGGCGAGACCGTCAGTGCAGGCGCCGTGATCGCGCAGATCAAGGACGCCGAGTAACCACCTGCGCGACTCCGGTCGCTATGACGACCAGGTCCTTGACTACTACGCCCGTAGTCAAGGGCCTGGTCGTTATTGCGCTCAGTCAGTCTCCAGGTCGGACATCGCCTTCACCAACAGCGAGACGGTGCTGGCGAGATAGGCCTCGCGTTCGTCCGCGGGCAGGCTCAGCGAACCGATCGCAACACCTTCAAGGGCCGCGACGACGGTCTGCGCGCGCTGGTGCGATGCGCCCTTGTGCTCACGTTCGACGACACTGCCGACCAGGTCGACCAGCCCGCGCCGCCAGGCACGCATCGAATCCTGCAACGAGGGGGTGCGGACGGCTTCCAGGCTGAGCTCGCTGATCGTGAGCAACAGAGCCGGGTCGCGAACCCAGCCGAGCAGCAACCGCGTCGTGCCGTCAATCGCGCAGGTCGGGTCGTCCGTGCCCACCGGCAGTGAATCGGTGAGCTGCTGGACGTCGTGCATCAGACGTCCGGCGACGTGGTCGGTGAGAGCGGTGAGCAACGCCAGCCGGGTTCGGTAGTAGACCGAGCAGCTGCCCTCGGGCAGGCCCGCGGCGCGGTCGAGTGCTCGGTGAGTCAGGCCACGCAATCCTGATTCGCCGACGACTCCGATCGCTGCGTCGAGCAGATGGGTCTGGCGGGCGGCGGTTCCTTCAGGTCGTGGCGTGGTCACCGCAAGAGACTGTCACAATCGACGATCCGACACCCGTCAGGGTGACGGTCGAGACCGAGACGAGGTAGCCAATGTCCTGGGGCAACGTGATCCCACTTCTGTTGTTCACCGCTGTCATCGTGGCGGTGCTGTTCGTCGCCGTTCCCCGTGCCCGGCGCAACCGGCACAAGGTGTGGGAGGACGCCGGCCTGATGCCGCACCAGATCGACCACGAGGCACCGTGCGGCCGGACCGAAGATGCGGAGGCGGACGACCCCGGCCGGGACCGTCGATGAAGACCGTCACGACGGCGCAACTGCGGTCGCGGCTGTCGATCCTCCAGGGACGCCCGAGGGTTGTCGTCAGCGGCAACCTGGCCACACCGTGGAAGGCCGTCGAAGCCCTCGACCACGCGGTGCCGACCTACATCCTGAACATCCTCAACGGCGCCGAGGGGATCCCGACCCGCGAGGGCGTCATCGCCGAGACCTGCTTCATCGGAGCCGGTCAGCGCCACCACCCGGCACTGTCCTACGTTCCCTGCCGCCTGTCGATGGTGCCGGTGCTGCTGCGCCGCCGGCTGCGTGCGGACGTCGTGATCGTGCACTGCGAGCGCACTCATCGGTGCGACGGTCGCCGCGCAGGTGCCCGACGGATCCACCCTGCAGACCCGGGGTTCGGCGGTCAGACCGACTTCATCGTCGGTGCGATGCACTCCCCCGGCGGACACTCGTTCATCGCGCTGCGCTCCTGGCACCCCAAGGCGGACGTGTCGACCGTCGTCCCCCGCCTCGCGGACACGACGACGAGCTTCCAGCAGAGTGCGATCGTGACCGAACAGGGCATCGCGTTCCTGCTCGGTAATGACGAGAAGCAGCAGGCGACCGAGATCATCGAGAAGGCAGCACATCCGGACGTTCGGGATGAATTGCGTTCCGCTGCAGCAGAATTTGGTCTGGACAACCCGATCTATTGAACGTCGTGGCGAGTCCGCGTCGCGCGTGACAGAGGTCACGCACCGTTCGTTTCGACCTTGCTCACTACAGGTGTAGTGTCGTAGATAGATCGAGCACTACACTTGTAGAAAGGCAGTCGTCACCATGAACATGATCCCCGGCTTCTTCACCGGTTTCACCATCATCACCGCCATTGCGCTCGTCGCGATGATCGCCGTCCTGGGTACCTGGACGGTGCAGTTCTTCGCCCGCAACCGTCAGCAGCGCGTGGCCACCCGTCAGCCCCTGGTCCGCTACTACAGCAACCTCGGCCAGCACTCCTTCTCTCACTGATTCTCAGCTTACTCAACCACGGCAGGAACAACGAGAACCCGGCCACCTTCGCTGGTTGAGGCCTCGACCTGAGGAACGAAGGCCGAGGTGCCGAAACCACCGTAGGAACAACGAGAACCCAGCCCGACGTGGCTGGGTTCTCACGTTGTCGCACCTTGGTTTCGGCACCTGCGGATTCCTTCGTCATCCGTAGGGCTCAACCAGCGGCATTCGTCGGTTCTCGCGTTGTTCGTGCCTCCCCGCGGGGACCGGCCTCAGATCTCCGACTGGTGCAGCCGGCGCGCGGCCTCGGCGATCGAACCGGTCATCGACGGGTAGACCGAGAAGGTCTGGGCCATCTGATCGACAGTCAGGCGGTTCTGTACGGCCAGGCCGATCGGGTAGATCAACTCGGACGCCTGGGGCGCCACGACCACTCCACCGACGATCGTGTTCGAGCCGGGACGGACGATCAGCTTCACGAAGCCGTCCTTGATGTTGCGCATCTTCGCCCGCGGGTTGGTCGACAGCGGCAGCGTGACCACGCGGGCCTCGATCCGGCCCTCGTCGACGTCCGCCTGGGAGTAACCGACCGTGGCGATCTCGGGGTCGGTGAAAATGTTCGCGCAGACACCGCGCAGGTTCAGCGGGGCGACCGCGTCGCCGAGTGCGTGCGCCATGGCAATTCGTCCCTGCATTGCGGCCACGGACGCCAGCGGCAGCACGCCGGTGCAGTCGCCGGCGGCATAGATACCAGGCACGGAAGTGCGGGAGACACGGTCGACGCTGATGTGACCCGACGGCGTGAGGTCGACACCGACCTCCTCGAGTCCGATGCCCTTGGTCTGCGGAATCGAACCGACGGCCAACAGTGCGTGCGAACCCTCGACCGTCCGGCCGTCCTCGAGGGTGACCGTCACCTTGTCGCCGTCGCGCACCGCGGACTGGGCACGGGAGCGGTTGAGCACCTGCATGCCACGGCGACGAAAGACGTTCTCGATGACGGTGGCGGCGTCGGCGTCCTCGCCCGGAAGCACGCGATCGCGGGAGGACACCAGCGTCACCTTCGAACCCAGGCCGAGGTAGGCGTGGGCGAGTTCGGCACCGGTGACACCGGAACCGACGACGATCATGTGCTCCGGCAGTTCCTTCAGGTCGTAGATCTGCTGCCAGGTCAGGATGCGTTCGCCGTCGGGCATCGCCGACTCCATCACCCGCGGTGTGGTGCCGACCGCCAGCAGGATGACGTCTGCCTTGATCTCCTCGGGTTCGGCGTCCTGCCGCACCAGACGCACGGTGGAACTGTCGACGATCGAGGCCGAACCGTGCACGACGCGGCAGCCGACGCTCTCGACCTGAGCGCGGATGTCGTAGCTCTGCGCCTTGGCCAGCTTCAGCACGCGGGTGTTGACCTCGGTGATGTGCGCCTCGGCGTGCTGGTCCTCCTCGTGCCCCTCGAAGTGCACACCCAGACGTCCGGCCGCCTTGAAGCGCGACATGAAGTCGGAGGTCGCGATCAGCGTCTTGCTCGGGACGCAGTCGGTGAGCACCGCAGCGCCACCGAGTCCGTCCCTCTCGACGATCGTGACGGCGGCGCCGAGTTGCGCGGCCACCAACGCGGATTCGTAGCCACCGGGACCGCCGCCGATGACCACCACTGACTTCTGTCGACCAGTCACCCGCCCATCCAACCACGCAGTAGGTCGTGTGTTCCGGGGGTCCGGCTGGGTACTGTGGCGGCCGTGACGAACATCAAGACGCAGACCGCCGACTTCGCCGACGTCGACCCCTTCCAGCTCGCCGATCAGGCGGCACGGCGGATCCGGGAGTTGGCCGGCGTCGACAAGCACGACGTGGCGCTGGTGCTCGGTTCCGGTTGGGGTGACACCGCCGACCGGCTCGGCGAAACCGTCGCCACGATCGACAACGAGCAGGTGCCCGGAGTCGCCAAGGCCGCCGTCGCCGGCCACGAGGGCACGATGCGATCGATCCGCATCGAGGGCACCGACAAGCACGCGCTGGTCTACGGCACCCGCACGCACTACTACGAGGGACGCGGGGTGCGCGCGGTCGTGCACGGCGTCCGCACCGCCAAGGCCGCCGGGTGCGACACCGTCGTGCTGACCAACGGCTGCGGCGGGTTGAACCCCGACTGGGCTCCCGGCACGCCCGTGCTGATCAGCGATCACCTGAACCTCACCGCGGACTCGCCGCTCGAGGGCGCGACCTTCGTCGATCTCACCAACCTGTACTCCTCGCGCCTGCGGGAGTTGGCCCGCACGGTCGACCCGGACCTGCCCGAGGGTGTGTACGCGCAGTTCCGTGGGCCGCACTACGAGACGCCCGCCGAGGTGCAGATGGCCAAGGTGCTCGGCGCCGATCTGGTCGGCATGTCGACCGCGCTCGAGGCCATCGCCGCGCGCCACGTCGGCCTGGAGGTCCTCGGCATCAGCCTGGTCACCAACGCGGCCGCCGGCATCAGTGAGGTGCCGCTGTCGCACGAGGAAGTCATCGACGCCGGCAAGGCTGCAGCGAGTCGCTGCGCCGACCTGTTGTCGCAGATCGTCCGCAAGCTCTGAGCGAGGTTCCGTCATGACCCAGGTGCACGACGACGTCCGCGAGTGGATCGCCGACGACCCCGACGCCGAGACCGCTGCCGGCCTGATCAGCCTGCTGGAGCGCGCCCAAAGAGGCGATGAGAGCGCGGACGCCGAACTTGCCGACCGGTTCTCCGGTTTGCTCGAGTTCGGCACCGCCGGGCTGCGCGGCGCGCTCGGTGGCGGGCCGAACCGGATGAACCGCGTCGTCGTGCTGCGTGCTGCTGCCGGCCTGACCGCGTACCTGCAGGAATCGCAGGGCCGCCCCGACGTGACCGTGGTGATCGGATTCGACGCCCGCCACAACTCAGACGTCTTCGCCCGCGACACTGCGGCCGTCGTCGTGGCAGCCGGCGGACGCGCGCTCGTGCTCAGCCATCCGTTGCCGACGCCGTTGTTGGCGTTCGCGATTCGCCACCTGGGCGCCGACGCCGCAGTGATGGTGACCGCCAGCCACAACCCGCCGCAGGACAACGGTTACAAGGTCTACCTCGGCGACGGCAGCCAGATCGTTCCACCCGCGGACGCCGAGATCGCCGCTGCGATCGACCGCTTTCCGCGCGCGGCCGATGTCGCTCAGGCCGACGACGGCTGGGAGACGGTCCACGACTCGATCATCGACGACTACCTGGCGTCGGTGACGTCGGTCGTCGAGGCGGGCGGCCCGCGCGACCTGCGGATCGTGCACACCGCATTGCACGGCGTCGGGTCGGCCACGATGATCGACGCCCTGCACCGCGCCGGCTTCACCGACGTCCAGCCTGTCGCCGAGCAAGCGGAGCCGGATCCGGAATTCCCGACCGTCAGCTTCCCCAATCCCGAGGAGCCGGGAGCGATCGATCTTGCGCTCGCCGAGGCGCGGAAGGTGGGTGCCGACATCGTCATCGCCAACGACCCCGACGCCGACCGGTGCGCCGTCGCGATCGAGGACGCCGGCACCTGGCGAATGTTGCGCGGCGACGAAGTGGGTGCGCTCCTGGGTCACCACCTGGTGCAACGCGGTGTCGCCGAAGGCTCGGTGTTCGCCAACTCGATCGTCAGCTCTCGTCTGCTCGGCGCAATCGCCCGCGCCGCGGGCATCGCCCACGAGGAGACACTCACCGGGTTCAAGTGGATCAGCCGCGTCCCCGGTCTGCGGTACGGCTACGAGGAAGCGCTCGGCTACTGCGTCGATCCCGCAGGCGTCCGGGACAAGGACGGCATCAGTGCCGGTCTGTTGATCGCCGAATTGGCTGCGGACTTGAAGGCCACGGGGCGTTCGATCCCCGACGTCCTCGCCGAACTCGCCCGCACCCATGGCGCCCACCTCACCGACAGCTTCTCGGTGCGGGTCGATGACCTGTCGATCATCGGACGCATCATGCAGCGACTGCGCGACAATCCGCCGGAAAACGTTGCTGGACAGTCGGTTTCCCGCAGGGAGGATCTTGCGGAAGGGTCGGACGCGCTGCCCCCGACGGAGGGCCTGCGCTACTACCTGGCTGACGACACACGCATCATCGTGCGACCTTCAGGCACCGAACCGAAGCTCAAGATCTACCTCGAAGCCATCGGTGACGACGCTGCCGAGACCGCGCAACGACTCGCGGCCGTCCGGGCCGAGATGGAGGGTCTCACCACCGCCTGACCGGGACGGTTCTCGCCTTCCACCGAACCGCACGAGGTCTCGATCGCGGCGCTCGCACCTGCTCGACCAGACCTCCTCCGAAGCGGCCGACTACAGGCTGAGGAAGCCGATCACGACGGCCAGCAGGCACGCGGCCCAGCCTGCCGCGGCCACCGGCGAAACGGTGCGGTGAATCTCGGGCTTCTGTTCGGCGATCGCACCCTTGGCGACGGCCCGCTCGTAGTCGGCCTTGGCCTCGTCGATGGCCGAGGCGACCGCGCCGGCGGACCCGGACCGGTGCTCCTGTCCCATCGGCACATCGGTGCCGGTGGTCGGGAGCAACTGTCCACCCGGCGTCGGGGTGACACCCCCGGTCATCTTCGGACGCTGCGCCGAGATGGCCCAGGAGGAGTACGCGTCGCCTTCCGGTGAAACCACCTTGAGGTTCCAGCGGGCCTCGGTCATGTCGACCGCCGGCCACGTCATCCGGATGTCACGGACGAGATTCTCCAGACGGACCCCGTCGGCGCTCAACCGCACTGCGGGACGGACGAGAATCAACCAGACCACCCCCGCCGCAGCCAACAGGAACGCGGTGGCACCCACCTCGAGCCCGGACGCGACCGCGAGCGCGACGAGCACGACCAGGAAGACGCCGACCAACACCCAACCGGTCACGTACGCACCCCGCTGGCGGAAAGTGCGGACGGGGTTGCCCGGATTCTTGTCCTGTGACACTGAGGTCAGGCGTCGAAACCGGCGAGCACAGACTCGGTGCCGGACAGACCGAGGCGGTTCGCGCCCGCCTCGATCATCTCGGCAGCGGCTTCAGGGGTGCGAATCCCACCCGACGCCTTGACGCCGAGACGGTCGCCGACGGTCTCGCGCATCAGTCGCACCGCGTGTGCGCTCGCGCCACCTGCCGGGTGGAAACCGGTGGACGTCTTCACGAAGTCCGCACCGGCGCGCTCGGACGCCTGGCAGCACGCCACGATCTGCTCGTCGGTCAGGGCGGCGGATTCGATGATGACCTTCAAGACGACGTCCGGAGCAGCCTGGCGCACCGCGGCGATGTCGGCCTGGACCGCGTCGAAGTCTGCGGCGTGGGCGGCTCCGATGTCGATGACCATGTCGATCTCCGCGGCGCCGAGCTTCGCGGACTCGGCAGCCTCGGCCGCCTTCACCGCGCAGGTGTGCTTCCCGCTCGGAAACCCGCAGACGACTGCGACGGGCAGCGAGGTCTCCAGCGGCAGCATCGACGGCGACACACACACCGAGTAGACGCCCAGCCGCTCACCGTCGGCGACGAGCGCACGCACGTCGTCCGTGGTGGCTTCGGGCTTGAGCAGGGTGTGGTCGACCATCTGCGCGACCTGGGAACGGTTCGGTTTCGTCACCCGGCCAGGCTACCTGGGGGCTGCCGTATTCTCATCGCGCCACCAGAACGCCCGAGCGATGCTCGAGGAGGAACCCGATCGATGTCCGAACGACGAGCACGCGTGCTGATCCTGTGCGGCCCCAGCGGATCCGGGAAGTCCCGCCTGGCCGAACGCCTGCACCGCTCGTACGGCTGGCCAACCGTGCGCCTGGACGACTTCTACAAGGACGGCGACGATCCGTCGCTGGCGATGTCGTCACTGGGCATCCCCGACTGGGACGTCGTCGGCTCCTGGAACATCGATGCCGCGTTCGCCGCGTTGCAGGATCTGTGCACGACCGGCCGGACCGTGGTGCCCGACTACGACATCTCCACCTCCCGGGCGGCCGGGCACTCGACCGTCGAACTGGCGAGCGCCGACACTGTCGTGGCCGAGGGGATCTTCGCCGCCGACCTGATCGCCCTGCTGCGAGATGCGGACTTGTTGCGCGATGCGTTCTGCGTCCGGCAGAACCGCTGGGTCACGATGGGACGCCGGTTCGTGCGCGACGTGTCCGAGCGGCGCAAGTCGGTGCCGGTGCTCGCGCGTCGAGGTTTGCGGTTGGCGATGGACGAGCCGCAGATCGTCGCCGCGCATGTACGGCGTGGCGCGCGTGCAGTCACCCCGAAGCAGGCGGAGCGGGAGGTTAGGGTCGGTGCATGACGAACTGGGCCAGTCCTTCGGGAGAACGGCAGCCTGAGCAGCCGGCGCACCACGGCCCGCCGCCACCCACTCCGCAGTACGGCCAGTACGCACCGGGACGCGGCCCGCAACCCGATCACAGCCAGAGCCCTCGATACGGCCAGCAGTATCCGCCGCCGCAAACTGGTCCATACGGCGGTCCACCCTCGCCTCAACCTCAATACGGCGCTCCCCCAGGCTTGTTCGCCCCCAAACCCGGTGTGATCCCGTTGCGGCCGCTCGTGCTCGGCGACATCTTGGAGGGCGCGTTCCGGACGGTCCGCGGCAACCCGATGGCGACCCTCGGCATGTCGCTGGTCATCTCGACGCTCTTCGCGATCCCGACGCTGTTGCTGACGTTGCTCATCACCAACACCGCGTTCGGTGCGGACAACACCGGTGATGCCCTGGTGTCGATCGCCAACTCGGTCGGTCAACTGGTCGGGGTCTTCGCCTCGATCCTGCTGTCGGGCATGTTGATCGTGGTCGTGGCCGAGGCCGTGCTCGGTCACCGCGCCTCGATCGGCGAGGCATGGACCCGGGTGAAGCCGCGCATCTGGGCGCTGCTCGGCGCCACCTTGCTGTTGCTGCTGGGTGGCATCCTGCTCGTTGCGGTCCTGGTCGGCGTGACCCTGCTCGCCTACCTGGCCGGTGGTGAGATCGCTGCCGTGATCGTCGGCATCCTGGCCGTCGTCGCCGGCTTGGCTCTACTGATCTGGCTCGGCACCCGCACGATGCTCTCCCCCGCTGCGGTCACGCTGGAGGGCATCGGCCCGGTCCGGTCGCTGAAGCGTTCCTGGGAACTCACCCGCGGCCAGTTCTGGCGGATCTTCGGGATCTCGCTCGTCACGCAATTGCTGGTCGGCATGATCGCCTCGATGATCCTGTTCCCCGCGATGCTCGTCGGGATGGGCGTGCTCCTCGCGGGCGCCGACCCCGACGCGGGAGTTGCGACGCCGTTGTGGTTCGTCGTCTTCATGCAGGTCATGACGATCATCTCCACGGCGATCACCGCACCGTTCAGCTCCAGCGTGACCGGTTTGCTCTACATCGATCAGCGCATCCGGCGTGAGGCGCTCGACCTCGAGCTGATGAAGGCCGCCGGGCAGAAGTGACTCGGATCCTGTACTGACGATGTTCGCCCGCCTCGAGCCGCCCCTGCAACCGTCGTCCGACGACGCGCGTAGGCAACTCGAGCACGAGTTGAGCAAGCCCAAGTACGGCGACCGGCGCACCCTCCTGCAGAAGTTGATGGACTGGCTGAACGAACGACTGGCCGATCTCACCGACGGCGCCGGCTCGCTGCCGCCCCTCTGGCTGGGCCTGGTACTGATCATGCTGGCGGCCCTGATCGGACTCGGCCTCACCAGGATTCGACGTCGTCAAGGACCCGAACGCGGCTCGGACCACGACGTGGACGAGGTCATCTCCAGCGAACTCGACGCGGACGAACTACGCGCGGCGGGCGACCGCGCACTGGCGGACGGTGACACGGCCCTGGCCCATGTGCAGTACTTCCGAGCGCTCGCCCGGCGGGGTGTCGACCGCACGATCGTCTCCGCACGACCCGGCGCAACAGCGCATGAGGTCGCGAACGAGCTCTCGCACGCCTTTCCCGATCGCCGGTCCGACATCGGCGCCGCCGCACGCACGTTCGACGAGGTGCGGTACGGCGGACGCGTGCCGCCACGTCCGGTCGTCGAGGCGATGCGTGACCTCGATGCGTCCCTCGCCCGCAGCCGTCCTGCGCACCCGGCGGTCACGCGATGACCCGCCGCCGTCTGTTCGCTGCCGTTGCAGTCCTCGCACTCGTGCTGGTCGTGGCCGGCGTCATGTCGATGCTCAACCGCAGCAACGAGATTCCGCTCGATCCGCAGAACCCCGGCAAGGGCGGGTCCGAGGCCGTGGCGAGCGTGCTCGGCGCCAACGGTGTCGACGTGCATCGAGTGACCGATGTCGACGAGCTGCAAGACCGACCGCCGGGCAAGGGCACGACCGTGCTGGTGAGCGACCCGACGTCCGTCTCGGCCGACCGGCTGCGCGAGATCGCGTCTGCCCATCGCGACAGCGCACGACTCATTCTGATCGCACCACACCCGCACCTGCTGAAGGACGCGTTCGAGATCACCACCGAAGCCGGCGGGACGTCGACCGCGACGGCCGCAGGCCAGGAATGCTCGCTGGCATGGGCTCGCTCGCTGACCATGTCGGCCGACTCGGTCAGCTACGCCGTTCCGGCGGGTGCGACTTCCTGCTTCGGTGACGACTCCGAGGGCGTCGTGTTCGAACTTCCGGCCGCCGACCGGCGTCCGGCGCTGCTGGTCATCGGCAGCACCGACATCCTCACCAACAGCACGATGAAGGCCGGCGACAACGCCGCACTCGGATTGCGAGCACTCGGCCAGACCGGCGAACTCCTCTGGTACTCCGGCGGATTCGATCCGAAGTCGTCCAGTGCGCAGCAGGAGACGGTGTTCCCGAGGTGGGTGATGCCGGCGCTCTGGCTGACCTCGGCGTGCGTGCTGCTCCTGATGTTCTGGCGCGGTCGACGCCTCGGACGTCTGGTGACCGAACCGCTGCCGGTGATCGTCCACGCCAACGAGACCACCGCCGCGCGCGGGCAGCTCTACCGCAAGGCTCGCGACACCTCCCGCACGGCGGCGGTGCTGCGTTCGGCGACCCGCGACCGTGTGCGTCGCTACCTCGGCCTTCCGCCCGGCATCGACGACGAACACCTCGTCCACCAGGTGGCGCTGCACAGCGGACGCGAACCGCATGAGGTCGGCGTCCTGCTGGCCGACGACCCACGAACCATCGACGAATCGTCGTTGAGCAAACTGGCCGATGAACTCTCGGCACTCGAAAGGCAGGTCCGCCGCTGATGACCGATCTGGACAAGTCCCAGTCCCCCGACCCGGATGCCGATCACCCCGAAGCGGCCCGCGAGGCGTTGCAGCGGGTGCGCAGCGAGGTCGCGAAGTCGGTGGTCGGTCAGGATGCCGCCGTCACGGCGATCGTGATCGCTCTGCTCGCGCGCGGCCATGTCCTGCTCGAGGGTGTACCCGGTGTGGCCAAGACGCTGCTGATCCGCACCCTCGCGGCAAGCCTGGCGATCGACTCCAAGCGGGTGCAGTTCACGCCCGACCTGATGCCCGGCGACATCACCGGATCGCTCGTGTTCGACTCGCGCAGTTCGGATTTCACCTTCCGGCCCGGTCCGGTGTTCACCAACCTGCTGCTCGCCGACGAGATCAACCGCACTCCCCCGAAGACGCAGTCGTCCCTGCTGGAGGCGATGGAGGAGCGCCAGGTGTCGATCGACGGCACTCCACGTGCGTTGCCGAACCCGTTCATGGTCGCCGCCACTCAGAACCCGGTCGAGTACGAAGGCACCTATCCGTTGCCGGAGGCACAGCTGGACCGCTTCATGATGAAGATCGCGATCCCGTTGCCCCAGCGCGACGACGAGGTGCAGGTGCTGCGCCGTCATGCCGAAGGATTCGATCCCAAGGACCTGCGCGCCGCGGGCGTCCGCGCCGTCGCGTCGCCTGCCGACCTGGCCGCCGGCGCGCAGGCGGTGCGAACCGTCGAGGTGCGCCCGGACGTGCTGGCCTACATCGTCGACCTCGCGCGCGCCACCCGGCACTCGCCGTCGCTGTCGCTGGGGGTGAGCCCGCGCGGGGCGACGGCACTGCTGTCCACAGCCAGAGGGTGGGCGTGGCTGAACGGCCGCAACTTCGTGACTCCGGACGACGTCCAGACAATGGCCGTGCCGACACTGTCGCACCGTCTCGCGCTGCGCCCGGAGGCCGAACTCGAAGGCGTCACCACCGAGAACGTCCTGCGGTCGGCCATCGGCGCCGTCCCGGTGCCGCGCTGACGAACTGCTGACGACCTGCTGACGACCTGCTGACGACCTGCTGACGACCTGCTGAGGACCCACTGATGGCTGTCACCGGACGCACCGTGCTCCTGGCCCTGCTGGGCCTGGTGTTCGTCGTGCTGCGTCCGCAGCAGACGTCGGTCTGGTTGTGGCTGGCGTTGGTCGGTGTGCTCGTCGCCCTCGACCTGCTGTCGGCGCCGTCGCCGAAGAAGCTCACCCTGAGCCGGGAACCCGTCGAGTCGGTGCGGTTGGGCGAGAGCACGACGACGAGTCTGTTGGTACGCAACCCGACCGGTCGGACGCTGCACGCACTGATCCGGGACGCCTGGCAGCCGTCCGCCGGGGCCGGCCGCGACCGGCACGATGCCCGGATACCCGGCGGCGAGACCCGCCGACTGACCACCACGTTGTCACCGACCCGGCGTGGCGACCGGCGAGCCGACCGGGTGACGGTGCGGTCGTTCGGCCCGATGGGCCTCGCGGCTCGACAGCGCTCCTTCGAGCTGCCGGGGTTCGTGCGCTGCCTACCCCCGTTCGCCTCCCGCAAGCATCTGCCGAGCAAACTCGCTCAACTGCGTCAGATCGACGGACGCTCGGCGGTGCGCATCCGCGGCCAGGGCACCGAGTTCGACTCGTTGCGTGACTACGTCGACGGTGATGACGTGCGCAGCATCGACTGGCGAGCCACTGCTCGCCGCCAACACCCGGTCGTGCGCACCTGGCAACCCGAACGCGACCGCCGGATCATCCTGGTGCTCGACACCTCACGCACCAGCGCCGGACGCATCGACGACATGCCGCGGCTCGACTCGGCGATGGATGCTGCACTACTCCTGACCGCGGTCGCCTCCCGCGCAGGCGATCGCGTCGATCTCATCGCAGGCGACCGCACAGTGCGCGGACGGGTGATCGGAAAGTCGGACCGCTCGGAGTTGCTGCATTCGATGGTGACCGCGATGGCACCGCTGGAAGCCGTTCTGCTGGAAGCGAATTGGAACACGCTCGCCGGTGCGGTCAACAGTCTTACCCGCCGCCGGTCTCTTGTCGTGCTGCTGACTCCGCTCGAACCGGCCGCCCTGGAGGAAGGCCTTCTTCCGGTGATGCCCGGCCTCACCAAACACCACCGGGTCGTCGTCGCCTCCGTGGCCGACCGCTCGGTCGTGCAGGCTGCAGCCCACCGCGACGGAATCGCGCAGACCTACCAAGCCGCTGCCGCCGAACGCACGATGCAACAGCGTGCCCGCACCACGTCCGCGCTCAGCCGCCTGGGTGCGACGGTCATCGACGAGCCCGCCGACAAACTGCCGGTCGCACTCGTCGACCACTACCTGCTGCTCAAACGTCAGGGGTTGCTGTGACCACACTGCGAGTCCGGTGACGATCCTCGGTGCGGGCGTGCAGGCCGACTCCCCGGACCGGGTGGCCCAGGCCGCCGAGTCCGCGAACCGCGGTACTCAGCTCTCGATCTGACTCAGCCGCGCGACGGCGCTTCGGCGGTGGCGTCGACCCCGGTGAGGTCGCCGGTGACACCGCGTCGTGCGGCGTCCCTGCCGAGGGTCCACACGTAGACGAAGAACAGCAGTTCGGCGATGACGCCGATGGCAATGCGCGCCCAGGTCGGTAGTCCGGACGGTGTCACGAAGCCTTCGATCAGACCCGTTACGAACAGCACGACGATGAGTCCGAGAGCCAGCGTCATCGTCGAACGCGCCTCGCGGGCGAAGTTGCTCGCCCGGCTGCGGTGCCCTGGCTCGACCCACGACCAGAACATCCGAAGACCGGCGCCCGCGGCGACGAAAACCGCTGTCAGCTCGAGCAATCCGTGCGGAAGGATCATCCCGAAGAACAGGTCGAGGCGGCCGTGATCTGCCATCAGTCCGCCGATGAGTCCGAGGTTGGAGATGTTCTGCCAAAGCATGTAGATGACCGGCAGACCGAGCGCTCCGGCCGCGAGGCAGACGGCGGCCACCCAGGCGTTGTTCGTCCACACACGAGCGGCGAAGTCGGCGTTCGAACTCTCGTGGTAGTAGTTCTCGAAGTCGTGGTTGACCAGTTGGTCGATCTCTTCTGCGGACAACATCGACGACTGGACGCCGGGGTGCGCCATCACCCACCACCCGAGCGCCAGGGCGACCGCGTAGTTGGCGAACATCGTGATCAGCCACCAGCGGCGGGAGCGGTACAACATCGCCGGGAACGTCTCGACGAAGAATCCCGCCACCGCCGTCCACGAACTCGACCGCGTGCCCATCGCCTTGGCCCGCGACTTCGCGAGAATCGTCGAGAGGTACTGGGTCACACCGGGATCGGGCGCGGTGGAGCGGATATGGGACAGATGGGTGGCGGTGCGCTGGTAGAGGTCGAGGAGTTCGTCGGACTCCGACACGTCGAGTCGACGCTTCGTGGTCAGCTCCTGCAGGCGGGCCCACTCGTGTCCGTGCGCCTCCACGTAAGCGTCCAGATCCACACCCGAACTGTACGCTGCGGGTGATGGCGAACTCGACGACTTCCCCCGCCGCACCCAAGCGTGCGCTACGCGGGTCCGACGTCGACTCGATGATCACCGGTGAGGGTGTGCTCATCGATGTGCCCGCGACTTCCGTCGCGTCGTTGGTCATTGCCGCGATCATCGACTACATCGTGATCTTCTCCGGGTTCGTCCTCGCCACAGTTGCACTCACCTGGCTGGGCGGCAGCGTGACCGAAGCTCAGGCCGCGATCATCGGGATCCTGCTCACCGTCACCGGTTTCCTGGTGGTCCCGGTGGGTGTTGAGCTGCTGACCCGAGGCCGCAGCCTCGGCAAGCTCGTGATGAAGCTGCGCGTGGTCCGTGACGACGGTGGTCCGATCACCTTCCGGCATGCGTTCGTGCGTGGCCTTGTCGGCATCATCGAGATCTGGTTGCTGATGGGCGTGCCCGCAGTCGTCAGCGCGATGTTGTCCACGCGCGCGAAACGGATCGGCGACCTCGCCGCCGGCACCTATGTCGTACGCGAAGAGACCGCGATGCGCTTGCAGCCGGGCCCGTGGATGCCACCTGCGCTGATTCCGTGGGCGTCCGGAGCCGACATGGGGGCGCTACCCGACGGCGTCGCCATGCAGATCCGGCAGTACCTCACCCGCACCGACATGCTGAGCCCGGTCGCACGCGAGCAGGTCGGACGCGCGCTGCTGGCCGAAGTGATGCCGCGGGTGTCTCCTCCCCCGCCCCCGGGCGCCCCGATGGACGCCGTGCTCGCCGCGGTTCTCGCCGAACGGCGCAAGCGTGACCGTGAACGCCTCCAGCGCGAAGCCGCCCTACGCGCCCGCGTCCTGCGCTGAGTCGCCATCGCTGGTTGAGCCGCGTGACTGAGGAAGGAAGTCACGCGCGTCGAAACCACCGCGACCTCCAACGCCCCACCCGACAACACGTGGCCGAGCAGCCGTGAACCTCACCGGGTTTCGGCGCACGCTGATTCCTTCGTCATCAGCGTGGCTCAACCAGCGGAAACGTTCGGATCCCGCGGATGGACCTACGCAACCCGGCTCGACCAGCGGAAACGTTCGGATCCCGTGGACGGACCTACGCAGACCGGCTGAACCAGCGAAAACGAACTCAGCTCAGGGCGCCGCGGGCCGCCGCTTCGTAGCCGGGCTTGATCACGTCGTTGATCAGGGCGAGTCGCTGTTCGAACGGCAGGAACGCCGACTTCATCGCGTTCACCGTCACCCAGCGCAGGTCGTCCAGGTCCCAGCCGGCTTCGTCGACCAGTTGCTGCATCTCCCACGACATCGAGGTATCGCTCATCAACCGGTTGTCGGTGTTCAGCGTGACCCTGAAGCGAAGGTCCTTCAGCATCGTGATCGGGTGTGCCGCAATGGATTCGGCGGCACCGGTCTGGATGTTCGATGACGGGCACATCTCCAACGGGATGCGCCGGTCGCGCACGAACGCCGCCAGCCGGCCGAGTTTCGGATCGGTCTCGGAAACATCGATGTCGTCGACGATCCGCACGCCGTGACCGAGGCGCTCGGCACCGCACCACTGGATGGCTTCCCAGATGCTCGGCAGGCCGAACGCCTCCCCAGCGTGGATGGTGAAGTGGGCGTTCTCTCGGCGCAGGTACTCGAACGCGTCCAGGTGACGGGTGGGCGGGTAGCCGGCCTCGGCCCCGGCGATGTCGAACCCAGCGACCTCCTGGTCGCGGTAGCGCACGGCGAGTTCGGCGATGTCGCGGCTCTTGGCAGCGTGCCGCATCGCGGTCAGCAACGCACGAACCCGGATCGGGTGGCCGGCCGAGGCGGCACGCGCCTCACCGTCGCGGAATCCCGCGTTCACCGCCTCGATCACCTGCTCCAGGGTCAGGCCCTGTTCGAGGTGCTGCTCGGGTGCGTAACGCACCTCGGCATAGACGACTCCGTCGTCAGCAAGGTCCTGGGCGCATTCCGACGCCACCCGGAACAACGCGTCCCGGGTCTGCATGACGGCGACCGTCTGGGCGAAGGTCTCCAGGTAACGGACGAGCGAGCCGGAGTCGGCGCTGTCGCGGAACCAATCCGCGAGTCCTTGGACGTCGTCGACCGGGAGACCGTCGTACCCGACTTCCCTGGCCAGTTCGAGGACGGTCTGCGGACGCACCCCACCGTCGAGGTGGTCGTGCAGCAGCACCTTCGGCAGGGCCTTGATCTTCGGACGAACCTCGTGCATCGCTCAGTCCTCCCGGTTCACGGTATCGGGGCTGAACGCCGGCAGACAGACCGCGATGTACTCCGCACCTTGATGTCCACAGGAGTAGCGAATGCGTTCGCCGGCAACGGTTTTCACTGACTCACCAGCGTTGACCTCCAACCGGCCACCGTCGTGGTCGACGATCACGGTGCCCTTGAGCACGATCGTGTACTCGTCGAACTGCGGGGTCTGGAAGGGCTCGTCCCAACCGGCGGGCGCGACCATGTGCGCGACCGAGATCGACGTCTCGCCCGTGCTCGCCGCACCGATGTGCTCGTCGATGATCTTCCCGCCCGGGACGGGGATCCGGATTGCTTGGTTGTAGTGCTCGACCATGTCGTCGTCCTTCTAGGAAATTCGATCGATGATGAGGTCGGGGCGGTCGTCCGCTGACTCCCCGATGGCCCATTTGCCCTCGAGAGCCTCGGCCGCGCGCTCGAACTTCTCGGGGGTGTCGGTGTGCAGGGTCAGCAACGGGTCACCCTTGCGGACGCGGTCGCCCGGCTTGACGTGCATTTGGACGCCGGCCGCCGCCTGCACCTTGTCCTCCTTGCGGGCACGTCCCGCGCCGAGCCGCCAGGCGGCCACACCGACCGCAAGCGCGTCGAGTTCGGTGACGACGCCGTCCGCGTCGGCTTCGATGACCTGGGTCTCCTTGGCGGTCGGCAGTTCGGCGTCCGGGTCACCGCCCTGGGCGGCGACCATCGTGCGCCACACGTCCATCGCCCGGCCGTCCTTGAGTGCGTCGGCGGGGTCTACGTCGTCCTTGCCGGCGGCCTTGAGCATCTCGCGGGCGAGTTCGACGGTGAGTTCGACGACGTCGGACGGACCGCCACCGGCGAGGACCTCGACCGACTCCTGCACCTCGAGCCCGTTGCCGGCGGTGAGGCCGAGCGGCGTCGACATGTCGGTGAGCAACGCGACCGTGGTGACACCTGCGTCCTTGCCGAGTTGCACCATGGTCGAGGCGAGCTCGCGGGCGTTCTCGACGTCCTTCATGAACGCACCCGAACCGACCTTCACGTCGAGCACCAATGCGCCGGTGCCCTCGGCGATCTTCTTGCTCATGATCGAACTCGCGATCAACGGGATCGCCTCGACCGTGCCGGTCACGTCGCGCAGCGCGTAGAGGCGCTTGTCGGCCGGTGCCAGTCCGCTGCCGGCGGCGCAGATGACCGCGCCTATCTCCTCGAGCTGATCGAGCATCGCCTCGTTGCTGAGCGAGGCCTGCCAGCCGGGGATCGCCTCGAGCTTGTCGAGCGTGCCGCCGGTGTGGCCCAGGCCGCGACCGGACAGCTGCGGTACCGCAACGCCGCACGCGGCCACCAGCGGTGCGAGCGGGAGCGTGATCTTGTCGCCGACGCCACCGGTGGAGTGCTTGTCGGCGGTGGGACGCGACAGCGAGGAGAAGTCCATGCGCTCGCCGGAGGCGATCATCGCGTTCGTCCAGCGGGAGATCTCCTCGCGCGTCATTCCGTTCAGCAGGATCGCCATCGCCAGCGCCGCCATCTGTTCGTCGGCGACCACCTCGCGGGTGTACGCGTCGACGACCCAGTCGATCTGTTCGTCGCTCAGCGTCTGCTTGTCCCGCTTGGTGCGGATCACGTCAACGGCATCGAAACGCTCACTCATGCATCGATCCAACCATGTGCAGCTGGACGCGGTCATCGCGGAACCATCAGGGCGGGGTCCGCGTCACACGCCCAGTGCGCCGAGTCATCGGGCTACAACTAGGACCATCAACGCCACTGGCCTGCTTCCCGGAGGAACACCATGTCCCGCAAGCGTTCTTTGTCGCTGTCTGCCGCCGCTCTGTTGCTCGCTGCCCCTCTCGGGCTCACCGGGTGCGGTCTCGGTGGGGAGTCGGAGAAGGCAGACCCGCCGAAGCCGTCCTCACAGACCGAAGGCGCAGACAAGAACGGGGATGGTTCGAGCGAGTCGGCGTCACCCGAGTCGAGTTCGACCGGTGAATCCAACGGCCAAGCGGCCGGCAAGCCGTCCAAGGACGAGGTCAAGAACGGTCTGAAGCAGTACTACCAGGGTCAGAACATTCCCGGTCCCGCCGCCGACAGACTCGCGGGGTGCATGGTGGACGAGGGCTACGAGAAGTTCTCCGCCAAGACGCTGAACGCGATGAAGGACGGCAAGCCCGGCGAGGTCGACCCGGCCGACTCACAGACGTTCACCCAGGTCAGCGGCACGTGCGCGTCCAAGAGCTTCAACGGCTCCATTCCGACCGACCTGCCACTGCCGAGCTGATCGACTCTTCAGCGTCCACGTTTCGAGCTTCGCCCGGTTGGAACGTTCGGTTCGAAGGACGGTTTCGTAACGCCTTCCGGCCGTCGGCTTCTCGTGGCGTCCGGTCCTCAAGCGGCTTTGAAGTAGCCGGGGGTCGGGGCTTCCGCTGCTTGCTCGCCTTCGCGGTCGGCACCGATGCGCACCGTAGGTACAGATGCGCAGGTTACGTACAGGTGCCCGCGCTGCATCCGGATGCGCACGTTACAGCGTGCGCATCCGGACGTAATCCGGGCCTTTGTACGTAACCTGCGCAAACTTCGAACTCCCCCGCCCCAGGCAGGCGATGTGGGCAAACAGAGCCGTCCACCCCCGTCCGTCCAAGCCTGCTTGAGAACTCGGCACCCCGGAAAGCCCACCGCCGGAAGGCGATACGGAACCGCCTGACAACGACCGGCCCTGGGCGGTCATCTCACCGGGTTTCGGCGCCCTGCGGTCAGGTGAGGTTGTCGGGACCGAAGGCCTGGGGCAGTACTTCGGACATCGGCTTCACCCCGAGCGGGGTCTGCAGCAGGCACTCCGGCCCCCCGTGTTCCCACAAGAGCTGGCGGCAGCGTCCGCAGGGCATGAGCGCGGACTCGTCACCGCCGACGCAGTAGACCGCGGTCAGGCGTCCACCGCCGGTGCGGGCCAGTTCACTGACCATCCCGCACTCGGCACACAGGCCGACGCCGTAGGACGCGTTCTCGACATTGCAACCCGACACGATGCGCCCGTCGTCGACCAAGCCGGCGACGCCGACCGGGAAATTGCTGTACGGCGCGTACGCGGTGCGCATCGCCTCGATCGCCTTGCGGTGCAACACTTCCCAGTCGATGTCAGACATCAGCCGGCCTGTCCCTTCCGATAGACCTGTCCGTCGGCCGCGGGCATTCGCAATCGCTGCGAGGCGACGGCCATCACCAACAAGGTGGTCACGTACGGGGTCATCGAGGTGAACTGGGTGGGCACCGAGTCACTGGTGAAGTAGTAGTACAGCAGCGCGGCACCGAGCACCAGTCCGAGGACACCGGAGATGATCCGCTTGTTGCGGATCAGCTGCCACAGACCGATCAGGATCAGCGTGACGGACACCGCGAGCAGCAGCGCGTGCAGCGTCGGGCCACCCTGACGCAACTGAATCGCGTCGGTGTAGCCGAACAGCAGTGCTCCGACGGCGAGGCCGATCGGCTGCCAGTTGCCGAAGATCATCGCGGCAAGGCCGATATAGCCACGTCCGCCGGTCTGTCCCTCGACGTAGCCGTTGCCGGCGACCATCGCCAGGAACGCGCCGCCCAGGCCGGCGAGGCCGCCGGAGATCAGCACGGCGACGAACTTGTACATCAGGACGTTGATACCGAGAGTCTCTGCGGCCCAAGGGTTCTCACCGCAGGAACGCAGACGAAGACCGAAGGTGGTGCGCCACAGCACGAAGATCGAGCCGATGACCAGTGCCACCGCGAGCACGGTGAGCATCGACAGGTTGGTGCCGAGGCCGCCGAGGATACCGGCGACGTCGGAGACGAAGAACCAGTGTTCGGTCTCGATGTCCTTCAGCGCGTCCACCCCCGGGACGCTGAACGACCAGACGTCGTCCAAGGCCGGCGACTGCGTCGGACCGCCGCCCTCCATCGTGGAGAAGACGCGGTCGGCAAGGTATTTGGCAAGACCCAGGCCGATGATGTTGATCGCGACGCCGGAGACGATGTGGTCGACGCCGAACACCACGGTCGCGAGGGCGTGCAGTGCGCCACCGAAGGCGCCGCCGAGGATGCCGCAGATGATGCCGACGACCACGCCACCCTTGATCGTGCCGAACGCCGCCGCCCAGGTGCCGAGGATCATCATTCCCTCGAGACCGATGTTGACGATGCCGGCCCGCTCCGCCCACAGACCACCGAGCGCGGCGAGCGCGATCGGGACGGCCAGAGCGAGGGCTGCGGCGATCGCACCGGAGGAGTCCATGTCGTTCGCGCCGGAGATGGTGCGCAGGATCGACAGCAGCAGGACGACCGCGAAGATCGCCAGGCCGGCCCGCGCCCACTTGCTCGTGGGCAGTGCGAAACGCGAAGGCGTACCGGTGTCGCGGCGCTTGCGGGTCAACGTTGGCGTGCTCATGCCGAGGCTCCTTGTGCTGCGACGGGCGACGGGGTGGCGGCCAACTGCTGGGCCACCTTCCTACGCTCGGCTCGAACACCGATGCGACGGACGATCTCGTAGGCGATGATCACGGCGAGCACCATGATGCCCTGGATGATGTTCACCAACGCCGGACTCACTCCGGCGTTGATCTGCAAGCTGTTCGACTGCGCGTTCAGGAACGCCCAAAGGAACGCACCGAAGGCGATACCGACCGGGTGGTTACGACCGATCAGCGCGACCGCGATGCCCGCGAAGCCGAGGCCTGCCTGGCTGTTGGTGCCATACGCGTAGTCATTGCCGAACAATTGCGGCATGCCGATCAGACCGGCCACCGCGCCGGAGATCACCATCGCGGTCAGCGTCATCTTCTTGACGTTGATGCCGCTGGCGACCGCGGCCGTCTCGGAGGACCCGGTGGTGCGCAGATCGAAGCCGAACCGGGTGCGTCCTAGGACGAACCAGTAGAGAACGCCGACCACCACCGCGAGCAGCGACAGACCGAACACATTGCTGAAGTCGGTGTTCCAGAACGGCAGTGCGGGCACGTGCGAGCTCTCCGGGATCCGCTTGGTGGACGTGGCGTTCGATCCCTCCACCGACGTGGCGGTGCGGGTGAGCAGCCAGGCCACCAATCCGGTCGCGATGGAGTTCAGCATGATCGTCGAGATGACCTCGGAGACACCACGCTTGACCTTCAGGATGCCTGCGATCCAGGCCCAGAACGCGGCCGCGATCATCGCGACGACGATCGCGACGATCACGTTGAGGGGACCGGGCAGCCAGGCGTTGCCGGCGAACCACGCGGCCGCGAACATACCGACGCGGTACTGCCCGTCGACGCCGATGTTGAACAGGTTCATCCGGAACCCGATCGCGACCGCGGCACCGGACAGGTAGAGGACGGCGGTGTCGTTGAGGATCGTGGCCGGCATCCCCTCGGCGGGCGTCGACAGGAAGACCTTCCACACCGACCCGATCGGGTCGCCGGAGATCAACAACACCAGCGAGGTGATGACGACGGCGACGGCGATCGCCAACAACGGCGCGAGGACGGCCAGTCCGATCTTCTGCCAGTCGACGGTCTTCCTTGACACGTTCGCCGACTTGGTCTTCGTGCCGGTCTTTGCGTCGGACGTCGGGCTGTTGCTCACGAGGCCCTCTCTTCGTCGTGCGAGGCGCCGGTCATGGCGGCGCCGAGGTCTTCGGCGGTGACCTTCGAGGGCTCGAACTCACCGGACAGGCGTCCACGCAGGATGACTCGGATGGTGTCGGACAAACCGATCAACTCGTCCAGGTCGGCCGAGATCAGCAGCACCGCCAGGCCTTCGCGGCGCGCGTCGCGGATGTGGTCCCAGATCGCGGCTTGCGCGCCGACGTCGACACCGCGGGTCGGGTGGGCGGCGATGAGCACCTTGGGGTTGTGGCTCATCTCGCGCCCGACGATCAGCTTCTGCTGGTTACCGCCGGACAGAGAGCTCGCCATCACGTTGATCGAAGGGGTGCGGACGTCGTACTGCTCGACGATCCTGACAGTATCGGCCTGAGCTGCCTTGGGAGACAACATCATTCCCTTGGAGTTCGGTTCCTCGGTCTGGTGCCCGAGCATCCGGTTCTCCCACAACGGAGCTTCGAGCACGAGTCCGTGACGGTGACGGTCCTCGGGGATGAAGCCCACGCCCGACTCACGGATGCGGCGGGTGTCCCAGTCGGTGATGTCCTGGCCGAGGTAGGTGATGCGCCCGGCGCTGAGTTCGCGTATGCCCATGATGACCTCGACCAACTCCGCCTGGCCGTTGCCTTCGACACCCGCGATGCCGAGCACCTCTCCGGCGTGGATCGTCAGGTCGATGTCGCTGAGGACCGGCGCGACGCCGAGTTCGCGCAGGCTGAGGCCGCGGACGTCCAGGACGACCTTGTCTGTGACCGTCGACTCGGTGGTCTCGGGTGTCGGAAGCTCGGAGCCAACCATCATCTCGGCGAGTTGCCGCGAGGTGATCTGCTTGGGATCGGCGGTGCCGACTGTGGTGCCGCGACGGATGACAGTGATCTCGTCGGCGACCTTGCGCACCTCGTCCAGCTTGTGCGAGATGAAGATGACCGTCAGGCCTTCGCCCTTGAGCCCGATGAGGTTGTCGAAGAGTTCGTCGACCTCCTGCGGCACGAGCACCGCGGTCGGCTCGTCGAGGATGATGATCTTCGCGCCACGGTAGAGCACCTTGAGAATTTCTACCCGCTGGCGATCGCCGACGCCGAGCTTCTCGACCAGGTCACCGGGACGGATGCCGAGGCCGTAGGTCGCCGAGATCTCCTCGATCTTGGCGCGCGCCTTGGCGCCGATGCCGTGCAGCTTCTCGGCGCCGAGCACGACGTTCTCGAGCACCGTCAGGTTGTCGGCAAGCTTGAAGTGCTGGAACACCATGCCGATGCCGGCGGCGATGGCATCCGAGGGGCTGTTCAGCGGGACGACCTTGCCGTCGATGGCGATCGTGCCCTCGTCCTGTTTCTGCACCCCGTACAGGATCTTCATCAGCGTGGATTTACCGGCGCCGTTCTCACCGACGAGCGCGTGGATCGTGCCGCGGCGCACGGTGATGTCGATGTCCTTGTTGGCCACGACGCCCGGGAAGCGCTTGGTGACGCCGCGAACCTCGACGGCATTGTCGATCCCGGTGGACGGTGTCGGGGACGGACGGTCCTGCGGAGCGTCCTTGCTCAACTCGGCGATGATGCACTCTCCTGCTCGGTGCCCGAAGGCAGCCCGTGACCGGCCTCACAAAAGCCGAAGCCCGGTGCGCACCATATACGACGCACCGGGCCGCGGCCATTTGCTCATGAACTACTCGGACGACAGCTCGCAGGTCATCGTCCGAACGAGTCGTCTCAGGCGGACGGGACCTTGATGGAGCCGTCCTCGATGCCCTTCTTCAGCTCGTCGAGCTTGCCCTGGATGTCCTTGATGTGGCCACCCGTGGTCGACAGCGAAACGCCACCCTCCTTGAGGCTGTAGACGCTGTTGCCGCCCTTGAACTTGCCCTCGTGCACAGCCTTGAGGAAGTTGTACACACCGACGTCGACACCCTTGACCATCGAGGTCAGGATGATCGGCCGCACTGCTGCCGGGGCGGTCAACGCCTGGTCGGAGTCGACACCGATGGCCCACTTGCCTGCGCCGGCCGCCTTGGTCGCTTCGAAGACGCCGTCACCGGACTTGCCGGCAGCGTGGTAGACGATGTCGGCGCCGTTCTGGAACATGCCCTGCGCGGCGGTCTTGCCCTTGGCCGGGTCGGCGAAGCCGCTGAACTCCGGCGGCTGGGTCAGGTAGGTGCGGTCGATCTTGATGTTCGGGTTGACCTTCTTCGCACCAGCGACGTAGCCGGCCTCGAACTTCTTGATCAGCGGCACCTCGACGCCGCCGACGAAACCGATGTGTCCGCTCTTGCTCTTCAGCGCGGCGGCGGCACCAGCGAGGTAGGAGCCCTCGTGCTCGGTGAAGGTGATCTGGTCGACGTTCGCACCCTTGGAGTCGGGCGAAGCGTCGTCGACCATCGCGAAGCTGACCTTCGGGAACTGCTTGGCGACCTTGCCGATGGCCGGCGCATAGGCGAAGCCGACGGCGACGATCGCGTTGTTGCCCGACTGCGCAAGCTGCTGCAGACGCGAGACGCGTGCGGCGTCGTTCTCACCGTGGTTGGCCGAGACGTCGGAGGTGGTGAGGTTGAACTCCTTCTTCGCCTTGTCGACACCCGCGGCGGCGGAGTCGTTGAAGGAGTGGTCACCGCGGCCACCCACGTCGAAGGCGAGGGCGACCTTGAGGGCACCCTTCGAGTTCGAGGCCGAGCCGCTGTTCGAGCCCGCGGGGGCCGAGCTGTTCTCGTCGCTCTTGTTCGAGCCGCAGGCGGTCATGCCGAGCGACAACATCGTGACGGCCGAGGCGACCGCAAGCTTCTTCACCGTGCGCACGGTGTCTCCTTCTGGTTCTCGGGGGTTTCCCGGACGCGACGTGTCATCGCATCCCGGGACCGCCGGCCCGCATGATGTACCGGGCAAGCGGTCCGAACTCTACCCCCGGGTAGAAGCCCGGTCAGTCCGTTCCCGGGGAACCGTTACCGAACGGTCACCGGCCGTCCAACCAGGTCTGCTATCGCCGGTTCAGTGCTCGGTCGGACGCACCAGCGCGGCCCCGGCGAGCAGCCGAGCGCCGATCCCGATGGCCCGTTCGTCGACCACCAGATCACCCTGGTGCAGCTCGAACGTCTTGCCACCGGGAGTACGTGTGCCCAGGCGTGCCATGGCTCCGGGACGGTCGCGCAGCATCCAGCTGAAGTCCTCACCGCCCATCGACTGACGGGTCGGGACGACCGAGTGCGGCCCCACAGCGCGCAGGCTCGCCAGGCTCAGCGCGCTGACCGCGTCCGCGTCGTTGACGACCGGCGGGACGCCGCGGACGTGACGCACCTCGACCTTGACCTTGTAGGGCGCGGCGATCTCGTGGATGGTCGGCTCGATGAGCGCCCCGACCTCGTCCCACGCCTGGGCGTCCAGGATGCGCAGCGTGCCGTGTGCCTCGCCGACCGCAGGGATGACATTGCTGGCGTTACCAGCGTGCACCTCGCCCCAGACCAGGGTGGCCCCGGCGCGAGGGTCGATCCGGCGCGAGATGACGGCGGGCAGTTCGCTGATGATCTTCGCGAGCGCGAACACGACGTCCTGGGTCAGGTGCGGGCGGCTGGTGTGACCGCCCCGTCCGCTGACCATGACGTGGATGCCGTCGCACGCCGCGGTGATCGGGCCGGCGGCCAATCCGACCGTGCCGACGTCGATGTGCGGGTCGCAGTGCACGGCGAACACGCGGTCGACGCCGTCGAGTGCGCGCTCTTCAAGGACGGTGTGCGCGCCTCCGGGCACGACCTCCTCGGCCGGCTGGAAGATGAACCGGACCGCTGTGCCGAGCTCGGTGAGTTCGTCCTCGTGCTTCTTCATCGCCAGCGCCGCACCCAGCACCGCAGAGGTGTGGACATCATGACCGCACGCGTGGCAGATGTTCGCCGAGCGGGACGCGAACTCCAGACCGGTGCGCTCCGGGATCGGCAGCGCGTCCAGGTCGGCGCGCAGTGCGGAGCGGAAGGACGGCTGGGCCGGGCCGACCTCAGCGACCAGACCGGTGCCGTCGAACTCGCGGACGCAGATGCCCGCGGCGACGAGGGTGTCGCGCACCCGCTGGGTGGTGTGGTGCTCCTGGAACGCGATCTCGGGGTGCTGGTGGAAGTGGCGACGCACTTCGATCAGCTCGGGCTCGAGCGCGGTGACCTGCGCAGCGAGCCGGTCGATCAGGGTCGCGGTGGCAGAAGCAGTGGTGGTCACAACCGATGGAGTCTACGGCTTGTCGGTGTCGCGACCGGCAGCGCCCGAGGTCGCAACGACCACGAACGGCTGCGGACCGAGGTCGACCCGCTCGGTGAAGATCTGCCGGACGACCTCCAGATCGTGCTCGGCGAGATGATGCGCACCGTCGAACACCACCAGGGTGCCGGGCTCGTGCTGGATGTCGTCGATGCAGTCGGCGAGGGCGTCCCAGTTGTGCCCGAACCAGTCCGGCAGGTCGAACGCGTCCGCGCACTTGTCGAGGAAGGCGGCCTTGTCGGTCGGTGCCTCCAGAGCAAGGACGACCACGGTCCAGCCGGCCCGCTCCCCGACAGCCGCGATCTCCCGCACGCTGCGCTGCGAGCGCAGGACGGCGGACTCCTTGCGCGCCAGCCTGACGGTCAGGCTGCTCATCGGATGATCCTCCGGAAGCTGTCGTAGTGGTCGGACGTGTAGTACATCGCGCCGTCCCTGCCGGCCACGATGCGCCGGGCGCCCCGGTCGGACTCACCGGGCGTCCTGACCGTGTACTCCTTGTAGTAGCCGACCTTCTGCTTGGGCAGGTGCCCTTCCAGATTGCGGTAGGTCTTGCCGTCGTCGCGGGGGTAGGGGAACGGGCCGCCGTCGTCGATGAGTTTGATCGTCGCCTTGGCCTGGGTGGGCAGCTCGGCATAGTCGACCGTGCGCAGGCCGTCTTTCGCGGTGGGGGTCGTGGACGTGCTGGTGGTGCGTTCGTAGCTGCGCGTCGATGCCGCGTCCTTGCTGTCGCTGCCCTGGCAGTTGGTGAGCAGCGTCGCAGCAAGCACGATCATCAGCAGACTCAAGCAGATCGCCATGAAGTGACTGCCGAGGAAGGACGCCTTACGTCGGGTGCCGCTGACCAGGTCTCGCATCAGAACTGTTCGCGCGGGACGTACATCCCCCAGACATCGCGCAGCGCGCTGCTGACCTCTCCCCCGGTGGCGCGGGCGGCGAGCGCCTCGCGCATCGGGAAGAGGACGTTGTCGGTGCCTTCGGCAGCCTTGCGCAGAGCGTCCAGACCCTTGGTGACGGCGGCGTTGTCACGCTCCTTGCGCAACTGTTCGAGGCGCGCAGCCTGCTCGGCCTCGATGGCCGGGTTCACACGCAGCGGTTCGTACTTGTCGTCCTTGTCGATGGTGAACCGGTTGAGCCCGACGACCGTGCGCTCCTTGCTGTCGATCTCGAGTGCGATCGCGTAGGCCGAGCGTTCGATCTCCGACTTCTGGAAGCCCTCCTCGATCGCCTTCACCGCACCGCCCTTGTCCTCGACCTGCTGCATGAGCGCGTTGACGGCGTCCTCGATGTCGTCGGTGAGCGCCTCCACGACGTAGCTGCCGGCGAACGGGTCGACGGTCTTGGTCACGTCGGTCTCGTAGGCGATCACCTGCTGGGTGCGCAGCGCGAGACGGGCGGCCTTCGCGGTCGGCAGTGCGATGGCTTCGTCGTAGGAGTTGGTGTGCAGCGACTGGGTGCCGCCGAGCACGGCACCCAGGCCCTGCAGGGCGACCCGGACCAGGTTGACCTCGGGCTGCTGGGCGGTGAGCTGGACGCCGGCGGTCTGGGTGTGGAAGCGCAGCATCTGCGACTTGGGATTCTGAGCGCCGAACTCCTCCTTCATGATCCGCGCCCAGATGCGGCGGGCTGCGCGGAACTTCGCGACCTCCTCCAGCAGCGTGGTGCGGGCGACGAAGAAGAAGGACAGGCGGGGTGCGAAGTCGTCGACGGCGAGGCCGGCGGCCATGGCGGCACGGACGTACTCCTTGGCGTTGGCGAGGGTGAACGCCACCTCCTGCACGGGCGTCGCGCCGGCCTCTGCCATGTGATAGCCGCTGATCGAAATGGTGTTCCACCTGGGAATCTCGTTGTGGCAGTAGGCAAACACGTCGGACGTCAGGCGCAACGACTCGGCCGGCGGGTAGATGTACGTGCCGCGGGCGATGTACTCCTTGAGCACGTCGTTCTGGATCGTGCCGGTCAGCTTGTCGGCCGCGATGCCCTGTTGCTCAGCGGTCAGCTGGTACATCAGGAGCAGGGTGCTGGCCGGGGCGTTGATGGTCATGCTGGTGCTGACCTCATCGAGCGGCAGCCCGTCGAAGAGCAACTGCATGTCGTCGATGCTGTCGATCGCGACGCCGACCTTGCCGACCTCGCCATGGGCCAGTTCGGCGTCGGAGTCGTAGCCCATCTGGGTCGGCAGGTCGAACGCGACCGAGAGGCCGCCGGTGCCGTTGGCGACGAGTTCCTTGTACCGCTCGTTCGACTCCTTGGCGGTGCCGAAGCCGGCGTACTGGCGCATCGTCCACGGACGGCCGGTGTACATCGACGGGTAAACGCCACGGGTGAACGGGTACCGGCCCGGCTCCCCCAGCTGCGTCGCCGCGTCGAAGTCGGCGAGCGCGGACGCGTCGTAGAGCGCCTCGAACGGCAGATCGGACTCAGTTGTGGCCATGTTCACAGCCTAGTCAGCGGGTTCCTCGGCTGGATCGAGTCGAGGCGAACGGCCGGGACGGCTCGCCGAACGGCGTCCCCCTCACGAGTGTCAGACCGTTTGCGTCCCGCACGACGCAATGGGTCTGACACTCGGCACGGTCAGTCTGTCCATCCCCCAGCACGTAGTGCTCGAGCCAGTTGCTCGTAGAACTCATCGGCGCCCGTCCGCACAGCAAGCGTCGTGAACTTCAGTACGCGTTCGTCACGAAGCGTCGACTCGTTCTGCTTCAGCGCGTCCGAGGTCGCCCGTTCGGGAAGCTGATGCTGGACACCGTCCACCTCGACGACGACCCCGAACTCAGGCCAACGGACGTCCAGGAACCACCGACCGCCCGGACGCTTCAAGACCTGCTGTCGGACGGGTTCGGGTAGACCGCGGCGACGACACTCGCGCGCGAAGTCGATCTCACCGAGGGCTTCGCAGCCGCCGGCGATCTCGTCGACCAAGGCTCGGATGAAGCTGTTGCGACGGTGCCGCGGCAGGGACGCTGCTGGTTGCCGCAGGTCCTCGGCTCGTATGAGCCGCTGCTGCACGGACATGGCGAGGACGGTCGCGGCGGCACGGTCGCTGATGGCCCATCGTGCCGCACGCACCGCCGCGATCTCAGGAACTACGAGGCGTAGACCGTCGAGCTGGACGACGTCCACTGGATCCCAGCACCGAAGGACGTGGACGCATGAATCGCGCCGCCTGCGCACCTTCGCTCCTCGGGCAGCAGAGACATGTACCTGGCCGTCGTCGAAGTTCTCCAGGCCGAAGAATCGCAATGCGGTCAGCCCGTCCAGGGCACAGTCAGGAGAACTGTTGGACAGAAGCCGCCGCCATTCGCCGCGTTCGCTCAGGTGCTGGCCGACGACCCTGATCGCCCGCCCGTCGACGACTACTCGCCCTTGCGCCCGCTCTTTGCGGATCGCCTGGGCGTCCATCCCGAGTCGAGCGGCGTCCGCGCGTGTCAGAACTCCGTCCTGATCCTCCGCCATGCGAACGGCGCGGCGACGAGCGTCCAGATTCTTCGCAGTACCCATGCGTAGAACGTCGTGGTGTGGCGAGCGCCCCGAAACCCATGCAGCCGACCCTGTGGATGACCGCGTCCGACAAGCGCCCCTGTGGACACCGAGTGTCAGACGATGAACGTCGCCAACGACGTGAAACGCCTGACACTCGGGAAGCGGTCAGCCGAGAGCGCGGTTAAGGTCGCCGACCAACGCCGGACCGCCGTAGATGAAGCCGCTGTACACCTGGATCAACGACGCACCCGCATCGATCAGGGCCTTCCCGTCGTCTGCGGTCATCACCCCGCCGACGCCGATCACTGGCAGAGACGATCGGGACGCGACCCGCTCGACGACGTAGCGGGCGCGGCGAGTGAGGGGAGCGCCGGAGAGGCCGCCGGCCTCACTCGCGAGCGGCAGGTCAGCGTCCGCCAGTCCGTCGCGAGAAAGCGTGGTGTTGGTGGCGATGAGCGCGCTGACGTCGGCCCGCTGGGCGACCTCGAGGACGTCGTCGATCGCTTCGTCGGTGAGATCCGGGGCGATCTTGAGGAAAATCGGCGTCGGCTTAGCGCGCTTACGAGTCGATGCCAATCGCGTTGTCTCAGTGACGAGTTCGGCAAGCAGCTCCGCGAGCGGTTCCTTGTCCTGCAGCGTGCGCAGCCCGGGAGTGTTCGGGCTGGAAACATTGACGGCGATGTAGTCGGCGTACTCGTCGACCGCGCGCAGCGAGGTCAGGTAGTCCTCGACCGCCTCTTCCACCGGGGTGACCTTCGTCTTGCCGATGCTCACGCCCACCGGGATCGGAAGCTTGCCGGCGAGCGCCAGGGCGTCGGCGAGGTGCTGTGCGCCGAGGTTGTTGAACCCCATCCTATTGATGATCGCCTGGCTCTCGGACAGCCGGAACAGGCGCGGCTTGTCGTTGCCGGGCTGCGGCTGTGCGGTCACGGTGCCGAGTTCGGCGTGCCCGAAACCGAGCGCACCCCAGGCCTTCGCGCCCACACCGTCCTTGTCGACGCCGGCTGCCAGACCGACCCTATTGGGGAACCGGATACCGGCGATCGTCACGGGCGCCGTCTGCACCGCCGTCGCCCGGGACAGTGCCTTGAGCGCCGAGGGACGGCCGCTCAAAGCCTGGATCTGCTTCAGCGTCGCGTGGTGGGCAGTCTCGGCGTCGCCTTCACCCATCCGGAACAGCACCGGACGCATCAGCTTGCGATAGCCCAGATCGAACACTCGCGCGCGTGTGTCAGCCATGGTCACCGAGCGTACGACGCGTACCGGAGGGATCGGGAAGTGGTGGCTACTGCAACCACTTGCCTCGACTACGGGTGTAGCTCAGGTGAGGTCTTCGCGGCCGGACAGTTTGAGCTTCTCGACGATCTTCTTGACGTCCTGGGCCCGGTCACGGGTGGTCACCAGGACGGCGTCCGGGGTGTCGACCACGACGATGTCGTCCAAACCGAGGGCCACAACCGTGCGCCCCGATCGGGGGGCGACGACACCGGTGGAGTCCTGCATGAACACGAGTTCGCTCTCGCCGAGCACCTTCACGCCGGGCGCATCGGCCGATTCCACCAAGACCGAAGCGAGAGAGGCGAAATCGCCCACGTCGTCCCACCCGAAGGCACCGGGCACCACCGCGACCTTGCCATCGACGGCGGCCGGCTCGGCGATGGCCGGGTCGATCGCGATCTTGGTCAGGCGCGGCCAGAGCTCGTTGAGGCGCATCGGGTTGTTCGCGATCGAACGCAGATGGTGGGCCATAACCGGCTGGTACTGACCGAGCATGTCGAGCAACACGGACGCCTTGACCACGAACATCCCTGCGTTCCAGCGGTATTCGCCGCTGGCGACGTACTGTTCCGCGGTTTCCCCGTCGGGCTTCTCCACGAACGCCTTCACACTCAACGCAGACGGCGCGCTCTCGATTCCGAGTGCCTCACCGGTCTGGATGTAACCGAATCCCGTTGCCGCATGGGTGGGCTCGATCCCGATCGTCACCAGCTTGCCGGTGCGGGCGACCTCGACCGCCTCACGAACGCACTGATGGAACTCCTCGTCGTCGGTGATGACATGGTCGGCCGCGAACGAGCCGATCACCGCTTCCGGATCCACCTGCTCCAGCAACGCCGCGGCCAGCCCGATCGCAGGCATCGACTCACGCGCAGACGGCTCGACCAGTAGGTCGTCCGGTCCGAGTTCGGGCACCTGCTCACGCACCGCCTCGGCGTGCCGCGCCCCGGTCACGACCATCATCCGCGGACCGCACAACGGCGTCAGCCGGTCGACCGTCGACCTGATCAGCGACTTGCCCGATCCGGTCAGGTCGTGCAGGAACTTCGGCGACCCGGCACGCGACAGCGGCCACAGGCGCGTCCCGGATCCCCCGGCCGGAACCACAGCGAAAAAGCCCGGGATCTCGCCGGGGCTCAGGTCAGTCATGCCCGAACGCTAACCCATCCCGTTCACCTGACTCTCACCTAGCCGTCGACCCGTCTGCGTTGTGAGTCCACTCACGTCCAGCACTGTGTAAGTCGTGCGAGTTGCGATCGTGACCGAGTCGTTCCTGCCCAGTCTCAATGGCGTGACCACAAGTGTCTGCCGGGTGCTGGATCACCTGGCCGACCGTGGCCACGAGGCCGTCGTCATCTGTCCCGGACCGGCTCCGGAGTCGTACCGCGGTTTCCCCGTACGCACTGTCCAGGGCCTCACCCTTCGCCAGTTCCGCGTCGGCCTACCGACGACCGATCTGGAGCGCATCCTGCGCGAGGTCCGACCGGACGTCGTCCATGCGGCATCCCCGTTCGGCCTCGGCTGGCGAGGGCTTGCTGCCGGACGCAACCTCGGAATTCCCACGGTGGCGATCTACCAGACCGACATGCCGAGCTATCTCGCCCAGCACGCAGGCCCGTTGCGTGGCAGGATCTCCAACGTCTCCTGGCGCTGGATCCGCCACCTGCACTCACTCGCCGATATCACTCTGGCGCCTTCGTCGGCGACCCTCGCCGAGTTGGCCAAGCACGGCGTTCCCCGCGCCGCGTTGTGGAGTCGCGGTGTCGATACCGCGCTCTACTCCCCCGAACTCAAGACGTCGGACGAGGTACGCGCGTTGCGCGCTGGCGTCGCACCGAACGGAGAGACGATCGTCGGCTACGTGGGACGGTTGGCGCAGGAGAAGCAGCTACACCGCCTCGCTGAAGTCGCCGACCTACCGAACACGTCGCTTGTCGTCGTCGGCGACGGTCCGTCACGGGAGAAGCTCGAGCAACTGCTGCCGAAGGCGCACTTCCTCGGTTTCCGCCAGGGACTGCCTCTGGCGCAGGCGTACGCCGCGCTCGACGTCTTCGTCCACACCGGCGTGAACGAGACCTTCGGGCAGACGCTGCAAGAAGCGATGGCTGCCGGGCTCCCGGTCGTTGCTCCTGCAGCGGGCGGTCCGCTCGACATCGTGAAACCGGGCGTCACGGGGTACCTGTTCGACCCTGACGCAGCAGGAGCACTACGCGCGAGCGTGAACAGCCTGGTGATCGACCCTGCCCTACGCGAGCGGATGGGTGACAGCGCACACCGCAAGATGGAAGCCCGATCCTGGTCCGGAGTGGTCGATGAACTGATCGGTTACTACGGAGCGGTCGTGACGCCGTCCTACTCTCGTCCGGCTGCCTGACACGAAAAGCAACCGGCCGGCAGATCGATCTGCCGGCCGGTCAAATGCGCAATCGTCAGGCGTGCTTCTTGGCCTTGCGGAAGTCCGCGTTCAGTTGGCTGATGACGTCCAGCGGGATCTCCTTCGGGCACGCAGCGGCGCATTCACCGATGTTGGTGCAACCGCCGAAACCGTCATGGTCGTGCTGATTGAGCATCGACACCACGCGCGAGTCGCGCTCGGCCTGGCCCTGCGGCAGCTCACCGAGGTGGGTGACCTTCGCACCGAGGAACAACATGCCGGACGCGTTCGGGCAGGCCGCCACGCACGCGCCACAGCCGATGCAGGTGGCGGTGTCGAACGCACGGTCGGCGGCGACCTTCGGCACCTGCATGTTGTTGGCTTCGACGGCAGCACCGGTGTTGACCGAGATGTAGCCGCCGGCCTGGATGATGCGGTCGAACGCGGAACGGTCGACCACCAGGTCACGCACCATCGGGAACGCCGACGCGCGCCACGGCTCGATCGTGATGGTCTCGCCGTCGCGGAACGAGCGCATGTGCAACTGGCAGGTCGTCGTGACCTCCGGCCCGTGCGCTTCGCCGTTGATCATCAACGAGCACGCGCCGCAGATGCCCTCGCGGCAGTCGCTGTCGAAAGCGATCGGCTCCTCGCCCTTGGCGATCAGTTCCTCGTTGAGCACGTCGAGCATCTCCAGGAACGACATGTCCTCGGAGATGTTCGTGACCGGGTAGGTGACGAGTTCGCCCGCGGTGTCGGGGCCGTCCTGGCGCCAGATCTTGAGAGTCAGATTCATTACTTGTAGCTCCGCTGCTTCAGCTCGATCGAGTTGTAGACAAGGTCTTCCTTGTGCAGGATCGGCGCGTTCGGGCCGCCGGAGGGCTCGCCCTCGAACTCCCAGGCCGCGACGTACAGGAACTCGTCGTCATGACGCAGCGCCTCACCGTCCTCGGTCTGGCTCTCCGCTCGGAAGTGGCCTCCACACGACTCGCGTCGGTGCAGGGCGTCGATGCACATGAGCTCACCCAGCTCGAGGAAGTCGGCGACACGGCCGGCCTTCTCCAGCGACTGGTTGAGCGTGTTGGCCGAACCGAGCACCCGCACATTGCGCCAGAACTCCTCGCGCAGACCGCGGATGAGGTCGATCGCCTTGCGCAGACCTTCCTCGGAGCGCTCCATGCCGCAGTACTCCCACATGATGTTGCCGAGTTCCTTGTGGAAGGAGTCGACGGTGCGCTCGCCGTTGATCGACAGCAACTTCTGGATTCGACCTTCGACCGACTGACGCGCCTCGACGACTGCGGGGTGGTCCTCGGTGACCGGCTCGAAGGGCCCTTCCGCGAGGTAGTCGCGGATCGTGTTGGGCAGCACGAAGTAGCCGTCCCCCAGGCACTGCATCAGCGACGAGGCACCCAGCCGGTTTGCACCGTGGTCGGAGAAGTTGGCCTCGCCGACCGCGTACAGACCCGGGATCGAGGTCTCGAGGTCGTAGTCGACCCAGAGGCCACCCATCGTGTAATGCACAGCCGGGTAGATACGCATCGGCACCTTGTACGGGTCCTCGCCGGTGATGCGGGCGTACATGTCGAACAGGTTGCCGTACTTCGCCTTCACCGCAGCCTCACCCATCCGCGAGACGGCATCGGCGAAGTCGAGGTAGACGCCGCGACGGAAGTCACCGACCATCGGGCCGACGCCGCGTCCCTCGTCGCACATGTACTTCGCCTGGCGCGAGGCGATGTCACGCGGGACGAGGTTTCCGAACGCCGGGTAGATGCGCTCGAGGTAGTAGTCGCGGTCTTCCTCGGGGATGTCGCGCGGGTCCTTGTCGCAGTCTTCCTTGCGCTTGGGCACCCAGATGCGCCCGTCATTGCGCAGCGACTCCGACATCAGCGTCAGCTTCGACTGGTGGTCGCCGGAGACCGGGATGCAGGTCGGGTGGATCTGCGTGTAACACGGGTTGGCGAAGTAGGCACCCTTGCGGTGCGCGCGCCAGGTGGCCGTGACGTTGCAGCCCATCGCGTTGGTCGACAGGAAGAACACGTTGCCGTATCCGCCGGTGGCGAGCACGACCACGTCGGCGAGGTGGGTCTCGATCTCACCGGTGACCATGTCGCGCGCGATGATGCCGCGAGCCTTGCCGTCGACAACGATCAGCTCGAGCATCTCGTGGCGCACGTACTCCTTGACCGTGCCGGCCGCGACCTGACGCTCCATCGCCTGGTAGGCACCGATCAGCAACTGCTGGCCGGTCTGACCACGGGCGTAGAACGTGCGGGCCACCTGCACACCACCGAACGAACGGTTGTCGAGCAGGCCGCCGTAATCACGCGCGAACGGAACACCTTGCGCCACGCACTGGTCGATGATGTTCGTCGACACCTCGGCCAGGCGGTAGACGTTGTTCTCGCGGCTGCGGTAGTCGCCGCCCTTCACGGTGTCGTAGAAGAGTCGGTAGACCGAGTCGCCGTCGTCGTTGTAGTTCTTGGCCGCGTTGATGCCACCCTGGGCGGCGATCGAGTGGGCACGACGCGGGCTGTCCTGGTAGCAGAACGCCTTCACGTTGTAACCGGCCTCGCCCATGGTGGCGGCGGCGGAGGCTCCGGCCAGGCCGGTGCCGACGATGATCACCGACAGCTTGCGTCGGTTGGAGGGGTTGACGAGCTTGTTCTCGAACTTCGCCTTCGTCCACCGCTCCCCGATCGGAACGTCGGTGGGCGCCTTGGTGTCGGCGATGTTGTCGCCGAGGCGGTACATGTCGTCGATGAGCGTGTCAGTCATATGAATTCGAAGTCCCTTAGTCGATCACGCCGAAGAGGATGAACAGGGGCGGCAGCGCGAACCCGACGGCGACGATCAGCGCGATCGCGGTGGCCGCGGTCTTCGCGATCTTGCGGGCCTGCGGGGTGCCGGTGAAGCCGAGCGTCTGGCAGGCGCTCCAGATGCCGTGGTGCAGGTGCATGCCGAGCGCGACCATCGCGAGGATGTAGATCAGCACCATCCACCAGGCGCCGAAGCTGTGCACGACGAGCTGGTAGGGGTTCTGGGTGATCGCAGCGGCCTGGCCGCCCTCGCCCACATTGATCTTGCCGATCGTGAAGTGCAGCAGGTGCCAGATCACGAACAGCAGCAGCGCAACGCCGCCCCAACGCATCCACTTGGAGGAGAACGAGGCGGCGACGGTCTTCTTGACCGCATACTTCTGCGGACGCGCCTGGTTGGCGCGCTTCCACAGCTGCGAGGCGCTGTAGACGTGCGCGATCAGAGCGAGCAGCAGGACGACGCGGAAGATCCACAACAGGCCGCCGTACGGGAGCATCGGCTCACCGAAGGTACGCAGGTGGTGGGCGTAGGTGTTGAAGGCCTCTTCGCCCGAGAACACCTTGAGGTTGCCGTACATGTGCAGCAGGACGTAACCGACGAAAATCAGCCCACTGACGGCCATCAAGGTCTTCAGGAAGATGGTGCTGCCGGCCTTGCCTGTGCGCTTCGCAGGAAGGGTTTGAGTTGCCACGATGGCAGGGTATCGCCAGGCTGAACGTGTCGTCGGGTAAGGGGCACCTTTCATCGCGGCACTACGCCGGGCGGCAATGCTGCAACGCCGAGTGGCCCGCGACGAAAGACTGATTGGGGCTCAACCTGGCGTCCGAACAAAGCGGACCGAGTCGGCGCACCCTCACCGCGTGCGTGGGCGGCTCCCACCATCGCGGTGACCGGGGCCGCTCCTGCTTTGTGGCGTCGGCGTACACCCCGCAGGTCAGACTGCAGTCGTCTCAGCCACCCTGCGGTGCCGAGCCGAACTCGAAGCGGTCGACCGAGCGCCAGACACCGTCCGGGCCGTGCTCGTACAGGTCGAAACCGACGACGTCGAAGGTCGCCTTGAAATCGGCCAGTTCGTCGAAGGCCTCGTCCAGGGCGACGTCGTCCAGGTGGTGCGCGATGGTCACGTGTGGGTGGTACGGAAACTCCAGCTCGCGCTCGACGGGTCCTTGACGCACTCGCGACTCGAGTTGCTCGCACTCGCCGATTCCGCGCGACACCTGCACGAAGACGACCGGTGAGATCGGGCGGAAGGTGCCGGTGCCGCGCAGGATCATGCGGAACGGTTTCGAGGTCGCAGCCACCGTGCGCAGGTGCTCACCGAACGCCGGCAAATCGATCAGGCGCACGTCGGTCGGCGGCATCAGTGTGATGTGCGGGGGGACGGCGTCCGCGAGTGGATCACCCACTGCCTGGCGTACGGTGCGCAGCTGGCTCGCGTACGGAGTGGGAATCGGGATGGAGACGCCGATGGTCTTCATGTCTGCGGCTCGAATCATCGGGTTTGGATGAATCCCACCGCGTCGTAGACACGTGAGAGGGTCGGAGCAGCGATCTCGCGGGCCCGCTGTGCGCCACGCGCAAGGATCTCGTCCAGTTGGGCAGGGTCATCCATGTACATGTCGACCTTGTCCTTGAACGGCTCCTGCACCGAGCGGAAGAGGTCGGCGACGTCAGTCTTCAGCGCCCCGTACTTGTTCTCGCCTGCGTAACGCTCGACGAGCGCCTCGATCGACTCGCCGGAAAAGGCATGGTGGATGCGCAGCAGGTTGGCGATACCGGGCTTGTTCTCCGGATCCCAACGCACCGCGTTGTCGAGGTCGGTCACGGCCGACTTGATCTTCTTGGTGTTCGCCTTCGGCTCGTCGAGCATCATCAGGTTGCCGCGCTGGTCGTCGGCCGATTTGCTCATCTTCGCGGTCGGCTCCTGCAGGGACATGATCTTCGCCGCGTCGGCCGGGATGTGCGGCTCGGGCACCACGAACAGGTCGCCGTAGCGCGCATTCATCCGCTGCGCGAGGTCGCGGGTCAGCTCGAGGTGCTGGCGCTGGTCCTCCCCCACCGGCACCTTCTGCGCGTCGTACAGCAGGATGTCGGCGGCCATCAGCATCGGGTAGGTGAACAGCCCGACGTTGGTGCCCTCGGCGCCACGCTTGCCCGACTTGTCCTTGAACTGCGTCATCCGGCTGGCCTCGCCGAAACCGGTGAAGCAGTTCAGCACCCATGCGAGTTGTACGTGCTCAGGCACCTGCGATTGGACGAACACGGTCGACCGCTCGGGATCGATCCCGCCCGCGAAGTACTGAGCCGCGGTGAGCCGGGTGCGTGCGCGCAGTTGACCCGGCTCTGGCGTAACGGTGAGCGCGTGCTGGTCGACCACGCAGAAGATCGCGTCGAACTCCTCCTGCATCTTCACCCAGTTGACCTGGGCTCCGAGGTAGTTGCCGAGGTGGAGGGAGTCATGCGTGGGTTGCATGCCCGAGAAGATGCGAGGACGCGGGGCGGTCATGGAGGGTGATTGTTCCAAACGATCCGGTTGCACCGTCAGTCGGACCGGACTTTCCAGAAACCACCTGCGAACCCGCGCCCCCTTACTACAGTGGCGCCGTGTCAAGCCACCTGACTGCTTCTTCGACCTTCTTGCGCATTCGGCCGCGTGCCGCTCTGGCTCTGGTCTCGGTCATCGGCCTCGTGTTCCTGAGCACCCCCCGCTTCAACGGCTGGCCGCTGCTGCACCTCCACAAGGAAGACGGCACCGTCTTCCTTGCCGACTGGACGCGTCTCGGTTCGCAGTCCCTTTCTTCGACCTACACCGGATACCTGCACGCCGTGCCTCGAGTGTTCACCGCGATCGCGGCCAGCGTGGCACCGCCGCAGCTCTTCGCCGTGACCGTCGGGGTTCTCGCGGCGCTCTGGCGAGTCTGGCTGATGCTCATCTCCTTCGCGGCGTTGCGAAGCCGCTCGGTGCCGACGGCGAGAGCCATCGCGGCGAGCAGCCTGTTCATCTTCGTGCCGGTTGGGCAGCAGGAAGCACTTGCGAACCTCACCAATCTGCGCTGGTTCTGCGATGCCGCTCTGGTGGTGCTTCTGATCGGACGATTCCGCGGGCGGCTCGGCGCTGCGGCAGCCGTGACAGCGGTGGCATGTGTGCTGACGGACCCGTTGTCGCTCCTGCTGCTGCCGCTCGCGCTATGGGCAGCGGTACGTTCCGGCGGCTGGGCTCGGGTCACCCCGGTGGCAACCATTGTCGGCATCGCGTGCCACTTCGTCCTGATGGAAACCGGCGCACGCCAAGCCGACTGGTCGGGGTGGCTAGGCAACCCAGTCGCCCTTATCGAGCAGATCCTGGTGCGCGGGATCACCGAGCCGCAGTACGGCGAGACCGGCGCCGAAGTGTTGATCAAGCTGGTCGGGATACACCTCGCACTCGCAGCGCTTGTGCTTCCTCTTGCGGTCCTCCTGCTCGCACGTGACAGGTTGAGCTCCATTCTCGCGATCTGCGGTCTCTACCTGCTCGCGGCCACCTTGATGTTCACGACCCCTGAGCTGATCTCACTCGACCGGTGGTGGGGTGTCGGCCAGGCGTCACGCTATGCGGTGACACCGAGCATTCTCGTCGGCATGGCGTTGGTCCTGTCGTCAGCACGGATCGTCCGCACGCCTCGGCGACCGATCGCCGTCATTTGCCTGGCTGTCCTCACAGTGGCGACCCTGGCGGACGCGCAAGGCGACCGAAGGTCGTCCGACGGGCCGAGTTGGAGTTCGACGGTCAAGCACGGCCGGGCGGATTGTCAGCGTTCCAACGCCTCGACGATCACGCTGCCGGTCACGCCGGTGAATGACTCCACGAAGTGGACGACGACGCTTCCGTGCGCATGGTTGGAGCCCTAACCGTGCCCTAACCGCTGTGCTCAGGGGGCGAGCTCGCGCACCAGCGGCACCACATCTGCGATGGACTCACAGATTCGCGTCGGCACGAACGGGTACCGGTCCACCTTCTCCGGACGCGTCGAGCCAGTGAGTACGAGGATGGTGCGTAGCCCTGCTTCCAGTCCACTGCGAATGTCGGTGTCGAGGCGGTCGCCGATCATCACCGTCGTCTCCGAGTGCGCCTCGATCTGGTTCAGCGCACTGCGCATCATCAGCGGGTTCGGTTTACCGACGTAGTAGGGCTCGACGCCGGTGGCTCGAGCGATGAGCGCAGCGACCGCACCGGTCGCCGGCAGCTTGCCCTCGGTCGACGGTCCGCTGGCGTCCGGGTTGGTGCAGATGAACCGGGCACCGTTCTCGATCAACCGAATTGCCCGGGTGATCGACTCGAAGGAGTAGGTGCGGGTCTCCCCCAGCACCACGTAGTCCGGGTCGCGGCTCGACATCACGTAGCCGATGTCGTGGATCGCCGTGGTCAACCCCGCCTCACCCACGACGTACGCGGATCCACCCGGACGCTGGTCGTCCAAGAACTGTGCGGTCGCCAGCGCCGATGTCCAGAGCGCGTCCTCTGGCACCTCGATCCCACTGGCGCGCAAGCGTGCCCGGAGGTCGCGGGGCGTGTAGATCGAGTTGTTGGTGAGGACGAGAAAGCGGCGTCCGCTGTCCTGGAGCGCCTTGATGAACTCGGCCGCGCCAGGAATCGCGTGTTCTTCGTGCACGAGCACGCCGTCCATGTCGGTGAGCCACGTCGCCACAGGCTTGTCGTTCGTCATGCGTCCAGTATCCCGACGCCGACGCTGGCGGGACAGCTTGTGCTGTGGTGAGTCAGTTCACGAGTTCGTCGACGGCTCGGCGGATCGAGGCGATGAACGCTTCCTCGCTGAAGGTCGCGGCATGGTCGGTCACGTGGGCACGGTCGAGCGGCAACGAGGCGTGTCGACGGACCGCATCGACGATCTGGTCAGCTTCGGCCACTGGGAAGAAGTAGCCGCTCACCCCAGGCTTCACCGTGTCGAGATAGCCACCCGATTGCAGCGCGAGGGCAGGCGTGCCGAACGCCGCGGCCTCGATAACCGTCAAGCCGAAGTCCTCGCGGCTGGGCGCGACCAAGGCCCTCGCGTGAGCGTAGAGCCACCTCAGCTGGGCGTCCGGAATTCCCTCCAGCAGAACGCAATTCGCACCCATCGACGAACGGAGTCGATCGGCGATCGGTCCGCGCCCCACAATGACCAGCCGTTCGTCCGGCATCGAATTGAATGCGTCGATGGCCTTGTCCACGTTCTTGTACGGAAGTAGCCGCGACACGAGCAGATGGAAGTCGGGCCATCCACGCTGGACCACTTCAGCGGCGGGCTCCTGCAGACCGGCGGTCTCGACACGATGCGGTGGAAACAGCACGTCGGCGCTGATCCCGTACACCTGCTTGATGCGCTCCTGCACAACATGTGAATTGGCCAGGTAGCGATCAGCGGTCTTCGCGGCCAGCGCGTCCCAGCGTCTGAGGGCCGGTGTCATTGCCGAGAGCACCGGTTTGATCACACCCGCCTTCGTACCTAGGTATTCCTCCGGCAGATAGAGCCACCGAGCCGGCGAGTGACAGTAGACGAGCTTCTTTCCGGTGGTCGGGAATCCGTGGGCCCACCCGCTGGACGATGCGACGACGACATCAGCGTCGATCTTCACCTGAGAGGCGGCAGGGGCGAGAAACGGAAGCGCAATGCGGTGGTTGGTACGCAGTGCCCCCACTTTGTTGAGTGGAGACACGCGCACATCGGCATCTCGGAACTCAGGGAAGGTGGTGTCGGGTTCGTAGAGCGTGGTGTGCACCGGCGCTCCCGGAAACGCCTTCATCAGTGAAAGGACGACGCGTTCGGCTCCGCCGAGCTGTGTCAGGTAGTCGTGCGCAATCGCGATTCTCATGGCCGACCAATTATGGCTTCGCCTCGATCGGCGGATGCGTCTTGTCAAGCACGAGACGAACCGAAGAGACGACGGCAACCATGAGTGCCACCGATCCGATCGTGTCACTCGCGCGATGCACGAGCAGCATCAGATTGCCGAACATCGCCAGGACAACGCCGACACCGCACAGCGCCGCCAGCACGCCACGGCAATGCTGTGCGATGGCCATAACGATCAGTGGCGTCGCAGCCAACACGACGTGAGTCGACGGGAAGCTGTTACTCGGGAATCCACCGTGGTTGCCCAGATAGGGGCGCGGGAGGGCTTCCCGCAGCGCGAAGGCAACGGCGACGGTGACCGGCCACGACACCAGCAGGGTCAGCAACACGTCCAGCCTTCTGCGCCAGAGCACGAACACCACCGTCACGGTGGCCGAAACTGCGATCAGGGGCCGACGCACGAACCAACCGATGTCGTCCTGCGTCGCGCGATCGAAACCGGTCGTCCAGCCCCAGATCCGGTTGTCCAACCGCTGCCCCCACGGCGTGCACACAAACCACAGATAGGCCAGGACAAGCACGACGGCTGCCGCGAACGCTCGAGTGCGGTCGACGCTCGTGACCTCAGTGGCCCAGCGAGCGAGCGACCTCAGCTGCCGGCTCTCGTTCCGGTCGGTGCCAGGCTTGGGTGGGCTCACTCCCCCATGTTCTCAACTTGTAGCGGCTCCAGAAGTCGCGCACCCAACCGGGCGGGCTCGGATGCGTCACCCAGGCCGGCAATCCGCGATGCGCGGCCTCGAGCGATCCTGTGGAGAAGATGCTGACGACCGGTCGGCCGAGGTCGACCAGCGGTCGACCTGAGGTCTCGAAGTCGATTCCTGCGGCACGCATCACCCGGTGTGCAGCGCGCGACAACGCGTCCGACTCATTGGGGTGGGGGCGGTACGACAGCTCCCGGCCACGACAGAAACGTAGATACGCGCGCAGCGCGTCGTCCTTGCGCAGTTCGATGCCGTGCAGTTGGCCGAGCACGATGGGGCGTTCGTCGACAACGGTGGCGGCGGGCAACTGCGTTGCATTCCAGAGCATCTGGGAGCCGACGACCTCGGTGGTCACCCCCGGGGTGCGAGATCGCCAGTATTCGGCGTCCGCGTGCGTCCACGCGAGGAGATGGTCGCCTTGTGCGGCGGGAGGCGACCACGGGGTGAGCAGCCCGTGCTGCACGACGTTGAAGCGGACGCCGCGGCGCGAGGCCCACTGCTTGATGTCGCCGCTGAGGCCGAGATATGAGCCCAGCGACAGCACCTCGTCGATCGAAGGTTCGAGTTGTGCGGCGTCGGTGTACGCCACGGGTGTCCACGTACCGGCGACCGGCAGGTCGGGGTCGGCGAGCGCGGTCAGCACCGCAGTCGTACGCGGGTCGAGGTGCGCAAGCGGCGCGTGTGCTGCGAATCGGCAACTCGGGGTCATCAGATCGAGCACAACAAGCACGCGCGGTGTGCCCGGTGGGAGGTACAGCGTGGCCGACGGCGGCGTCACCGGCCGCAGCCTGACCTTCGCCGCCCGGAGACCGCCGCGCAGCCTGTTTCGCGAGTCACTCCAGTCGCGCCACTCCGCCAGATCGGTGAACTGCAATCCGGTCATCGAATTTCCCTGTAGGCGTCGTCGAGACCGACCGCCGGCTCGGGTGCCGGGAACGTGCCCCGCCAGGACTCGTACTGACCCTCCCACAGACCGATGGCGGCGCCTAACCGGGTCGCGATCGCAGGCCAATCCCGTTGTGCCGCAGGACGGCCCGCCATTCGTGCGGCGGCTACCACCGAGCGGGGCAGGTCGAGTCGCCAGGCGCCGCCCCGCAGGTGTGGCGACACGTCGTGCAGGTCGTGGCGATCACACAGTTGCATGTGGCCGCGAGCGGCGACCCGAGCGCGCCGGTAGAAGCCGCGCAGATCGCTCCGCTCCCGGATCGCGATGCGCATGGCCGGTGCACGATGCACCAGGTGTCCGGCACGCTCGGCCCGGATCGCCAGGTCGTTGTCCTCGTTGCCGAGGGTCATCGACGGGTCGTAGCCACGCAGATCCAGGTAGACAGACCGTCTGATGGCCAGGTTCCCGCCGAGCACGATCGGGTAATCGCTTGGTGCCGACCTGAGGTCCAGCGGTAGGAGCGACCTCTGCTCGAAGTACTCCGACCAGATGGCATCGACGGACGTGAACTCGGCGTCGGCGAGTGTGACATCGGAGCCGCACGCGAGGTCGACCGCATCGAGCGCCTCGGCACTGCGTGCCACCCAGTCCGGGGCGACGAGATCATCCGCATCACAAAAGAGCAGCTTCTCCGCGGCCGACTGAGCCACCCCGACATTGCGTGCGTAGCCGGCGCCGGCCATGTCATGCGCATCGGCAACCCGGAGTGCAGACACCGCATTCGCCCATGTCGAGGCGTACTCCGCCAGCCCGTCGGTCGACCGGTTGTCGACCAGCACCACTTCGAACTGTGGGGCGTCGACCTGCCGCGAGAGAGCTTCGAGTTGCAGACCGACGGTGCGAACGGCCTGGTGACAGGGAATCACGACAGTCACCTCGGTCATCGACGACATCGACCCCTCTCGCTCCGTCCCTAGTATTGGCGTCGGAACCTACCCAGTACAGACCCTATGACCAGCGTGGAAGGAGCACAGGTGCAAGCCAGCTCCCATCTGCCACCCAACAGTCCGGTGCTGATCCTTTCTCCTCACCTGGACGACGCGTGGTTGAGCACCGCTGCGCTCATCCGGCACAGCCAGGCGGAAGTGTGGACGGTGTTCGCGGGGGCGCCGATCCCTGCCGTGGCCACGGATTGGGATCGCACCTGCGGATTCGCCGATTCAGCCGAGACAATGGCGGCCAGGCTCGCCGAGGACCTCGCCGCATTCGCGGACGTCGACGTGGTGGTGCGGCACCTGCCCTACTTGGACGCTGCATACGCCGACGGACCGACCAGGCGTCTTCAGACCCGCGGCCTGCGCGACGATCTCACCGCGTGGCTCGGTCAACATCCTGACGGCCTCCTGGCCCTACCCATCTGTGCGGGAGTGCATGTCGCACCGGCGTTCTGGGAAACGTTGCGCGAGCGGGTTCGTGGTGAAGGCGGCGCGATGACGCCGAACGACGCTCTGAAGTCGTCGACGGCGACCGACCAAGCAGGTGTTTGCGGCCGCCCTGAAGTCAAAGCACTCGCAGCCCAGACGGTGCGTCGACTCATGCACGCGGATCACCAGCGGCGCCGGCGCAAGGCGCAGCGGCGAGGAATGGCGGCGAACCCAGACCATGTCTTGGTGCGCGGCACCGGGCTCGAGGTTGCTTCCGCGGTCGGCACCGACGTGCTGTTCTGGGAGGACCTGCCCTACCTGTGGCATGCGCGCGGACACGATCAGGCTCGGCGCCTCGCGACAGCCAGCACCCTCGATCTCATTGAGCTGACGCTGCCGGTGGATGTCGAGGACAAGTACGCCCGTCTGCAGAAGTACACCTCTCAGGTCGACGTGCTCGACCCGATCGAGCGCCGTCTGTCGACGCCGGGGCACTTGCCCACAACCGAGACCTATTGGCTGGGACGCCGGAGGGACGACCATGACTGAGACCCCGGCGATCATTCCCGCCCGCGGCGGATCGAAAGGCGTGCCGCGTAAGAATCTCAAGTTGCTCGGCGGCAAACCACTCATCTGCTGGACGATCGAGCAGGTGCTCGAGGTCGACGGGCTGGTGCCATACGTCTCGACGGAGGACACAGAGATCGCCCACGTGTCACGGTCTGCGGGAGCGGTGGTGATTGAGCGGCCGGACGACCTGGCTCAGGACACGACCGGATCCGAGCCGGTGGTCGAGCACGCGATCGAGGTCATCACGACCGAGCGTGGTCGCCCAGATCAGGTCATGTTCCTGCAGGCGACCTCTCCCATGCGGCTTCCCGGCACGCTCGAACGTGCCGTGCGAGAGTTCCACGACACCGGGGTCGACTCGATGGTCGGTGTCGTGCCGACCGAGATCTTCGTGTGGCAGCAACACCCCGAGGTCAGAGCCCACTACCCATGGCAGGCCCGTCCGCGCCGTCAGGACATGACCCCGGACCAGTTGCGTTATCGGGAAACCGGATCGCTGTACGTCACCGCGACTGAAATCTACGAACGTGAACACAATCGCCTCGGCGGCCGGATCGGGCTGTTCGTGATGGATGGTTCTGAGGGTCTGGACATCGACACGCTTGAGGACTTCGACCGGGCTGAGTACGCCCTGGCCCAGCAGCTTGCTGGGCACTGAGCCGCGAGTCGGGCACCACGAGCCGTCGTCCGTGGTTGTCGTACACGACCAATAGGCGATCGGTGTGGGCGAGAAGGTGGTCGGCAGCCAATCCACCATCACCCGCAGCAGTGGCCGGAGCGCACTTGGCCCCGTCTGGTGCTCGGTCGCCTGGGCATCGGGTGAGTCCTAGACTCTTATGCGGATGACGCCTGGCGAGATGGTGCGGGCCAGGATCGGATCTGCCCACTCGACGTGGCGGGCAAAGGGCGGACGAACGAGTCGGAGCAATCGAGATGAACACCGAGGCGAAAGTTGCGGCGAGCACACACGAAGTACTCGCCGCGAGCGTCATCATCCCGGTGTACAACGCAGCCGACCATCTGCCCACACAATTGGCGGCGCTCGCTGCACAGCCGTTCGATGACGCGTGGGAGGTCGTCGTGGCCGACAACGGCTCGACCGACCGAACCCGGCGCATCGTCGAGGACCTGGCCCCGACCTTCACGGTGCCGCTGCGGTTGATCGATGCCTCGCATCGCCGCGGCGCCTGCAGCGCTCGGAACGCCGGCGCCATAGCTTCTCGGGGACGATCACTGCTGTTCTGCGACGCGGATGACATGGTCGGCGACGACTGGGTTGCCCAAGGGGTGCGGGCCCTGCAGAGCGCCGACATGGTCGGTGGGCTCACTCTTGAACTGCACGAGCCACACCACGTCGACACGCCGCGGATCCGCAAGACCATTCTCGTCGGACGCCCCGGCATGGAGTCGGTCATCTCCAGCAACCTTGGCGTGCGGCGCGAGGCCTACTTCAGCGTCGGCGGATTCGATGAGTCCCTCCCTCCGTACGGTGTGCACGACATTGAGTTCAGCCTCCGGATGCACCGGGCCGGCCGCACGGTCGCCGCAGCTCGGGAGATGGTCGTCTACTTCCGGCGCACGACCGATCAGAAGGTGCTGGCCCGCAAGATCTACCGCTCCGGACGGACGGAGACCGTGGTCTGGGATCGCCACCCCGAGTTGTACCCCCCGCGTCGGGGACTGTACGTCGTCACCCGCCTGGTTCGTTTCCCGTTGGATGCCATCCAGCAGGTCGCCAAGGATGGACGCATCGACAAGAAGGCTCTCGGCCGTGATCTGTTGACGCGCGCCGGCCACGTGGCTGCTCACCGCCCCGGCGGTGTGCGGTCGAAAGCCGGGGCCCCTCAGCTCCTGCGTCCCGCTGATGATCCCCTCAACCACGACCCCACCATCCAGGGAGCGGACGCGTGACCTCCATCGACCTCAACACCGCCGCCTTCGTCGTCTTCGCCGAAGACTCGATGCTCACCGCACTCAACAAGATCGGTGAGAACAGGGCGGGCATCGTCTTCTGCGTCGACTCGCACGGCACGCTTGTCGGCTCGTTCTCCGACGGTGACTTCAGGCGGTGGGTCACCACGGCGCAGCAGATCGACCTCAGCATCCCGGTGCGCATTGCCTCGAATGCCTCCTGCGTGCGCCTTGCTCACGGCTCGGCGCCCGCGACGATCGAGGCGGCGTTCCGGCCCGGCATCGAGGTGGTGCCTCTCGTCGACGAACGCGGCCGACTGGAAGCGATTTCGCGCCCGAGCAGTGGGACGCTGCAGATCGGGCGTCACAGCGTCGGCAAGGACAATCCCGCGCTTCTCATCGCCGAGATCGGCAATAACCACCAGGGCGAGGTCGAGTTCGCCAAACGATTGGTCGACCTCGCCAAGGAGTCGGGCGCCGATGCGGTGAAGTTCCAGTTGCGTGACCTCGCAGGCCTGTACCGCCAGGGCGATTTTGATTCCAGCGACGGTGAAGATCTTGGCCCGCAGTACACGATGAACTTGCTGGCCAAGTACTCGTTCAGTCCCGAGCAGATGATCGAGTGCCTCGACCACTGCAAACGCGTCGACATCGACGCGTTCTGCACACCGTGGGACGAACCTTCGCTGAAGGTGCTCGTCGACTACGGCGTACCGGCCTTGAAGATCGCGAGTGCCGACCTGACCAATCACGTCCTGCTGCGGGCATGCGCTCAGAGCGGGCTCCCGCTGCTCGTGTCGACTGGAATGTCCACCGAGCAGGAGATCACCGCGAGCGTCGAGGTGCTGCTCCGGGCAGGCGCTCAGTTCGCGCTGTTGCAGACCCAGTCCACCTACCCGGCGCCGTTCAAGGACGTGAACCTGCGCTACATGGATCGTCTGGCCGAGATCGGCAATTGCGCAGTCGGCTACTCCGGTCATGAACGCGGCATTCACGTTCCCCTCGCTGCTGTGGCGCGGGGCGCGAGCATCATCGAGAAGCATTTCACGATCGACAAGAGCCTCGAGGGCAACGACCACCAGGTCTCGCTCTTGCCAGAAGAATTCGCCGAGATGGTCACGAGGGTCCGCGAGATCGAGAGCGCACTGGGCAGCGGCGGAGCACGGGTCGTGTCCACCGGCGAGCAGATGAACCGCGCGAACCTCGCCAAATCGCTCGTCACCACCAGGCGTCTCGAAGTGGGTGACGTGGTGACGCGTGACGCCGTGACGATCAAGTCACCGGGCCGTGGCCTACAGCCCGACCGGCTCGATCTACTGGTGGGGCGCACCTTGCAGCGTGGCATCGATGCCGGTGACTTCTTCTACCCCTCCGACCTGTCCGACACTGTCGCTCAGGGCCGCGCATACTCCTTCAACCGCCCGTGGGGCCTGCCGGTGCGCTACCACGACGCCCGAAAACTGTTGGAGGGCAACGCAACCAACCCCGACTTCCTCGAATTTCACTTGTCCTACAAGGACGTCGAGATGAGCTCCGAGCAGATCAGCAGCCTCCTGAAGTCGAAGTTCGACGGCTTGTATTACGCCGTGCACTGCCCTGACCTCTACGCCGGCGACTTCATCATCGATCTGGCCAGCGCCGACGCCGCGACCTGGGAGCGGTCAATCGCTGAGGTGCAGAAGGTCATCGACCTGACGCGTGACCTCGGACGCTGGTTCGACGCCGAGCAGCCTCCGGTCGTCATCTGCACGATGGGCGGATTCACCAAGGACGCGTTCATCCCCGCCGAGCAGCGTCCGGCGCGGTACGCACGCATCGCGGAGGCCCTGGAACGCCTCGACGAAGACGACGTGAGGCTCACCGCGCAGACGCTGCCGCCCTTCCCGTGGCTGATGGGTGGCCAACAGCACCACAACCTGTTCATGGGTCTGGACGACACCGTCGCGTTCTGCGAGCAGTACGGCCGGCGAGTCACCCTCGACCTGTCGCACTCGAAGCTCGCCGCGAACTTCACCCGGCGCCCGTTCAGCGAGTACGTCGAGCGGCTTGCACCGCTGGCCGAGCACCTGCACGTCGTCGACGCCGAGGGCCTCGACGGTGAAGGTCCGCAGATCGGAGAGGGCGAAATCGACTGGCCCACAACCGCATCGCAGCTCGATCGGCTTGCGCCGGGTGTCGGCTTCATCCCGGAGATCTGGCAAGGCCACGTCAACAACGGCGAGGGCTTCTGGACGGCGCTCGACCGGTTGGAGGCGTGGTTCTGAGGTGTCTGAGCTGATCGCATTGTGGGTCTCCCCCGTCTCCAACTTGGCGGGCGTTGCCCGACACATTCTCGACGTCGCACGGGTCGGCCTGCCCGGTTATCGGTTGGTGGTCACCGCGCCCGAGGGGCCCTTGCTCGACCGTCTACGTGACCTCGGCGTGCCTGTCGTGCCTTGGGAGGTCGGCGGACGTCCGATGCGGCACACGGTGGCTGAGCTCAGGCGGACGGTGCGGCGGTTGCAGCCGGCCGTGGTGCACTCGCACCTCGCCAAAGCCGACTTCCTCGCGGCGATGGCAACAGTCGGTCAACCCACGACGCTGGTGTCCACCGAGCATCACGTGCAGGCAGATCAGTCGGTGTTCCACGGGTCGCCGGTCAAGGCGCGCACTCGGCAGCTTGCGCACCACGCGCGGATCCGACGGTTCGATGCACTCCTTGCTGTCAGTGCCTCGACCGCACGCGACATGCGGCGCCATTGGCGACCCACCGCACCGATCACGGTGGTGCGCAACGGAGTCGACCGACTACCGCCCACCGAGCGGGCCGCCGGATTGCGAGTGCTCTCCCTGACCAGACTGTCAGCGGAGAAGAACCTCACGACGACCCTCGCGGTCTTTGCCGAGGTGCACCGACGACATCCGGAGGCCCGGCTCACCCTCGCCGGCGAAGGTCCGGACGCCGACCGGTTGCGTGCCGTCGCCGACGAACTCGGCCTTGCCGCAGTTGTCGACTTCCCCGGGTTCGTCGACGCCTCAGCCGCGATGGACGCCCACGACGTGCTGCTGCAACCGTCACTGGCCGACAACCTCTCCTACACCTTGCTGGACGCGGTGAACGCCGGCATGGGGGTGGTCGCCAGCGATCTCGGTGGCAACCCCGAGATCCTCCCCGCGCACTGCCTCGCGCCAGTCGATGATGTCGAGCCCCTCGCGGCCAAGGTTGTCGAGCAGGGACTGCGTCTCGAGCTTCGTCCGTCGCTGCCAGACACCATTCCGACCGTGTGCGAGATGGTCGATGAGATCGTCGAGGTTTATCGCTGCACCATCCCCCATGACGCCGCCATAACGGCGCCTTCAGGTCCAACGCCGGCAGCAAGCGTGGTGGTGGCATACTACCGGGCTGACGAAGTGCTCGGTGCGCAGTTGGAGGCGCTAGCAGCACAGGAGGATCCGCCGACATTCGAGGTGATCATCGCCGACAACGAAGGTTCGTCAGCACTTGCCTCACTGATCGCGCCTTACCACGAGCAGCTCGCGATCCGAGTGGTCACTGCGACCTTGGAACGCGGACCAAGCCACGCTCGAAACTTGGGAGCATCCGCCGCCCGTGCACCCTACTTGTTGATGTGCGACTCCGACGACATCGTCGGCGAGCGCTGGGTGCGCGCCATGCATGACGCGCTCGTGCGGGACGATGCGTTGCTCACCGGTCCGCTTCGCCTCGACCGCCTGAACCCCGAGTTCGCCTGGCGCACCTACCTCGGCGTGACCGACGACGAGGTCATCGAGCCACCCGTGTTGCAGAGGCCATTCGGTTTCCTGGGCTACGAACAATTCGCGATCGGCTGCAACGTCGCCGTGCGAAGATCGACCTTTCTCGCGCTCGGCGGCTTCGACGAGACGATCACCGGCGGCACCGAAGACGTCGACCTCTCCTGGCGGTTCATCGAAGCCGGTCATCCGCTGCTGGTCATCGACAACGCGGTTGTCGACTACCGGCTGCGAACAGACCCGGCGGCGGTGTTCGCACAACGCCGCGGGTATGCGCGCTCGCAGCTGCGATTGTGGGCGAAGAGCCGCGACATGGAGCGTCCGGTGCGCGGCATGTCCGCCCGCTGGGCCGTCACCGAGACGGCGAAACTGGCGCCCCAGTGGCTGGCTGCCCGGCGCGCGCCCGAGGCCGAGCGTTTCCGCTGGTCCGCATACGCCGGGGGCGTCGTCGGCAACCTCGAGGGTCAGCTGATCCACCGCCGACCGGGGCGCCGATGAGTCGCTTCACGATCGCGTCGAACCAGGGCGACATCGCCGGCGGCGAGGTGATGCTGTTGCAGCTCGCGGCCGCGGCCCGCGATCTCGGCCACGATGTCACTGTTGTCGGCCCGGCCTCGCCCCCCGACCTGTGCGACCGCGCGGCGAATGAAGGCTTCGACGTCGTCCGCATCCCCGGCGCGAACGCCCGTTCCTACCTGCGCAATTTGCGCCGGTGGGACCGACAGCACCGACGAGGTCTGTTGTGGTGCAACGGACTTCGTCCCGCGTTCGCCACGACCGGGCATCCTTGCCGCGTCGTTCATCTGCATCAGGTGGCCGAAGGAAAGCTCAAGGTGCTGGCCGCCATCGCCCGGCGCGGGGTGCTGCGCACGGTGGTGCCGTCCCGAACGATGCAGTCTCAGGTGGCCCGGTCCGATGTGCTGATGAACTGGTCGCTGCCACCGGCGCAGACTCGACCGCCTCGTCCGATGGGCGATCCGGTGCGGCTCGGCTTTCTCGGCCGGCTCTCGCCCGACAAGGGAGTGCTCGTTCTAGCCGACACGATGCGACTGCTCGAAGCGCGTGCCCCCGGCCGATACACGCTGCTGCTGGCGGGTGCGACCCGATTCGTGCCGCCGCGGGAGGCGACCGCAGTCGAAGAATCGCTCGCTCGTCTCGGCACAAACGTGGAGCGCGTCGGCTGGATGGACCGCGACGCCTTCTTTTCTCAGGTCGATCTCGCGGTGTTTCCGTCCACTTGGGCCGAGCCGTTCGGTCTTGTCGTCACCGAAGCTATGGCGGCGCGATGTCCCTTCGTGATCAGCGACGCCGGAGCGCTGCCCGAGGTGGCCGGCTCGGACTTTCCATGGATCGCGAGAGCAGGGGACGCGGCATCGCTCGCAGCAGTCCTGGCGCAGGCCGTGACGGGCTATTCGAAGGATCACACCGACAACTCCTACGATCGGTGGTCACAGTTCTTCTCACCCGAGGCAGGAACGCGGGAACTGGGCATCATTCTAGACGAACTGCGCCAGCCAGGTGCCGGAGGAAGCTCATGACAGATGCATCGATCATCATTCCCACCCGAGGGGGCGCGGCACGTCTACCGGTGCTCCTCGAAGCCCTACGTGCTCAGGAAACCGAGTCGTGGGAGGCGGTCGTCGTGATCGACGGTGACATCGATAATTCCACGCAGGTGCTGGAGCGCTATCGCGACCTCCCGGTGCGCTCGTCGGTCTTCCCGGAGAACCGCGGACGAGTCGCAGCCCTGAACGAAGGCTTCAGCGTCGCCGGAGGCCACGTGCTCATCAGGTGCGATGACGATCTGCAGCCACGGCCGGACTACGTGCGTCGGCACATCGCTCACCACCAGGGTGCTCCGAAGGGCGTCATCGGCCTCTACCTGAACAACTTTCCTGAAGGGCGATATGCCGAGATCTACGGGCGCGCAGCAGATGCACAGTATCGGCGGGGCGCCTACTGTCGGCCTCCTCACGAACGGTGGCATTACTGGGCCGGCAACTGCTCGATATCACGCGAAACCTGGCTGGCCATAGGCCCGTACGACTCCCGCTACCGCGCGTACGGCTGGGAGGATGTTGATTACGGCTACCGACTGCATCGGGCTGGGATTCCGGTAGAGATAGACCCGAAATTGGAAACTGCGCACAACGTCGCTGCGACCAGCACGGCTTCACGCACAAGACGCGCTTTCCGTTCTGGTCAGGCACGCCACCTGTTCGACACGATTCACGGCGTTGGTGTGTCCGGATCCCGAGTTGCGGACCGCGCAGATGCGTGGAACACGCTCGTCAGCCAACTCTCACGACATCTCGACTACCAGTCGTCCGTACGCGTTGCCCATGGCGTCGATTCGATGATCCCTTATCTCCCCCGCCCGCTCGCTCGCAAGGCTGTTTCGCTCATCGTCGAAGCGTCCGCCAATGCCGGGCTCAACAAGCCGGAGGGGGTAAGCAATGACATATGAAAGCAGCGCGGCTCAGGCCAATCCGCCGCTTCTATCCGACCTGCGTTACCTGCTTTCGACGGTAAGCCGACGCGACCGGCGCCTGCTCGTGGTCAATGCCACCAGTCAGTTTGTGCTCGGAATGCTCGATCTGATTGGCGTCGCGTCGATCTTGCCGCTCATGCAGATCCTAATGGGCAGCCCGATCGACGACGGCGTGCTCGGCATTCTGCACCGCCTGCTTGGCCGTCCCTCCGAACGAACCTTCGTCATCATGGTCGCCGCCTGCATGATCCTCGCGTTTGTGCTTAAATCCGCGCTCGCCGTGGCGTTGATGTGGTGGACGTCGGGCCATCTCAGCCGGCTGCAGACAGCGACCTCCCGCCAGCTGTTAACCGTCTACCTGTCCGAGTCGCTTCTGGAGCACCGCAGACGAAACACTGGTGAACTGATTCGTACGGTTGGCCCCGCAGTCAACGACGCCTACTCACGGGTGCTGGCCGGTGCGCTCAGCACGATAAGCATTCTGATGTCAATGACGCTCATCGTCGGACTGCTCTTCGCGGTTGCACCGATGCCCACTGCAATCGCACTGGCCTACTTCGGCGGGATCGTGCTTGCCCTTCAGCGTGTTCTCGCTCCAGCAAACCGTCGGGCCGGCAAGGAGGCCCAGCGCACGGTATGGATCGCCAGCCACGCGCTACTCGACGCGATGGCGGGTTTCCGCGAGGCCGTACTGCACAATGCACGCATCTTCTTTGTCGACCAGTATGACGAGGCCAACATCATCTGTGTCCGAGCCTCACGGAAAGCGAATTTCCTCGGCGGCCTTCCCAAGTATGTACTTGAGTTGGTCACGATGGTCGGACTCACGATCTTCATAGTCATCAGCACGCTCGGCGGTACTGCAAAGTCGTCTCTTCCGGTCCTCAGCCTGTTCGTCGCGGCGACTATCAAGTTGCTACCGATGATGGTGAGCTTGACCGCGGCACTCGGCACTATCCGGGTGGGTCGTGAGGGCCTGCACATTACAGTCGATGCGCTGCGTACAGACGGTGAGATCGAAGGGGAGGACTCAATGCACGGTGGACCCAGCTTCGATGGTGACACTGCTGCTATCAAGGTTGACGGGGTGAGCTTCCGGTACCCCGACGCCGAGCGCGACGTGCTGAACGATGTAACGATTCACATCCCGCCCGGGCAATCGCTCGCCCTATGTGGAGTCAGCGGGTCGGGCAAGACCACACTGGTCGACATCATCCTTGGCCTCATCTCCCCTACCCGCGGCTGCGTCACCTACGGCAATGTGAGAACCGACACTGCAGATGACCGGTGGCACGACGTCGTCGCCTATGTGCCCCAAGACGTGTTCATCATGAGTGGGACGATCGCCAGCAATGTCGCCTTCGGTGTCCGGGAGGAGGATCAGGACCGAGACCAGATAATCCGCTCTATTGAGCGGGCTGCCCTCGGTGACCTGCTGGCCGACATGCCAGATGGCATAGACACCCTGGTCGGTGAACGAGGCTCGCGGCTCTCAGGCGGTCAGCGTCAACGACTGGGAATTGCGCGTGCCCTCTATCGCAACCCCAAGGTCATCGTCCTTGACGAAGCAACCTCAGCACTCGATAACGAAACCGAATTCCGCATCGGACGCACCGTCGAGGCGTTACGCGGTGACATCACGACGATCGTCGTTGCGCACCGGTTGTCCACTGTCCGCGATGTAGATCAGTTAGTCTTTCTGGAGGGCGGCAGCATCGCCGCGAAGGGCTCCTTCGGGCACGTCGTCGAATCCGCACCAGCGTTTGCTCGCCTGGTCGCACTCGGACGGCTGGATTCTGACCTAGACACGTCGCGAGCCTCCTAGGTGCTTGGGAAAGCTGTGACCGGTCCACTCGGCTATTTCTCACCCGTCAACTATTTGGAGGACGCCGGCGGACAGCTGTGGTTGCCGAGCAAGTCAATCAGCGCACTTGAACGAATGGCGCGACACCTCGGCGAGGGCATACACGTCATAGCTTCCAAGACCCAGACTCGGGACGACAGAACACCCGATGGCTACGGCCGGGTAACAGCCGATAATGGCATCGTGCCGAGGGCGTTTTCGTCGGAAACCCTTCATCGCGATGTCGCCGGCGCGGCCCGGGGGCTGGCCCTTCTGACCGCACTGCATCGGCCCGCCTACGAATGGCTGCTGAGAACCGACGTACCCGTCGTCTACACCTCCGAAAATCCATTGACTACCCGCCTCGATCAGGCGCGAGCCTCTGCCGCGAACCGCATAGACGGTGGACGACGGGCGATGGGAGAGCTCCGTAGGGAACGTTGCTACGTGCGGATGGCTCGACGAGCGAAGGGGTTGGAGTGCAATGGCATCGCTGCTGCCTCAGCGTACGGCAGATACAACACCAACGTCCTTGTCTACAACGACTCACGCATCGCCGATTACGACCTGACGCTTGCTCGTGGATCCCGGATGCCAGAGCCAGGTCAACCGCTCCGCGTAGCCTTTTCGGGTCGCTGGACTGCCATCAAAGGCACCACCGACGTTCTACGAGTAGCCGAACGCTGTCAATACGAGGGAATCGATGCCAGGTTTTACATCGCCGGCGGCGGTGACCTGGCGGACCAGATCAACAGCGTGCGCGTTGCGAATGTCACGGTCATCGGCTACCTCGATTTTGAAACCGATTGGAAGCCCTGGGTGCGGAATCAGGTTGACGTCATGCTGCTTCCACACCGCCAGGGCGATCCTTCAGGTACATATTTTGAGGCACTGGGGTGCGGTGCTCCGATCTTGGGCTACACGACCGAAATCCTCGAGCAGATCGTCGCTGCGGGGGCCGGGTGGTCAGTGCGGCGCAATGATCCGGCAGCCCTCACTGACACCATCGCGATGCTGACGCGTGAGCGCGGCCGAATCGCCGCCGCCCGCGTGCAGGGCCTTGAATTCATGGCGAGTCGCACGCTAGAGGCAGTCACGGCGCAGAAGGCCGCTTTCTACAGCTCGATCCGCCGCTGAAACCCCTACATGCACCTAGCCGTTGGCGACATCCCGGGTCGCGCACAGGTAGGCATGTCCCCACTCATTGCTGGGCTCGAGCACTGCGCCCTCTGCCCACTCATTCCAAGCATTGACGAATACCACCCGCTCGCTTTCGGGGCGGTCCATCACCGATTCGGCAGCCGCGAGAAGCCATCGCCGGTAGGTGTACGGGTTGGCACCGAGCCACAAATGCGCCTTCGTGCCGCGCCGCGGGGTGTTGTCCCAGGAAGTCATGACGCCCGGAAAATGGTGCCTGCTCTGGATCTTGAACCCGGCGATGTCGTCGTCGACCATGCTTGAGTAGGAGAAGATGCCTCCACTGAAGTCGCGGTCAAGCAGAAGGGTTGCTCCGTTGACCGGAACGTACTTCTTGCGATGTGGTGGAAACGCCATCGTGGCATCGAGAGCCGCCTGCACTTCCGGGCCCATGTCCACGTACTCCACCCCCACCAACAGCAGTTCGATTCCTTCGGCACGAGCCCGCTCACGCCACGCGTCGGCGACGTCGGCGAAGTCGGGTATGGACCCCGGACGGTAGACGGCCAACAGCTTGCGCCCGTCGACAGTCAGGTAACGGTCGTCCCGGAGAAAGACGAGCACGTGCTCAATGAACGTGCGTGCCGGCACCCTGTCGTAGTCCTGCCTGATCAGGATCGCCTTCGGATCACCGTCCCACGATCGCGCCCAGTCCTCGTTGGCCCACATGAGGCAGAAGGGTTGGTCGAGGTCGCGTTGATTGACCAGCCGGTCGATCGGTTCGCCGAGCAGTCGACGACCAGCGAACCAGTAGTGGTAGTACATAAGGCCGCCGATGCCGGCCTGCCGAGCAAGCTTGGCCTGCTGCGCGCGCACCTCGTCGAGGCGCAGATCGTAGTAACCGAGATCCGCGGGTAGCTTCGGTTGAAAATGCCCCTTGAAGTGCGGAACAGCCGTAGCCGTATTGGTCCACTCGGTGAAGCCCTTCCCCCACCAACTGTCGTTCTCCTTCGTCGGGTGGAACTGCGGGAGGTAGAAGGGAACGATGCGCGGCGCGAGCGGCTCGCGGGCAGTCTCGACTGCCGCACTGGCTGTTACGTCACAGATCGGCATGCCGGCCTCGGCTGCCAGCACCCCGAGCAGCGCTGCGAGCACCTCCTCGCCGCGCGCTCCGGCGCCGAAATCGTCCGGCGCGAGCCGAAGAGCCCGCAAGCCCTGGGCCAGGAATGCGCGACTGACGAGGTCGAGGCCACTAGGCACATCGCACTGGGTGTGTGGCGTCGGCCAGTGGCGACTCTTGAGAATCCGGCTGACGCTCCGGAAGACGTCGCCCTGCGGTTGCACCACTCCCTTAGCTAGTCCACCGATATGGGGATCGACGAGCAGAGCGAGTGCGTGTTGCACATCGGCAGCAGCCGGAAGCAAGTGATCGACGATTATCAGCCGGTCGTAACTGTCCAGGATGCCCGAATTCGCCGCGGCGATCAGGCGCTGAGCGGCGGACCATCCTGGCGGGCAGCCGAACTGCTGAGCAGCGCCCGCGGGCGCCGAGGTGATCACGACGACATCGGCGTCGATCGACTCCGCGGCTGGTGGATCGGCGACAGGCTGCGGCGAATGGTCGGCGAGCCGAAGGATCGCGGTCGAGTGCTGGGGCCGGTGCTGCACGAGACGCCAAGACGCCGGGTAGAGAGGACGACGGGTCGGTCCACGTCGAGTGGCCGGCGGCGTCAGCTGTTGCCCGAGGCGGGTCGCTAGGGCCCGTCGCCCCATCTGGCGCTCCTCGGTATTGGTTCGAAAGTCGACACTGTCGCGCGCGAGTCCGAGCAGGTATCTCATCAGCCCCATGCTGACAATCCCCGGCGCAGGATCGGCAGATGACGCAGCAGTTCTCTGCACGTCACCGCCACAACCGCTCCAACTCCCGGGCCCGATGGGTGAAGGTGTGCTCGGCAAGCGTGCGGGCACGGGCGCGTTCCCGCAGCAGAACGAAATCCTGAGGTCGGGCGACCACGCGGCGAGCTGTCTGCACTAGGTCGTCCTCACCGTCGAACACGAGCACCTCCTCGCCCGGCAGGTACACCTCGCCGACATCGAGCCTGTCGATCAACTGCACTGCGCCCACTCCGGCGGCCTCGAAGGTGCGCATGGTGAAGCCGTCCTGATCACCATGGATGTTCAAGGTTGCGCTCGACGAACGCATGATTGCCTGCGCAACCTCGCTCGTCACATCGCGACCGTTGGGCAGGCCGACCCCCTTGGCGCGCCATGTTCGTGCACGGTCGAACGGATGATCCGACCATCCCCTGCCCCAGGCACGCACCGCAATTCCCGCGGCGGTCAAGGCTCGCAGGGCGGCGGCACGTCGAGGCGACGGAGCACCGACGAACGACACGAGACCTGCCGCCCCGGCGTAGCCGGAGGTAGGGCGACTGTCGTCGAATCCGAGATGGACGTGCAGTGCGTCAATGCTGTTGTCCTGCAGCGCTTTTGCGTCAAGCGCACTATAGGTGGCGATCGATGCGTATTTCGCGACGAGGTCGGCATCGAACTTCGTGCGTCGGATCTCGTCGTACATCCACACGCCTACGGACGACCCGGACGCCGCCTCCGCCCAGAAATCCTCACTCAGGACATCGCCTCGAACCACGAGCACGACGTCAGGGCGAAATTGCCGAACAACAGCGAGCGCTCGCCCGGACGCTTGCTCAGCGGACATGTGTCCGTCACCACCGGCAAGGACCGCCGGCAATTCGTGGCGCACCTTGTTCCACGCCCGCTCGCCGTTCGACCTGGCGACGTCGTAACAGAAAGTCTTCACCTGATAGTTCAGGGTTTCGAAGGCTCGCGCAACCGATCGGTGATAGCCGTGGAAGCCGGGCGAGATCAACAGAAGTTTGGGACTCATCGCGGTGTTCCGATCAACTTCGCCGGCACGCCACCCACGACGGCGCCAGCGGGAACATCGCGCACGACCACGGCGCCTGCGGCGACTGTCGCCCCCGAGCCGATGGTCACTCCTCCGAGCACTACGACGTTCTGACCGAGGAAGACATCGTCCCCGATCACGACCGGCCCGGTGCCTTGGACGGCACGCCGATCGTCGCGGCCATGGTCCGACGACGTCACCATCACATTGTCCGCGAGAACACAACGTTTACCGAGGCTCACCGGGTCTATGGAGTGCAAGTGACATGCATGACCGATGTAGGTGTCGTCACCCACCGCCAACCGAGCCCCCGCACCTTCGGCAGCGAGCCATGCACCATCTCGTATGATGATCCCGTCGCCGAGGTGAATGCGATCCACCCCTGTCAACGTCTTGGATGCGACGATGACGGTGCCCTGGCCGATGTGGGCGAATGCTAGACGCAACAAGGGCATCACGAATTGGGCTCTGCGGTAGCGCACGCCGGCACGCTTTTCGACCAGCAGCCTCGCAATCTCTCTCAACGGGTCCTCCACGCGTGGTCGAGGCGAGCATTCTGCTCGCGAAAGATGCGCCAAGGCGTCACTGGACGCCCGCCCATTCGACGGGCGGTCGCCCAAGCGAGGTTGACGACATAAACCGCGCGCAAGCCGAACCGCAACGGTGCGGGCCGCAGCCACTTCGTGTGGTACTTCATCCGTGAATCGATCAGCCAGGTCGCTCGGCGCGCTGGATCCGATGACCCTCCGCCCTGGTGGTGAATGACTGGCTGGTCTAGCACGACGACCGGCAGCCCTCGCTCACCGTGCAGTCGGCGCTGCAAATCGATCTCCTCCGCATTCATGAAGAACGCTTCGTCGAAGCCGCCCACTGACCGGAAATCCTCCAGAGGCAACAGCAAACACACTCCGACTGCCCAATCGACGATCGCCGGCCCGTTCGTGCGGGCGGCGACGACGTCGTTGCCGATCAGTCGGTTCAGAGTGTCGGTGCCATGGAATCTCGCGAGCGGGTCGAGCGCCTCCACAAGTTGATGGGTGGTACGCGGCCACTTGCGTCCGACCATGAGGTCGTACTCGGGTTGGACCACCCTGGTCGACACGACGGCGGGCAGCCACGGTCTGGCTCCCTCGACCAGGTCACGAATGAAAGACTCGCCGATCTCGACGTCGCTGTTGAGGATGAGGAGCAAGTCGTAGCGAGCCACCCCCGCTCCGGTGTTTACAGCGGACCCGAAGCCACCGTTGCGGTCTCTGCGCACGACCTCGTAGCCATCGCCCGCAGGGAAAGGCCTCGGGGAGGCGTCGTCACTGACGACGATCTGCATCGGCACATCGCCGACCTGATGCCGCAGCGCCTGGATGAGAACCTCGGTGGGCTGAGGATCGCCGTAGTGCGGGACGACCACTGACACGCCGTCAGCCATGTGATTCCTTCAGCAACTCTGCCCGCACCCATCGGGCCGTTTGCGCGATGCTCTCACGGAAGTCGGCGGAGCACGAGTAGCCAGTATCGGCGCGCAGGGCCTCGCGGTCGATCAAGGAATAGTCGATCGCATTGTCCTCCGGATAGGCACCGAAGTTCAGGTCAGCTCCGGGCGCGACGATGTCACGAATCTCTGTGATGAGCTCACGGAACGTGCGGGTCTTCTCATGGCCGACGTAATAGTGGCGTTGGTCGACCCCGCGTTCGGCCAGTGCGAGAAGTGCTCCCACAATCTCATCGCTGTACACCAGGTCATACGGCCCATCACCGGCGACCAGTTGTGGCGTCTTGCCCGAAAGCAGCTGGGAAAGAACGACATTCGGCAACATCATCGAGTAGTTGCCAGGCCCGTATGCCATCGCCAGGCGGGCCGTGACGAACTCGATGCCCTGGTGGTGAGCGACAGTCTTCCCGATGTGCTCGGCCGCCAACTTGCTCGCGGCGTAGGTGTTTGCCCATCGCGGCGCGACACCAACCTTCTCGCCGAGGCCGAGGATCTCGTACTCGTTCATACTGCCCACCATCACGAACCTGCGGCATCCCATTCGGGCCGCGGCCGCGACCGCGTCAACCGACCTAGCTGCGTTAAGCAATTGGCCCGTGTGGTCCTTGAAGGCCGCGCCCATGAGACCGTCCCATGCTAGGTGGAACAGGACGCCCTCCGGAGCCGGTCCGACGACTGAATCCAGATCGCCGTAATCGGACAGTTCGGCCGACACCTGCCTCACCCGGCCGACCAGTTCGGTGGCAATCTGAGCGGTCGGCCGCTTCACCGCAATTACCGACCACCCCTCGCCGACGAGCGCGCGCACGAGGTGGGTGCCGATGAATCCAGACGCCCCGGTGACGATTGCAGTGCGAGTCATGCCGGTCGCCTCTGCTCTAGCTTGGTGCGGGGCTCACCGAATCGGGCGCCTATCGCCAGCCCGAGCGCGATGAAACCAGCGGGGGTCATGAACACCTCGCCGAGCTTCCACGCGCACACCAGAACAGTGACGATGCCGGCCTCGGCGATGAGCAGCTCACGAGAGACCCTCAACCGAGGGCTGAACAACCCTAGTCCGATCACGACGAAGGCGAGGATCGTGACGCCGAGGAAGATCCACCCGCCCTCGGCAAATGCCTGCAGGTAGGAGTCGTGGAACCACATGCGGCGGACGCCACCGAGCATGACGAAACCCTCGTTGAGCCCTCCGCCGTACCAAGGCGTCAATGCCACCTTGTCGGCCATCGCGTGTTCGATCTGGGTGCGGAACAGGTCGGTGCCGCTGCGATCGGCGAATATGCCGATGCGCGCCAGAGTGTTCTCGGCGAATATCAATGTCCAGACGCCGGCCGCGGCGAGCACCAACCGGACGGTGGGCGCCACCCGGTTGCGCAGCGCCAACCACGCCAGGGCCAGCAGGAAGGCAGAGATCGACGTGCGTGAACCGGTCAGGAAGACGGCGAGCGCGGAGAAGGCGATCCAACCGGCACTCCACCATCGGCCGCGGGTCACCAGCAATCCGAGCAGTCCGAACAGCGCGTAGTACATCCCCGCGACGTTCTTGTCGTCGTAGAAGCCGGTGAGGTAGGGCGGGTACCGGTTCGGCGTGAGACCCGCGTAGAACATCGCCACGTTGATCACCGACATCGTCATCGTGCCGACGATGAACGAGCGCACGTCGATGCGGCGCTGCGCGAACGCCGCAGCCAGACCCAGCAGCAACGCGAACTTGGTGATGCGCTGCCCCCACGGCATGCCGTTGACCACCGAGACATAGGTGAGATAGCCGAGCATCACGACGCCGATGCCCATCATGGCGCCGCCCCAGCTGATGGTCCACTGCGCTCGCACGCAGATCGCCCAGAGGCAGATGATGGACGAAACCAACACGCCCGACGGCACCGGCAGGGGGCTCACGAATCCGGCGAACACCAGCAGCGCCCCGCACAGGAAGTCGGCGACCCGCACCTGCGACCAGTAATCGCGGACGTCCTCGGCCCACTGGGCGATGTGCCGCGGCCGGTGCGGTTCGTGGCTCAGCCGACGCTCGGCGATGCCTGAAGTCATCGACGCGTCTTCCGCCGCAGCGGAGTGGGCGTGACCGTCCGGACGGTCATGTCAGCGGACACCGGCCCTGAGCGACCTGCTCTTGCGATGTCCGCGCCGGGTCGAAGCTGCGTCCTCGGGACCTTCGATCTCCTGTCCGTAGTACCGCTGGTACTTCTCATGGTTGCCGTAGGAGCCGTACCCATAGCCGTAGCCGTACATCACGTCGCCCATCGTCTTCAAGGACGCGCGGTTCAGGACGACGCCGAGCAGCGTGGCGTTGGCCTGGGTGAGCAGCTTGGCGCACTGCTCAAGTTGCGCCTTGTGGGTTGCGCCCATGCGGGTCACGATGATCACGCCGTCCGCCAGCGAACCGACCAGCGCGGCGTCGGTGACCGCGAGCGCCGGCGGCGCATCGAGGATCACAATGTGGTTCTGGCTGAGCTGGTCGACAAGGGCCCGCATGGTGCGCGAACCGAGCAACTCCGACGGGTTCGGCGGGGTGCGTCCAGCCGGCAACAGCTTCAGCCCGGGCACGCCGCTGTCGAGCAGCACGTCGTCGACCGACAGCTCGCCGGCCACCACCTGGGTGAGTCCGACGCTGCCGTCGACCCCGAACTGGTCGCCCTGGGTCGGTAGACGCAAGTCGCAGTCGATGAGCACGACAGACTCGCCGGCCACCGCCATCAACTGGGCCAGGTGGGCCGCGATCGTCGACTTACCGTCGCCCGGTGTCGGCGAGGTGACCACGATCGACCGCGGCGGTTCATCGACGCTCACGAAGCGCAGGTTGGTGCGTAGCTGCCGGATGGCCTCGCCCGCGGGGCCACCGACCACGGTCGGTTTTCCGGTGCGCCGCAACGACTTCGAGTCGGGCACGATCGCCAGCGCTGACTTGCCGGTGAGCGTCTCAACATCCTGCTGGGTCCGCACCTTCGCATCGAACGCGCGGCGTATTATCGACAGAGCGCCCGCGATGATCGCACCCAGCAGCGCACCAGCCACCAGGTTGCGCACGAGGTTGGGCTTGGACGGGGAGGCGGGCAAACCCGCCGGTGCGTAGGTGAGCACGTGGATGTTCGTCAGCCGCTCGAGTTCGGCGTCGCTGGTTTGCTTGCCCTGTGTCTTACCGAAGGTCTCCAGTCGCAGACCCTCGGAGCGGATGCCCAGCAGGGTCGCATTCGCCAGCGCCTGCGCACCCTTGGCGGTGTTGCTCGTGGCCGTCACATTGATGAAGGGCGTCGAACCGTCGCCGGGCGAGGCTGAGACACCGCCGCGTACACCGGCCATGCCCTGCTGCTGCAGGATCTTCGACGACTGGGCGGCGACCTGACTGGTGTTGGCCAGGCGCGCATACATACCCGCACGTTGCACGGTCACCGAGTTGGCGCTGATCGTGTCGCCCACCGAGAGCGAATCGCCGGCCACGACCACGCCGGTGGCCTGCGCGGTGTAGACGGTCGGACGGGTGGCCAGGTAGGCACCCGCGAGCGTGACGCCCAGCAGCGCGCCGAGCACGATCCACAGCAGGTTTCGGCGCAGAATTCGCACCAGGTCCACGATTGTCATCGGGTGTCCCCCTCGTTCTTCAGCAACCCGACCTCCACCAGCTCGGTTATGCACAATTCGACGTCGGATGCGATCACTGCTTGTTCGAGACCGAGGTCCGCCCCCAGACGGCTGATGATCTCATCCATACTGGTGGCACGGTCAGCGGTTCGCCAAATCATGCCCGCCGCGTCGGACAACACCACAACGCAGCCGAGCTCGACGGACGTCACGAAAGTGCTCACCTCGTCATCCGACAAGCACCACGCCAGCCCTGCGGGTATGCGCCACATCAGCGCCCACCTCGCTTCGTCCGGCGCCTGCGCACGCTCCGCGCGACATCGACCGCCGCCGAACGCATCCGCAGCCCATACTCTGCGACATAGTCGCCGGTACGTGGTTCGCGCCCGATCCGTTCGCGCATCAAGTCGGGGTTGATCGACACGAATCCGCGCAGGACCAGCGCCTTGCCGCGCAGCCCGCGCGCGGCCCGCCACCGTCCGGCCCACTCGTCCCACCTGTTCTGCGAGCCGCGAGAGAAGTGGCGCCACAGCAGATACTCCGGCTCGCCACGGTGCCCCTCGAGCTCGCCGATCGCGGCAGCGAACGCGACCTGCGCGTCGAATTCCTCTGCCAGCCTCCGCACCTCGACGCGTTGCTCCTCGGACGCCGTGCGCCAGCACGCGTCGTAATCGATGTGCCGCACGCCGCCGGTGCGGCCCGCATGCAGCAGCAGCACCAGCCGCTGCATCGCGACGTCGGGGACGGTGCAGCGCACGTTCGCGATCTCGCGCGAGCTGAGGTGGTCGTTCCAGAGCCGGTCGAACGCCTCGTCGGCACTCAGCCCGAACCCGGGCCACCACCGGTGCAGGTCGACATTGCCGAGGAAGCGGTGGCGCAGGTTCATCGCGTGGGCGAACGCAGAGCCCTCGACGAACCCGGTGACCTTGTGCCAGTCGTGCGCCAGCAGCGCGGCCACGAACCGGTCAACATGAGCAGGCCGCACCAGCACGTCGACGTCGAGGCTGTGGCGCGGCCCGGGCGCGCCGGACGCGGATCGCTGCCACAACTGTTCGTCGACCGCCCGGCCTTTGAGGTGCAGCAGGTCGACGCCGCATTCGTCGGCGAGCAATTGCACGTAGCCGTGCGTAAGCGTGACCAGCACTTGCCGATCCACCTGCTCCTGCAGCTCGTCGCCCCCGTTCGTCATCGCGGTCAGCGTAACCGGATTCTAGGAATGTCGAAGGCACATGGCACAAAACGCGAACGAGCCCGACCCACCGCGGTGGGATCGGGCTCGTGCGAGGTGGAACTCGAGGCAGAACTCAGGCTGCGCTCATCGCCTTCTGCAGGTTCTCGTCGATCGCGGCGAGGAACTCCTCGGTAGTGAGGAACGCCTGGTCCTTACCCACGAGCAGCGCGAGGTCCTTGGTCATCTTGCCTTCCTCGACCGTCTCGATGCAGACGCGCTCGAGCGTCTCGGCGAACTTGGTCACCTCGGGCGTCTCGTCGAGCTCGCCACGCTTGGCGATGCCACGCGTCCAGGCGAAAATCGACGCGATCGGGTTGGTCGAGGTCGCCTTTCCCTGCTGGTGCTGACGGTAGTGGCGGGTGACCGTGCCGTGCGCGGCCTCGGCTTCCACCGTCTTGCCGTCGGGGGTCATGAGCACCGAGGTCATCAGGCCCAGTGAGCCGAAGCCCTGCGCCACGATGTCGGACTGCACGTCACCGTCGTAGTTCTTGCAGGCCCAGACGTAACCGCCCTCCCACTTCAGCGCTGCCGCCACCATGTCATCGATCAGGCGGTGCTCGTAGGTGAGGCCGAGCTCGTCGAACTTCTCCTTGAACTCGGTGTCGAAGATGCGCTGGAAGATGTCCTTGAACGCGCCGTCGTACGCCTTGAGGATGGTGTTCTTGGTCGACAGGTAGACCGGCACCTCGCGCTGCAGGCCGTAGTTGAACGACGCGCGGGCGAAGTCCTCGATGGACTTGTTGTAGTTGTACATACCCATCGCGACGCCCCCGTCTTCACCGAACTCGGCGACCTCGAGCTCCATCGGCTCGCTGCCGTCGGCCGGGGTGTAGGTGATCGTCACCTTGCCCTTGCCGGGCACCTTGAAGTTCTGCGCCTTGTACTGGTCACCGTGCGCGTGACGGCCGATGATGATCGGCTTGGTCCAGCCCGGCACCAGACGCGGGATGTTGCTGATGATGATCGGCTCGCGGAAGATCACGCCGCCGAGGATGTTGCGGATCGTGCCGTTGGGGCTCTTCCACATCTCCTTGAGGCCGAACTCCTCGACGCGGGCCTCGTCCGGGGTGATCGTCGCGCACTTGACGCCGACGCCGTACTGCTTGATCGCGTTCGCTGCGTCGACGGTGATCTGGTCGTCGGTCGCGTCGCGCGACTCCATACCCAGGTCGTAGTACTTCAGATCGAGATCGAGGTACGGGTGGATCAGGCGGTCCTTGATGAACGCCCAGATGATGCGCGTCATCTCGTCACCGTCGAGTTCGACGATGGGGTTCTTGACCTTGATCTTCTCCATGCGGTTGCAGGCTCCTGAAACTCGTGACGGTACAGCGTTGTTCGCTTCGAACAGGCTAGCCCGCGCACAAGGCGCAGGACGAACCCGTGTCCTACTGGCCGGTCGGGTTCTCGGCGGTGCTGACCGGGTCGGTCACCAGGGATCCGGACGACTGAACGCCACCTGCGCCGGCGTTGCCCTCCGTGCTGGTCGGCTCGGCGGTCGGTTCCGTGGGAACCGTCTGCGTGGGAACCGTCTCGGTGGTCGACGGCGGCGGGGTCCACTGCGACTGCGTGCTGGTCGGCGTCCAACGCGGACGGGTCGACGACGCAGTCCACTGCGGCTGAGTACTGCTTGGGGTCCACTGCGGCTGCGTGCTGGACGAAGTCGACTCCGGCGCCGAACTCGACTGCGACTCCTGCGAACTCGAGGACGACTCCTGCGAAGTGGAGGACGACTCGGTGCTCGACCCACTACTGGACGTGCTGGTCGCGGTGGCCGCCGCCGCTGCAGCCGGTTCTGACGTCGAACTGACCCACCCCTTGGACGCGTCCGCACCCCAGATGCTGCGACCCCAGATCGCGATGTCGGCCGACTTCACCGCTGACGTCCCGCTGACACACTCCGACGCCGTGCCGCGTGCTTCGTCCGCGATCGCCGCGACGCGGATGCCGCAGGCCTGACGGGACGCGACGTACAACCGGTTGCCCTGCACCGCGCTCGCCGTGGAGATACCGGTTGCAGTCTTCACCGTGCCGACATTCGTCCACGTCCTGCCGGCGTCCACGGTGCGGCGGACGAGACCGCCGTCGCACAACACGTTCGCGCGGTCGTTCGAGTCGGTCGCCAGGTCGTGGATACGCCCGGTGGCGCACGCCTTCGCGGTCGCCTTGCCCTCGCGCAGCAGAGTCGTCATCGCCGTGGGCTCGACGGCCCAGGCGGGAGCAGTCTTGGTGACCTTCGCCTCACGCTCGGTGAGTTCGACCGTCGCCGGCTTGCAGGAGGCGTCCAGCCCGGTCAGCACGGGGTTGCCCGCTTCGTTGATGGCGCCCGACGAGACAGAGCGCAGGGGCACCCGAGGGCCGTTCGCCCAGTTCGCCCCGGCGTTCTGGCTACGAGTGATCACCACCGAGCCCTCGCAGTTCGAACCGGTCACCAGTCGCCACGCGGACTGTGCATTCACGGGAACCACGATGACCCGATCGGCTTGCGCCGCAGGCGCTCTCGAACTTGTCGTCGACGAGGTCACCGACGTGGAAGTCGACGGCGACGGGTCCTCGCTCGCCGTCCGCTCCCCCGGACGCATCGCCCAGGCGACGAGTGCGACGTCGAGGATCAGCAGCAGCCCGAGGGCGAACGGCCACAGGCTTCGGCGCACGGGAGGTCCCTTCGATCAGGTGGAATTCCTCGGACAGTATGCCGCCTTCGCCGCACTGGTCACACAATTCCCATATCTCATGGCTGCCGGGGCGTCACGCACCGACCGCTGATACTTTCGACCCGTACCCACCCGTAGACGTCCTGAGGGGATTTACGTGAGCACCCAGCCTGTCAAGGTAGCCGTCACCGGCGCCGCCGGCCAGATCGGTTACAGCCTTCTTTTCCGCATCGCCAGCGGAGCCCTGCTCGGCCCGGACACCCCGGTTCAATTGCAGTTGCTCGAAGTCACCCCTGCGCTGAAGGCGCTCGAGGGCGTCGTCATGGAACTGGACGACTGCGCGTTCCCGCTGCTGCACTCCGTCGAGATCGGCGACGACGCCGAGAAGATGTTCGACGGCGCCAACGCGGCCCTGCTGGTCGGCGCCATGCCGCGCAAGGAGGGTATGGACCGCTCCGACCTGCTCTCCGCCAACGGCAAGATCTTCACCGGCCAGGGCGCCGCGCTGAACAAGGTCGCCGCCGACGACGTCAAGATCCTGGTCACCGGTAACCCGGCGAACACCAACGCGCTCATCGCCAAGGAGAACGCCCCCGACATCCCGGCCGAGCGGTTCAACGCGCTCACCCGTCTCGACCACAACCGTGCGAAGGCGATGCTCGCCAAGAAGCTCGAGGTTGCGGTCGACGAGATCAAGGATCTCGCGATCTGGGGCAACCACGACGACTCGATGTACCCGGACCTTTACAACACCAAGGTCGGCGGCAAGGTCGCGGCCGACCTGGTCGACGAGTCCTGGATCAAGGACGAGTACATCCCGACCGTCGCCACCCGCGGTGGGGCGATCATCAAGGCGCGCGGTGCATCGTCCGCCGCATCGGCTGCCTCGGCGACCATCGACCACATGCGCGACTGGATGCTCGGCACCGACCAGATCGTCTCGATGTCCGTCCCGACCGACGGCTCGTACGACGTGCCGGAAGGCATCATCTCCTCCTTCCCGTGCCGCGTGAAGAACGGCAAGTACGAGATCGTCCAGGGTCTGGAACTGAACGACTTCAGCAAGGAGCGCATCCTGGCGTCCGCCAAGCGCTTGCAGGACGAGCGCGCCGCGGTGGAGAAGCTCGGCCTCATCTGAGTCTCACTCGCGCGCGGCCCCACGACCACTCGGTCGTGGGGCATCGTCGTCCCACCCCGAGGGAGGGCAGTACATAAAGACCCGGTAAGTAGCCCGTCGCCGAAGGCCGCGCAGCAGAAGATCCGGTCTTCGTAAAGCCGTAGCAGTACGCACTGGCGCAGGGCTCCCGGACCGGTGCAGGTTCCGGGGCCCTTCGCCGTGCCGGAAGAATCAGAGCCGGACGAGTGAGAACACCGTCGCGAGTGCGACGGCGAGCAGTCCGTACAACAGGACATCGGTGCCTCGGCGACGGACGACGATGCCGCCCGCGAGCCGCTCCGGCAACGCCAGGCGCAGCAGAGCTCCCCCGGCCGCGGTCGCCGCCAGCAGATAACCGCCCGTGCGCACGTCGCCGAGCACCAGGACGGCGATGGAGCACATGGCGCCGGCGGCCAGCAAATACCACGCCGGACCGAGCGGCGGACGCCTCACGCCACCTTCTGTTCGGCGATCGTGACCAGATTGCTCAGCAACATCGCGCGGGTCATCGGGCCGACCCCGCCCGGGTTGGGGGTGATCCACCCGGCGACCTCGGCGACGTCCTTCGCCACGTCGCCGGCGATCTTGCCGTCGCGGCGGCTCACGCCGACGTCCATGACGGCTGCACCTGGCTTGACCATGTCCTTGGTGATGAGGTCGGGCACTCCGGCCGCAGCGATGACGATGTCGGCTTCGCGGACGTGGTCGGCAAGGGCACGAGTCCCGGTGTGGCACAACGTGGTTGTCGCGTTCTCCGAGCGGCGGGTCAGCAGCAGGCCAAGCGGGCGGCCCACGGTCAGCCCGCGTCCGACCACGACCACGTTCGCTCCGTCGATCGGCACCTGGTAGCGCCGCAGGAGTTCGATCGCGCCGAGCGGAGTGCAGGGCAGCGGGCCGTCCTTGCCGAGCACCAGCTTGCCGAGGTTCACCGGGTGCAGACCGTCGATGTCCTTCTCAGGGGAAACCCTTGACAACAGGGCGAATTCGTCGAGGCCGGTGGGCTGCTGGACGAGGAACCCGGTGCACGCGTCGTCCGCGTTGAGTTCGTCGATGACCGCTTCCACCTCGGCCTGCGTGGCCGACGCGGGAAGGTCATGGCGCAACCCGCGGATGCCGATCGATTCGCAGTCCTTGTGCTTGGCACCCACGTACCAGTGCGACGCGGGGTCGTCCCCGACGAGGACTGTGCCGAGACCGGGAGTCACACCTTTCTCGGCGAGAACGGCGACGCGGGTGCGCAGTTCGTCCTTGATCGCTCGCAGAGTCGCCTTGCCGTCCATCACGATTGCGGTCACGGTCACCCATCCTGCCAGGTGGCACGGTTCGAGGTTCGCCGACTACTGACAATCGGCGGTCGCCGTGGTGGGCGAGGCGCCCGCCTGCGGGAAGAAGCTCTCGTGCAGGTGCAACAGCCTTCAGCGATTGCGGGCAAGACCTGCCCCCACGGCCGCGACCAATGTGATCAGCAGTCCGATCAACAGTTGCGCACCGATGCGGTCTCGGGCCGCAGGATCGATCAGATCAAGGCCGACGGCCGTCAACAGCTGACCGGCGACGGCGAGCAGGCCGAAGACCAACACGCCGGTGATCCGTACCGCCCACGACGTGATCGCGATGAAGACGATCCCGATCAGTCCGCCGGTCAGTGCCCAGGGCGGCACGTCGCTCGACAGCGTCCAATCGTGTGTCCCGGACGTCAGCAGCACGACGAGGCTCACGACGAGCAGCGTGACGGTGCCGACGAAGAAGTTCTGCCAGGTCGTCGCCATCGGACTCTTGTTCGCGACCGACACGCGTCCGTTGACCGCCTGCTGGACCGCCATACCGGCTCCCACCAGGAACGCAGCGACCGCGGGTAACAGGGAGAACTCCCCCGCCCCTGCGGTGGTCGAAGCGACCACGACTCCCACGACAGCCACGATCGCGGCGAGCAACCGGACACCGGTCACCGCATGCACTCCCGCCGGTCCGAGTCCGAGCCGGTCGACGAGCAGTCCGTTCAGGGTCTGCCCGCCGACAACGGCCACGCTGAAGATTGCGACACCGACGATCGGCACCGACCACGCCTGCACGGCCACCAACAGCCCGCCGAAGAACCCACCGATGCACTGCCACCACTTCAGCCGGCCGGCTCGCAGCGCCTCGATCATCCGCCGGACGCCTCGCCGCACCGACGCAATCACCAGCACAGCGATGGTCAACACGACGAGTCCGGAGCCGAAGCTCCACAACGCCGCCATCAGCGGGCGTCCGCTGTGTTCGCTGACGACGCCGTTCAAGCGTGACTGGACAGCGAGCATCGCGCCGGAGGAGAACGCGCCGGCGAGCGCCAGGAACTGGACGCGCGGAGAATGGACTTCAGTATTGGTGGACATCGAGATCCATTGTGTTCCGATACTTCATCCGCATGCGATGCGGGTCAGTAGGCAGACCGTGTCGCACCCGCCGCGGACCCCGCTCGAGAACAGCAGAAGTCGCGGACCCTGCTCGATACGTCCGCGACTTCTGCTCGATGATCGTCAGGCTCAGTGCGCGAAGTGGCGCGTGCCGGTGAAGTACATCGTCACACCGGCGGCGTTCGCGGCGTCGATCACTTCCTGGTCGCGCATCGAACCACCAGGTGCGACAACGGCTTTCACACCGGCGTCGATCAGCACTTGGAGTCCGTCGGCGAACGGGAAGAACGCGTCGGACGAGGCGACGGCGCCCCGAGCTCGCTCTTCACCCGCGCGTGAGACCGCGAGGTGGGAGGAGTCGACCCGGTTGACCTGGCCCATCCCGACGCCGACGGACGCACCGTCCTTGGCGAGCAGGATCGCGTTCGACTTCACCGCACGCACAGCTCGCCAGGCGAAGCGCAGATCGGCGAGCGTCGCCTCGTCGGCCGCGTTGCCGGCGACCAGGCGCCAGTTGTCGACCTCGTCGCCCCCGATCACTGTCCCGGACTCGTCCGTGACCTCGGCGTCCAGCGCGTCGCCGTCCTGCAGCAACATGCCGCCGAAGATGTGTCGCATGTCGCCGCCCATGCGTCGGGGCGCGACCTTGAGCAGGCGGATGTTCTTCTTGCCCTGCAGCACCTCCAGCGCCTCGGACTCGAAATCGGGCGCGATGACGACCTCGGTGAAGATGTCCTTGACCGTCTCGGCCATCTCGCGGGTCACCGTCCGGTTCGCTGCGATGACACCGCCGAACGCCGACACCGGGTCGCACGCGTGCGCCTTGCGGTGCGCGTCCGCGATGTCGGAGCCGACGGCGATCCCGCACGGGTTGGCGTGCTTGATGATCGCGACGGTCGGTTCGTCGCCCTGGTCGTACGCGGCCCGGTGCGCGGCGTCGGCGTCGGTGTAGTTGTTGAAACTCATCGGCTTGCCGTGCAGCAGTTCACCCTGCGCCAGGCCGGGGCCGCCGGGCTGGAAACCGTTGTCGTACAACGCTGCCGACTGGTGAGGGTTCTCTCCGTAACGCAGCGTCTGTGACTTGGTCCAGGTGGCACCGATCCACGCCGGGTAGCCGTCGCCGTCGCAGGTGTCGGTGAGCACGTTGCCCATCCAGGACGCCACATGGACGTCATAGGTAGCGGTGTGCACGAAGGCCTCCGCTGCCAGACGCTTGCGCTGCTCGAGCGTGAACCCACCGGCGCGGACCGCCTCCAGCACCGCGTCGTACGACGCCGGGTCGGTGACGATCGCGACGCTCGGGTGGTTCTTGGCTGCGGCACGCACCATCGAGGGGCCGCCGATGTCGATCTGCTCGACGCACTCGTCGGGTGAGGCACCGGAGGCGACGGTCTGGGTGAACGGGTACAGGTTGCTGACCACCAGGTCGAACGGCTCGACCCCCAGCTCGCCCAACTGCGTGACGTGCTCGGGCTTGCGCGTGTCCGCCAGGATGCCGGCGTGCACCCGCGGGTGCAGCGTCTTCACGCGTCCGTCGAGGCATTCGGGGAAGCCGGTGAGGTCCTCGACCTTGGTGACCGGCAGACCGAGCTTCTCGATGAGGGCGGCCGAGCCCCCGGTCGAGACGAGTTCCACACCGGCCTCGTGCAGACCGCGGGCCAGATCCTCCAGCCCGGTCTTGTCGTACACGGAGACGAGAGCGCGCTTGATCGCACGTTGATCGACGGACATGACACTCCTGAACAGTCGCTTGCATGCGATGTGGACCCAGGCGATCGATCCACGATCCAGTCACTCCCTGGTGGTCACCCACCTGCGCCAGTCGTGTGCGCCCAGCGTACCGAGGGGGCGTGACGACCCGAGCGGTAACCTCGCCTGCGTGAATTCCCCCGCCCGCGTGGTCGTCCTCCTGTCCGGTTCCGGCTCGCTGCTCCAAGCCCTGCTGGACGCGTCCGCGGACGACTCGTACGGCGTCGAGATCGTGGCCGTGGGTTCCGACCGTCCGGACGTACTCGGACTGGAACGTGCCGAGCGCGCCGGCGTCCCCGCCTTCGTCCTGCGCACCAAGGACTTCGAGTCCCGGCAGGCGTGGGACGACGCGCTCGGGGCGAAAGTGGCCGAGTACTCCCCCGATCTGGTCGTGTCCGCGGGCTTCCTGAAGCTCGTGGGGCCGGCGTTCCTGTCGAGGTTCGGCGGCCGCTATCTCAACAGCCACAACGCGCTGTTGCCGAGCTTCCCCGGAATTCATGGGCCGGCCGACGCCCTCGAGTACGGCGTCAAGGTGACCGGTGCGACGCTCTTCGTCGTGGATGAAGGGATCGACACCGGCGCGATCGTGGCGCAGTGTGTGGTGCCGGTCGAGGACGACGACGATGTTGACACCCTCACCGAGCGGATCAAGCAGGCCGAACGCCCTCAGCTGGTCGAGTACGTCGGGCGCATGGCACGTGAGGGCTTCCGGGTCGAGGGACGTCGCGTGCGCATCGGCAGCACCGACAGCGGCTGAAACCCCCACCGGGCCACAGCGTTTCGTACCCTCGAAGGAACGACGCAATCGCCCCCGACAGCCGGGCGAGACAACGGTTGGAAGGGACACATGATCGATCGCGACGCGGCTCTCGACGCCGATCCACGCGAGTTGCGTGCCCAGGCGGTCGTTCTCGAGCATTCGGAGTCGGTGATTCGCTCGGTCGCCGAGACATTCACCGTCCCGACCGACCAGATCGTCGACGACGAGTTGTCCACGCTGGTCGCGCGAGGTCTTGCGGTCGCCGCCGGGACGGCCGACGGGATCGCCGACGGCATTGCTCAACTCAGCGAGTTCGTCCACGCCCAGGCCGCCACGCACGAAGAGGGCGCCCAGTGACAACTCCACCGACGTTGGACGACCCGGCGCAGATCCGCGCGATCGCGAAGCGGTTCGCCGATCAGACGACTCCGCTGACCCGCCAGCGCGTGAACGTCCTGTCAGCTGCCGCCTCGGTCGTCACCCAGCTACCGGCCGACGAACTCGCGACGTTCGTCCGCTCGAGTGCTCATCTGTCGACCCGATTGCTCGAACTCACCGCGACCCTCGACACCGCAGAGCGTGCATTGCTGGACTACGCCGAGGCGCTGGAACGTCGTCAGACCATCAGCGAGGAACCCGACTACCTCGACGAGACGATGCCGCGCAGCCTCGACACCGGTTCGTCGCTGGTTCATCCCCGGGCGTTGCCGACTCATTCGATCTCCGAGCATCTCGTCGGGGCCAAGGCGGACGAAGGCACCGTCACCGGCAGGAGCGCGACCGAAGCCGTCGAGCACGAACTGGACTTCCTGCGAACCCGGTGCCTGGAGGTGCTGCGCGAGCAGGCCGACCGTTGGCTGCATACGCAACGCGACGGCGACCCTTACGAACTCGCCCGCAGCCTCGTCAGCCGGCCGGGCGGTCGCAGGATCCGCCCGGCCGGGCAGATCGAGGTATTCGACAGTGTCGTACCCGTGGAGATCGACGCACCGAAGGTGCCCCGGATCGGCCGCTGACCGGCCTTCACCTCAGCGCAGGCGGCGCCGGTAGTGCACCGCTGCGGCTGCGATCACAGCACCGACCAGCAACTCCCCCGCAACCCAGAGCGCCGAGATCATGGCCGGCCCGATGAGGTCGAGTTGGCCCGGGTTCATCCCGGCGCGGCTCCACCACAACAGGATCGACACCACCAACGCGCCCAGGCCCGCCGCAGACGATGCCACCTGCAGCTTGCGACCCAGGTGGGTCAGCACGGGCATAGACCACGTGGCGCGCCAACCGATGAAGGCGCCGGCCAGTACCGGGATCAGCAGGGCAAGCCGGAAGACTCCCGGAAAGGCACCGGGTTCGGGCAACGCGCCGAGCACCGGGATGCTCGGCAGCACGGTGGCCGTCGCCGACGAGGTGCTCAACTCACCCATACCGAGCACGACCGGCGCGCCGGTCAGCCAACCGGTCGCGAACAGGATCAGGTTCGGCAGCGCCAGCACTTGCGCGAACCACAGCAACGCGATCCCGCTGCCGTGCACATCGAGCAGCGCCGCGACCTTGCCGACCCGGTCGAGCCGCGTCATCACCAGCACGAACGTCACCATGGCGCCCGCGGTCAACAGGACGCCGACTCCTTCGATCGCCGGACGCAGCGAGCGTCGGACGTTGAGGTGCAGCCGCTCGGCGAGCTTCGCTGCCCACGGTAATTCCACCCCCGTGCCGTCGCGCCGGATCGACCAGATCACCGCGGCAAGCGCTATCAGAATCGCTCCGGGCAGGACGCTCCACCACTTCACCGGAGCCGATCCGGACAGCGACACGGCGGTGACGCCCAGGCAGGAGATCACGAAGCCAGCAAGAAACGCCAGCGGGGTGCGCTGTTGCTCCTCGCCGGCCGCGTCCGCGTCGTCCAGAGCGCTCTGGACGGGTCGGTAGGCGAACCGGGTGAGCAACAGAAGCAGGGCGGTCAGCAACATCGGCGCGAAGTGCAGGCCCTCGATCTCGTTGTGCGGCACTGAGATCGAGCCGCGCAGCGTCAGCCCGACCCCGGAGGCGGTGATCGCCAGAGCGTCGGCCCACTGCGTCGAGGTGCGCGGGTCGAGCGTCCAGGACGCCAGCACCGGCGCGAACAACAGCAGGGCGAAAGCCACCGGAGCGAGCACGCCGTAACCGAACGCGAGCGCGTACGGCGGCGCGCCGCGTCCGACGGATCGTCCATCCGATTCGGTGCGGGCAGCAGGAGTGACACGGTCGAGCAGGCTCATCGCGAACCATGGTGACGCGGGAGCCCGCGCAGGCCGTTCAGGCGCGCCGTACCCAAAAGAATCAGGCCCGGAGACAGTGTCTCCGGGCCCGACAAGAACTCGGTCAGCCGAGGTTCTTCATGATCTCGCGCATGAGGTCGGCAGTCGCGGACGGCGTCTTGCCGACCTTGACGCCGGCGGCCTCGAGGGCCTCCTGCTTCGCCTGGGCGGTGCCGGACGAACCGGACACGATCGCACCGGCGTGGCCCATGGTCTTGCCCTCGGGGGCGGTGAAGCCCGCGACGTAACCGACGACCGGCTTGGAGACGTTGTCCTTGATGTACGCCGCGGCGCGCTCCTCGGCATCGCCACCGATCTCGCCGATCATGACGATCGCGACGGTCTCGGGGTCGGCCTCGAAAGCTTCGAGCGCGTCGATGTGGGTGGTGCCGATGATCGGGTCACCACCGATACCGATCGCGGTGGAGAAGCCGAAGTCCTTCAGCTCGTACATCATCTGGTAGGTCAGGGTGCCGGACTTCGACACCAGACCGATCTTGCCCGGACCGGCAATGTCGGCCGGGATGATGCCGGCGTTCGACTGTCCGGGGCTGATGATGCCGGGGCAGTTGGGACCGATGATGCGGCTGGTGCCCTTGTCCTTGCAGTAGTTGAAGAACTCCGCGGAGTCCTTCACCGCGATGCCCTCGGTGATGACCACGATCAGCGGCATCTCGGCGTCCACGGCTTCGATGACGGCAGCTTTGGCGAACGCCGGCGGCACGAAGACGACCGACACGTTCGCGCCGGTCTCGTCCATGGCTTCCTTCACGGAACCGAAGACCTTGACCTGCTCGCCACCGTCGAAATCGACGGTCTGGCCGGCCTTCTTCGGGTTCACGCCACCGACGATGTTCGTGCCCGAGGCGAGCATGCGCGTGGTGTGCTTCATGCCCTCCGAGCCGGTCATGCCCTGGACGATGACCTTGGAGTCAGCGTTGAGAAAAATCGACACGAGTCTTCAGTCCTGTTCAGTTCGCGGCCAGTTCGGCGGCCTTGCGGGCAGCGCCGTCCATGGTCTCTTCGATGGTGACCAGCGGGTGGTTGAAGTCGGCGAGGATCTTGCGGCCCTCCACGACGTTGTTGCCGTCGAGGCGGACGACCAGCGGCTTGCTGGCTTCGTCGCCGAGGGTCTTCAGTGCGCCGACGATGCCGTTGGCGACTGCGTCACAGGCGGTGATTCCGCCGAAGACGTTGACGAAGACGGACTTGACCTGCTCGTCGTTCAGGATGACGTCGAGGCCGTTGGCCATGACCTCGGCGGAGGCTCCGCCACCGATGTCGAGGAAGTTGGCCGGCTTCGACTTACCGCCGGTGTGCTCCTCACCGGCGTAGGCAACGACGTCCAGGGTCGACATGACAAGGCCGGCGCCGTTGCCGATGATGCCGACGTTGCCGTCGAGCTTGACGTAGTTGAGGTTCATCGCTTTGGCCTTGGCCTCCAGCGGGTCGGCCGCGTCCTTGTCCTCCAGCGCCTCGTGGTCGGGGTGGCGGAAGGCGGCGTTCGCATCGAGCGAGACCTTTCCGTCGAGAGCGACGATCTCGCCGTCCTCGGTCTTCACCAGCGGGTTGACCTCGACGAGCGTTGCATCCTCGCTCGAGTAGACCTCCCACAGCTTCTGCAGGACGGGGACGATCTTCGCGCCGGTCTCGGCGTCAAAGCCGGCCTCGTCGACGATCTCCTTCGCCTTGGCCTCGTCGATGCCGACGTTGGGGTCGACGTTCACCTTGGCCAGAGCTTCCGGGCGCTCCACAGCGAGCTGCTCGATGTCCATGCCGCCCTCCTTGGAGCACATGGCCAGGTAGCTGCGGTTCGCACGGTCGAGCAGGATCGAAAAGTAGTACTCCTCGGCGATCTTCGCGCCCTGGGCGATCATCACGGTGCCGACGGTGTGGCCCTTGATGTCCATGCCGAGGATCTGCTCGGCGTGCTGCTCCGCCTCGTCGGCGGTCTTGGCGACCTTCACGCCGCCGGCCTTGCCGCGTCCACCGGTCTTGACCTGGGCCTTGACGACGGTCACACCGCCGGACTTGGCTCCGATCTCCTCGGCAGCTGCCTTGGCCTCAGCCGCAGTCGTGGCGGTCTTGGCGGCCAGGACCGGGACGCCGTGCGCCTCGAACATGTCTCGCGCTTGGTACTCGAAAAGATCCACGCGGAATCCATCCTCTTCTCGGGGTTCAAAGGGATTTCCGCCTCGCACTCTAGCCCTCGGCTGTGACGCCGCCCACGTGGGTCCGAGTCCATTCCACGATGTCCGTGGTGGTTGCGCCGGGAGTGAAAACTGTGGCGACTCCGAGACCTTCCAGGGCCGGGATGTCCTCCTCGGGGATGATGCCGCCACCGAACACCACGATGTCTTCGGCATCCTTGGCCGCGAGCAGTTTCATCACCTCGGCGAACAACGTCATGTGCGCTCCCGAGAGCACCGACATTCCGATGGCGTCGGCGTCCTCCTGGATCGCCGCCTCGACGATCTGCGCGGGCGTCTGGTGCAGGCCGGTGTAGATGACCTCCATGCCGGCGTCACGCAGGGCACGGGCCACAACCTTTGCACCGCGGTCATGTCCGTCGAGCCCGGGCTTGGCCACGACGACACGCAACGGGGAAACAGCCTGATCAGCCGTGGACTCGGGAGAAACTGCTGCGGACGGCGCCGAATCGTTCATGCTCTCAAGCGTAGACCTGCGGGCGGGTCCAATCGCATTGTGGTGTTGTTCACAGATTCTCTTGGGGATTGGAATGTCACGGGATGATCACGGTACGGTGTTCCCCGCTCGGCCCCCGAAGAGAAGAAGTTGGTCCCTGTTTTGACTCGTTACAAAGGGCGGCACCGCCAGTCCGGTCCCTCGTTCATCAAGCGAGGGAAGGTCATCCTCCCGACGACGGCCGTTGTTGCCGGTGCTGTGGCTGCGGGGGCGGTCAGCACGGCGAACGGGGCCACCTACGCCACGGGGCCGACGACGGTCGGCACCGTCGAAGCGGTGAACTCGTGGACCGTCACAGCGCAGAACCAGTCGGTGTCGCGCAGCGCGACCCGCGCCTCTGCCGCGGTCGACGCCAAGGTGAGGGCGGCCGTCACGGCCCGCGCCAAGGCCAAGACTGCCGCCCAGACACGGGCGAAGACGCTCAAGGCCACCGCGAAGCAGAAGGCCGCGGTCGCGGCCATGAGCACGGCCACCACCGCACGCGACCACGTCGAACCGCCGAAGGCCCTTGCGGCGCCGCGCCTCAAGCAGCAGCCGACGCGTCAGGCGGCCACCGGCCGGCCGGCGCCCACCCAGCAGTACGGCGCCTCCGCCGGCAACGGCCCGGTGAGCTCGACAGCTCGCGCGCCGCAGCGGGCCACCGGTGCACCGGCAGCTGTCAACACCAACAGCGGTGGTTACGTCTGCCCGATCGCCGGCTGCGCAGGTGTCTTCACCTCCGGCTTCGGCTACCGCAACTCCCCCGGCGGCATCGGTTCCACGAACCACGGCGGTATCGACCTGTCGGTCCCGGTGGGCACCCCGCTGCGCTCGATGTCGTCCGGCACCATCACCGCTGTCGGTTGGTACGGCGGCCAGGGCATGCGCGTCAACATCGACTTCGGCAACGGTGTGAGCGCGGTCTACGCGCACATGTCCGGCTTCGCGGTCAGCCCGGGCCAGCAGGTCGCTGCCGGCCAGATGATCGGCTGGTCCGGCAACACCGGCAACTCCACCGGCCCGCACCTGCACCTCGAGATCCACATCGGCGGTGTGGCGATCAACCCGTACGGCTGGCTGTCCGCGCGCGGCCTGCTCTGATCTCTCGACGAACAAACCCCATCGCCGTTCGGCGGTGGGGTTTGTTCGTTGTTCTCAGATCTTTTCGACCTTGCCGTACCGCAGCGCAAGACGCTTCACGCCGTAGTCACCGCCGAAGTCGATGTGTGCGATCGTGCGATCCCCGCTGCCTTCGAGCCGGACGACGGTGCCCAACCCGAAGGAGTCGCTACTGACACGGTCACCTGCGTCGAGTGACGGAATCGGATGATTACCAGGGCTTTTCACACCCGGACGCGCGGCGAGACGGGCGACAGCAGGCGTGGATGACGGACGCATTCCGGTGGTCGCGACCCGCACCCAGTCGATGAGGTGACGCGGGATCTCGTCGAGGAACCGCGAGGGTGGGTTGTACTGCGGGGCACCCCAGGCGGACCGCACCTCCGCCCGCGAAATGTGCAATCGCTGTCTTGCTCGGGTGATGCCGACGTAGGCGAGCCGGCGTTCTTCCTCGAGTTCCTTCGGATCACCCAGAGCCCGCATATGCGGGAACGTGCCGTCCTCCATCCCGGTGAGAAATACGACCGGGAACTCCAGGCCCTTCGCGGTGTGCAGAGTCATCAGGGTGACGACGCCTTTGTCGTTCTCGTCACCCTTCGGGATCTCGTCGGCGTCGGCCACCAGCGAGACCTGCTCGAGGAAGTCCTCCAGCGACCCTTCGGGATAAGACTCGTCGAATTCCCTTGCGACTGCGACCAGTTCGGCGAGGTTCTCGATACGAGTCTCGTCCTGCGGGTCATGGCTGGCACGGAGTTCGGCGAGATAGCCGGACTTGTCGAGGATCACCTCGAGCAGGTCGCCGATGCCGTTGCCCTCGGTCTCGCGGGCCATCCGGAACTGTTCGAGGATCGAGGTGAAGTTCTCGATCGCGGCCACCGATCGGGTGGCGATGCCGGGGGCGTCCGCCGCTCGGCCGAGCGCGGCGATGAAGGTGATCCGCTCGCGCTCGGCGAGAGCGGAGACGCAGGCTTCGGCACGGTCACCGATGCCGCGCTTGGGAGTGTTGAGGATGCGGCGCAAGTTAACCGTGTCGAGCGGGTTGGAGACGACGCGCAGATAGGCGAGCGCGTCCTTGACCTCCTTGCGTTCGTAGAAGCGGGTGCCGCCGACGACCTTGTACGGCAGGCCGACGCGCACGAACACTTCTTCCAACGCACGTGACTGAGCGTTCGTGCGGTAGAACACGGCGACATCGCCCGGACGCACCCCATGGTCGTCACCGAGCGTGTCGATGGTGCGGGCCACGAAGGCCGCCTCGTCGTGTTCGGAGTCGGCGACGTAGCCAGTGATCATCGACCCGTCACCGGAGTCGGTCCAGAGGTTCTTCGGGCGGCGTCCTTCGTTCTTCTCAATGACCGCGTTGGCCGCCTGCAGGATGGTCTGCGTCGAGCGGTAGTTCTGCTCCAGCAGGATGGTGCGTGCGTCCGGGTAGTCCTGCTCGAACTCCACGATGTTGCGAATCGTCGCGCCGCGGAAGGCGTAGATCGACTGGTCGGCGTCACCGACGACACAGAGTTCGGCGGGCGGCACCTGACCGACGGCCGGATCGTCCGTACCGTGCCCGACCAACTCCTTCACCAGTTGGTACTGCGCGTGGTTGGTGTCCTGGTACTCATCGACCAGCACGTGCCGGAAACGGCGGTGGTAGTACTCGGCGACGTCCGGAAATGCCTGCAGCACATGGACGGTGGTCATGATGAGGTCGTCGAAGTCGAGCGCGTTCGCCTGCCGCAGGCGGCGTTGGTACATCGTGTACGCCTCCGCGAGCATCCGCTCCTGATGCGTGCCCTCCCCCACCCGTCCGGCGTAGGTCTCTTCGTCGATCAGTTCGTTCTTGAGGTTGCTCACCTGGTGGCTGAAGGAGCGCGGCGGGAAACGCTTGGGGTCGAGATCCATGTCGCGCATGACCATCGCCATCAGTCGCTGGCTGTCGGCCGCGTCGTAGATGGAGAAGGTCGACTTCAGACCGACCTTCGTCGCCTCGCGGCGCAAGATGCGCACGCACGCGGAGTGGAAGGTGGACACCCACATCATCTTGGCGGCGGGGCCGACCAGCGCCTCGACGCGTTCGCGCATCTCGGCGGCGGCCTTGTTGGTGAAGGTGATGGCGAGAATCTGACCGGGCTGGACGCCACGCGCACCCATCAGGTGCGCGATGCGGTGGGTGAGCACGCGTGTCTTGCCGGAGCCGGCACCGGCGACGATCAGCAGGGGCGAGCCGTGGTGCAGCACGGCTTCCTTCTGCTGGGGGTTGAGTCCTTCGATCAGCGACTCGGGGTCACGCATGGTCGGACGGTTCGGCCGCTCCCGGGGTTGTTCGGGCGCGTCGTGGCCCAGGCTGGCCCAGGTGGGGACGCCGTGCTCGTCGACGTCCGTCGTCGCGCCGGAGGAACCGGGCGCGCGGTGCGGTGACGCCGAATCGGGGGTCAGGCCGGGCAGGGGAAGGTCGTCGAACAGGCTGCTCATCTCACCGTCCAGGGTATGTCGTGCCACCGACGACCCCGAAGTCTGCGCCGATCATCGCAAAAGTGTGCCCAGCATGTGCCGCCGTCACGACACCCCGAACCCTCGGCGAAAGCGCCGGATAGCCTCGCCACCATGATCCGCCTGGTCGAACCGTCCGAAGCTCTCCGCGACTCATGGTTTAAGTCGATCGCCGAGTTCGGCGGCGATCATGTGCACGGCTACTCGATCTTCGGGTTCACCGCAAAGGAGCTCGCTGACCCCGACGGCTTCGGACGGTGGTTGGCACAGCAACGTCGTAACCTCACCGACCCACCGGAGGGTTTCGTCCCTGCCGCGCTGTACTGGATCGTCGATGACACCGACCCGGATCAGGTGCTGGGCTCGCTCAGCCTCCGCCTCTGCCTCAACGACTTCCTACTCGAGGAGGGTGGGCACATCGGCTACGGCGTGCGCCCGTCAGCGCGTCGGCGTGGGGTCGCGACTGCGGCACTCGCTGCCTCGCTCGGCACGGCGCGCGAGCACGGACTGGCCCGGGTGCTGGTGACCTGCGACGAGGACAACGAGGCTTCACGACGCACGATCGAGCGATGCGGCGGTGTGCTGGAGGACGTGCGCAAGGACAAACGCCGCTACTGGATCGAGCTGTTACCCACTGAAAGTTTGCGCGAGGCCGCAGACATCCGGATTGGATGAGTGGGTGAACCTCGATCAGCTCCTGCGCGTCGACCTCGTCGCTCGACAACGTATGCATCGCGCGCCATCGCTATCCGTTGCGCTGATGCGCGACGGTGCGATTGCATGGTCGGACGCGGTTGGTCACCCGAGCGGCCGGGCCGGCTCCCCCACCGCGTCGACCGACACCCCATACCGCATCGGATCGATCACCAAGACTTTCGTCGCGGTCGCGATTCTCCAACTCGTGCGCGACGGACTCCTCGAACTCGACGACCCGGTGACCGATCACCTGCCCGAGCTGGACGCGTCCATGCACCGGGTCACGGTCGGTTCCTTGCTCAACCACTCCAGCGGTCTGTACGCCGAGACGGACGGCCCGTGGTGGGAACGTTCGGCAGGACTGACGTGGGCGCAGTTGTTGCCGAGCGTTCGGCGCGCTCATCGAGTCGGTGCACGCTTCCACTACTCCAACGTCGGCTATGCAGTTGCGGGCGCAATCGTTGCGCGGCAACGCAACTCGCACTGGTTCGAAGCGATACGCACCGGCATCCTGAGACCGCTGGGGTTGGCCCACACGACCTACGAACGCCCCGGTGACGCCGCGCCGGGCTGGGCGGTGCACCCGCACGCCGACCTGCTGCACCAAGAACCGACGCACGATTCGGGTGCGATGGCACCTGCCGGTCAACTCTGGTCGACCGTCGGTGACCTCGGGCGCTGGGCGCGCTTTCTCGTCCAGGGCGACGACCGCGTCCTGCCCGATGATCTGCGCCTCGAGATGCAGGTGCCCTGCGTGGTCGACGACACACCCGGCGACCGATGGTCCCGCGCTTACGGCCTCGGTCTCGACGTCTACAACCGCGACGGACGCCGGTTCGTCGGCCACGGCGGATCGATGCCCGGCTACCTCGCGGCATTGCGCATCGATCCGGAGACCGGTGAGGGGTTCGCACTGCTCGCCAACACGACCGGCAACCTCGACCTCGACCTCGGCTACGACCTGCTCGCCCGCCTCGAGGAGCTCTCCCCGCAGGAGCAAACTCCCTGGACCGCAACCGAATCCACTGACGCACTCGCTGCGACGGGGAGTTGGTTCTGGGGGCCGCGCGAGTATGTGGTGGCCGTGCACGACAGTGTGCTCACCCTGCGTCCGACGCGCGCCGGACGCGGATCTCGCTTCGTGCCGCACGCCGACGGTGGCTGGATAGGGCTCGACGAATACTTCGCCGCGGAGCGCCTGAACCTGCATAACGACAACGGAACGCAATTCCTCGATGTGGGCAGTTTCCGCTTCACCCGCAGCCCCTACGACCCGGACGCCGACCTACCCGGCGGCGCGCATCCGTCCGGCTGGCACTGAACGAAGTCTGAGCACCACCGGATCACCACGACGCTCGAGCACCTCCTGCTCGGGTACCTCCCCTTCTGGGTCTCTTCTACAAAGGGTCGCCCGCGGTGCACAGGGCACGCGCCACGTGCATCCACCACTTCAGCGTCGGCTGGGAGTGCGCCTTGAGCAAAATTCGATACTTGCGCTAACCTTTCGCTCGGGGGAAGCGATGAGTCGTCGCTTTGACATTCACTTCGTTAAGGACTTCAGATGTCAGACGTGTCACTCAGTGCCGAAAGCAACCGCGCAGTTCGCCGGCGCACCTTGGTCAGCGGGGCAGCCTGGTCCGCCCCAATCATTGTCATGGGCACCCCGGCCGCGATGGCCGGGATCAGCCAGTGCACCGTCGACGACGGTTCGCTGACACTGGGTCCGAAGGTGATCAACAACCTGCGCGCGGTGTGCTCCTCCCAGTCACAGCTGCCCACCGGCGCCACGACGATTGTGGAGAACTACGGCAAGGTCTACGGGCCCGCGTACCTGGAGATCTGCAACTGCACGACCACCACGAAGTGGTATCGGTGGCGGGAGACCGACTCGCTGAGCAACTTTCAGATCGAGATCGACGGCGTTCACAATGATCAGAACAGCAGCACCCAGGGCTACCGGCCTGCGATCAAGCTGCAACCGGTGAACAGCGTCGAAGGTGCCTGCCAGCGCTTCAACATCACCTACCGCACCTCCGCCGGCCGTCGGTACTCCACCAACACCACCTCGGTGCCCGGTTCTAGCTTTCGTAACGACTTCACCATCGCTTTCGTGCTACAGGTCAACAACTCCACCTCGGAGAACGCTCCTACGAGCGGGTGGTCCAATGTCCCCGGCGGCACGTTCACCGCGACCGGCCTGTCGACATGGCGGACCGTGAGCAATCCCGACTTTACGAGCTGCCAGTCGCAGGGCGTCGCCCCGGCGCAAGCCAAGGGCGCTGACGCGGCTACCGATTCCACCGACGGCAACAGCCCTGAGACCCCCGCGGCGCCGACCGGTAACGGTGACTGACTTCGACCATCTGTACCTTTTTTTGGGCGTGCCCGGCGGCACCCTGCGGCTACGGGTCGAGGGTGCCGCCATCGCACGCCAGGTGCGCGCTGACTGGTCGCGCAGTATGTCGTGCACTGAACACTTCGATCGCGATCTGCATCTCGCCGGTCCGACGATCAGCCTGCCACCCGGGTTACAGCAACGACTCGTTTTCCGGATCGGCGACGCCGTCATCGAACTGACCCGCTCGGCTCACCTGCTGCTGCATGCCGCGGGCGTCGCCACAGACGACGGCCGGGTGTTCGCCCTGGTCGCACCGTCGGGCACGGGCAAGAGCACGGCGGCGGCCCGTCTGTGCGCCGAGCGCTTTGGTTACGTCACCGATGAGTTGCTGGTCATTGACGACGAGTGGAATGTGCTGGCATTCCCCAAGCCACTGTCGTTGCAGACCGGTTCGTCCGACCCGCCCGTCAAGGGCTGCTACTCAGCAGATGAACTGTCGCTGAAGCATCCAGGAGACCGGCTCACTCTGGCGGGCATCCTCCTGCTGAACCGGGTCGATGCGCGCCGCCGCGCCACGGTTGAGGCGCTCGACCCGCTTACGGCCGTACCGCGTGTCGTTGCTCAAGCCCCGGGCTTCACCCATCGGGCGTTGCCCCTGACGCGATTGGGCGAAATACTCCGGGCGGTTCCCGTACACGACGTCGAGTACTCGGATGCGTCACAGTTATTCGACGTCATCGACGGACTGGCCGCGCAGTCGACCACGCCGTTGGGGCACGATCGGTGGGAGGCAAAGCTCAGCCACGCAATCGGCCCAACCGGCGTACGACGCGCCAGCACCAGTGATGCAATCGGCAACAACGGTCAGTGGTGCGTGCTTGTCGATGACGTCGTCCATCAACTGGGGCCGGTTGCGTCCTTCATCTGGGAGCATGCGACCGGTATCGAGCACAGCCACCTCGAAGCCCTCATCCGCGGCGTCTTCGGCGCTGCTCCTACTGGCAGACTCCAGATCATCCTCGACCAGCTCACCGCCAATGGCCTTCTTGAGCCTGAACAGATTTGAGTCGGCCGAGACGAAGGCCGAGCGCTTGTTCTGAGCGCGGACTCAGCCGGCCGTCGAACGGTGCGCTACCGCGGGACCGGCGCTCACCTCGTCCGCCGTCAGTGACCGCGCGAAACCCTCGGGCACCAACACGTCGTCGCGGGAGATGTCGTGCACGTCGCTGCGTCCGATCGCCATCATCGTCGACTCGATGCCACCGCGGATCACGTCGAGCACGTTCTCGACGCCCGCCTGACCGCCGGCGCTCAGCCCCCACAGGTAGGCACGGCCGATGAGCGTCGTCTTCGCACCGAGCGCGAGCGCCTTGACGACGTCGCTGCCGCGGCGCACACCGCCGTCGAGGGCGACGTCGATCTGGTCACCGACGGTCGCCGCGATCGCCTCCAACGACCGGATCGAGGCGGGCGTGCTGTCGAGGTTGTTGCCGCCGTGGTTCGACACCGAGATGCCGGTGACACCGGCATCGACCGCGCGCAGCGCGTCGTCGACCCGTCCGACACCCTTGAGCACGAAGGTGCCACCCCACTGCTGCACCATCCAGGCGATGTCGTCCCAGGTGGGCGGCGGCGTCTGCATCCATTCGTAGTAGGCCTCGAAGAAGCCGGGCGCCGGCTTGCCGGCCTCGGTCAGGTTTGGCGCGGACAACTCCGGCGGACGCCCGGTGCGGGCGAACTGTGCGAACCAGTTCGGCCGAAGCAGCGCTTCGGGCGCGCGCGTCACCATCGTCTTGAGGTCCATCGCCTGCGGGATGATCGGGCTTCCCCAGTCGCGCCCGTTGGAGAACGACCAGTCGGTCGTGGCGATGAGGCCGACGGCGCCGGCTGCGCGGGCCCGGTCCATCCGGCGCACCATCGAATCACGGTCGCCCATCCAGTACATCTGGAAGAAGGTCTGCGGGTTGGCGGCGACGACCTCCTCGATCGGCTTGCTGGCGAACGACGACAGACCCATCGCCACGCCGCGTGCGGCCGCGGCACGAGCCACCGCTACCTCACCGTCCGGGTGCACGGCTTGCACTCCGGTGGGCGAGATCATCACCGGCATCGACACCGACTGGCCGAAAATCTGGGTGGCGAGCTGGCGTTCGGCGGGTGCGCCGACGACATGCGGGGCGAACCCCAACTCGGAGAACGCAGCGAGGTTGTCGGCGTAGGTCACGCCCTTCTCGCTGCCGGCCAGCAACGCCTTGTAGACCGACTTCGGCAGTCGCTTCTTGGCGCGCTCCTGCGCGACGGCGACCGTCTCGAACCACTTGTGCTGACCCATCACGGGTCTCCCTTCTGTGTGTGCTGTCGTCGGAGCCCGGCCGGCAGCAGCGGGCCGAGGGTGTGTGATCGTGCGGCGCCCCACCAGACACCGGCGCCGTAGGCGAGGTCGTCGAGACGACGCGCGAGCAGGTGCCGGGGCAGGTCAAGGGTGCTGTGCGTACGGCGGTGGTCAGTCACCGCGTCGGTCACCGCGGCGATCGCCCACCACCACCGGACGCGGCGCGAGCAGGCCGCGCCGGCCACGGCCAGCGGCCAGTGGTGCCGGTTCAAGGAGGCGCCGAGTTGGGCGCCGGTGGTGGCCAGGCTCATCCCGGTCAGGGCCCAAGTTGCCGACGGGGCGCCGGCCTGGCGCAACCGACGTGAGGTGACCGCAAGCTGCGCGGCGACCGCGGTGGCGGCGAGCGCAGCGCCCGGACGTGTCAACGTGGCGGCTCCGAGCACCGCGGCGGTGGGCAGCGGCGCGAGCCGCAAGGGTGCGACACGGTCGCCGTGCCGCAGAGCCAGCGGCGCCGCGCCCGTGCCGTAGAAGGCCTTACGAGTCACCCACTCCCCCCACCGAATTCGGTGCTCGTGGCGCACCAGCGCGGCTGGCTGGTAGCGCACGACCCAGCCGGCGCGATGCAGCCGCCAGACGAGGTCGACGTCTTCGGCTACGCGCATGTCGGCGTCGAAGCCGTCGCCGAGCGCATCGCGCCGGGCGAGCAGAGCCGCACTCGGCACGTAGGACAAGCGGGTGCCGGGCGCGACGCGTCCGGGGGTCTTGCCGAGGTCAAGGGAGGAGTGCACGTCTTCGTAACGAGCGACCCAGCCCGGTCGGTCGACTGGGAGGGCGAGCACCCGCGGGGCGACCAGCGCGACCGCCGGGTCGCGCAACTCGCGCGCAAGTGCAGCCAGACAGCCGGCGTCGGGTACGACGTCGGAGTCGAGAAACGCGACGTACGGCGTAACCGCCTGTCGCAGACCGGAATTACGGGCCGCCGATGGACCCTGGGAGACGTCGTGACGCACCAGTTGCGCGTCCCACTCCTGCGCGATCGTGCGCAGCGCGTCGGCATCGGTCGACCCGTCGTCGACCACGATGACCGCACCCACCGCGGGCAGCGCCGCGAGTAGGCGTACCAGCGCCGTCCGGCGATCGCGCACCGGGATCACGACGGTCACGTCGAGCGACTCGGTCAGCGCATCGTCGTCCCACATCGGGTCGGCCAAGCCGCGGTCGAGCAGGGCGCGCGCGAGCGTGGCACTGACCTTGTCGCTAACCAAGATCTCGTCGCGTCCGGCGAGCAGGTCGCGCGCCTTCGAGCGCAGTCGCACCATCGCGCCGCTGCGGGTGCAGAAGAGCACGTCGCCGCCGTGGCAACGGGTGACCGTCGAGGTAAGGCGCACCCGGGTGCCGACCGGCAGCGCGCACGTCGTCGGGCCGCTCATCGCATCCCCGCACTCGCGTCGAGCACCGAACCGTGCACGGCCGGTCCGAGGGTGCAGGCCGCATCGACGACGCCGGCGAGTTCGTCGGCGCTCAGCGGGCGACCGGTGGTCTGCCGCTGCGCGAGTTCGGCGACATCGCTGAGTCCGTAGAGCCCGGCGGTGGCGGTGAGCATGTCGGTGTCGGTCGATCCCGGCGAGACGCCGACCACGGTGACGCCTCGTCCGTGCAGGTCAGCGGCCAGCCCACGCACCAGCCCGACGACCGCGTGCTTGACGATGCAGTAGGCGCCGAGGTGCCACAGGCCCCGGTGACCGGCGGCGGAGGCGATCGCGCAAAAGGTCGGTTGCTGCCCTGCTTCGGCTGCGGCCAGCAGATGCGGCACGGTCGCGGCGGCGGTGTTCAAGACGCCGACCAGGTCGGTCTCCCAGAGCCGATCGAGCACGCCCGGTTCGGTCAGCCACAGGTCGTCGCCACCGTCGATGATGGCCGCCGCGGCCACGACGGCCACCAAAGGTCCGTGCTCGACGACCGCGTGATCGATTGCGTCGCGCAGCAACTCGGGTGAGCGCACGTCGACGACGGCGCCGATCGCCCGGCCCTGATGCGCGGCGACCACGGCATCGAGGTCGGCCTGAGTCGCCTGCACGGCGCCCGGCTCGCTGTCGCCGAGGCAGGCGTCGAGCGCCAGCACCGTCCAACCGCGTGCGACGAGTCGGGAGACGGTCGCGGCGCCCATGCCGCGAGCGGCTCCGGTAACGACGGCGAGGCTCATGCGACGGTCTCTGCTCTGGCCAACATGCCGTCGGCGTCGACGTGCACTGCCCGCAGCCGGCGCACGATCTCCTCGACGACACCGTCGAGCAGGCCCGCCCCTTCGGCGGCGCAGGCGCCGCGCGGGTCGCCGAGCACGCCCGTCGGTGACACCGCGCGCACGCCCTCGCGGCGCAACCGTTCGAGCACCTGCGGCAACGGATCGGTGCAGCCCGCGGTCGCGCGGTCCATTGCGACCTGGTCGGGCCGCAGCGCGAGCATCATGGCGGTCTCGGTGTGTCCGGCATGTGCGTCGCGCCCGGCGGGGCCGCCGGGCACCCAGGCCACCGAGCGGCCCTCGGTGCGCAGCAGGCGCACGGCCGATCGTACGGCGTCGAGGTTGCCACCGTGCCCGTTGACCAGCACGGTGGCACCCGCCCAGCGCGACGCCGACCGCACGAGCTCGACCAACAGCAGGCGCAGCGCCTCGGTGCCGATCGAGATGGTGCCGGCGAAGTCTTCGTGCTCCCCGGACGAGCCGTAGTCGATGCCGGGAGCCACAACCACCCGCTCCCCCGACTCGCTGAGTCGCGCCGCCACCCGGGCGGCCACCGTCCGGGCCACCAGGCTGTCGGTGCCGCACGGCAGGTGCGGTCCGTGTTGTTCGGTCGACCCGACAGGCACCAACAACCAGGGGCGATCGAGCTGTTCGACGCGCGCCGAGCTGATCGCCTCGAGTCGCGGTGCCGGTCGGGTGCGGCTCACGGCGCCAGCAACTCCGACACCGGGTTCTCGTCGCACGCGCTGCGCGGCGGACGTCGGTTGATCGTCACCGGCACCGGTGCATTGCGCACCGGCCCCTTGTGCGAGTGGTCACCGGACGGCGCGGGGCGCTCATCGCCCGGGGTCCCGGCGTTGCCCCTGACGCATTCGGGGTCGGGGCCATCGAGGGGTAGGCCGGTGAAGAACTTCGCCGCCATGCAACCACCACGGCAGGTGTCGTAGGCGGAGCAGGACGCGCACGCGCCGCCGCCCGACGGTTCCCGCAGCTGCTTGAACAGCGGCGCCTGGGTCCAGACGGTGTCGAAGCCGCCTTCGCGCACGTTGCCCGCCTTGAAGCGGTCGTGGATCGCGAACGGGCACGCGTAGACGTCCCCGATCGGGTCGACCAGGCACACCACTCGTCCGGCACCGCACAGGTTGAGGCCCGGTAGCGCCTCGCCGTAGGCAGAGAGGTGAAAGAAGGAGTCGCCGGTGAGCACGTTCTCGCCATTGGCGACCAGCCAGTCGTACAGCTGGCGCTGCTGGTGCGGCAACGGGTGCAGCTCGTCCCAGACGTCGGCGCCGCGACCCGAGGGGCGCAGCCGGGTCAATCGCAACTGGGCGCCGTACTTGTCGGCGATCGCCTTGAACTCGTCGAGCTGGTCGATGTTCGTGCGGGTGCACACGACCGAGATCTTCATGTCCTTCATCCCGGCATCGGCCAGGTTCTGCAACGCCCGCATGCAGGCTTCGTAGGTGCCCGCGCCGCGGATCGGGTCGTTGACCTCGGCCGTGGCACCGTCGAGCGACAACTGCACGTCGATGTAGTTGGACGACGCGAGGTACTGCGCGCGCTCGGGGGTGATCCGAAAACCGTTGGTGGAGAACTTCACTCCGACCTGGTGGTCGACGGCGTACTGCACCAACTCCCAGAAGTCGCTGCGGATGGTGGGCTCACCGCCGCCGATGTTGACGTAGAAGATCTGCATCCGCTGGAAGGTGTCGATGAGTGCCTTGCACTCCTCGGTCGACAGCTCGCGCGGGTCGCGGCGTCCGCTGGAGGACAGGCAGTGCACGCACGACAGGTTGCACGCGTAGGTGAGCTCCCACGTCAAGCAGATCGGTGCGTCGAGGCCGTGTTCGAAACGGTCGACGAGACGTCCGACGGATTCTGTCGGTCGTTCGGCAAGTTGGGTCATGACTGGCTCCCTCGGCTGGTGAGCATCCCGCGGTCGGCGAGTTGGCGGAGTGCGGATTCGTACTGCGGCCACTGTTCTTCGGGCACCCCGGCCCCGGTCAGTGCCGCGGCAACGTCTTGGCTCTCGCGCAGCGACTCCACCACCCGAACCAGCCGGGGCGACTTCAAGAAGCTGAGCCGGCGAGAGGTGAAGTCGTACGCGAGGGCGCCGAACGGTTCGGGCCGCAAGGCAACCGACCCGCTCAGCGCCCATCGCTCGTGCAACATCAGTAGACGCCGCACATTCCGTCGATGGAGACGTCCTCCACAAGGCTGTCCTCGACAACCTCGGCGAGGTCGAGATCCTCGTTGCGGTCGATCTCCTCGTTCATGATGATCGCCTTCCGTTCGACTCGCCGCACCGGTCGGTGCGCCGTGATTCGACGCTAGAACCGCTTGTGCCGCAGCCGAACCCGCGTACCGGACAGTTGCACCTACCCATTCGGGCAGGTCCCGGCGACCCACCTGTCCGACCGGTGAGGTGGGGCACTCCCCGGGCGGTCAGCGCACGACCCGACGACTGTGGCCAGTCTTCGCGTCCTCGTCTGTTCCGGCGCCCGCCGACGACCTAGCGTCCGAGCCGTTCACTGCCGACAAGGAGGTCGCCCATGCAGGTCGACGAGTTGCTCAAGCCGTTCCCGATCAAGGAATTCCATCCGTTCCCGCGGGCTCTCATGGGCCCAGGTGCCCACGAGATGATCGGGCCAGAAGCCCTCAAGATGGGTTTCAAGAAGACGTTGGTGATGACCTCGGGCCTGCGCGGCACCGACATCGTCCACAAGATCGTCGAGTCGCTGAAGTACCACGGCCTCGAGGTCGTCGTTTACGACAAGGTCGAGTCGAACCCCAAGGACTACAACGTCATGGACGCCGTGGCGCTGTACCAAGAGAACAAGTGCGACTCGTTCGTCTCCATCGGTGGCGGCTCGAGCCACGACGCCTGCAAGGGTGCCCGCATCTCGGTCGCTCACGACGGGCGCAGCGTCAACGAGTTCGAGGGCTTCAACATGTCCGAGAACCCGAACAACCCGCCGCACATCGCCGTGTCGACCACGGCCGGCACCGGTTCGGAAACCTCGTGGGCCTACGTCATTACCGACACCACGACCGACCCGAACAACCCGCACAAGTACGTCGCGTTCGACGACGCCAGTGTGGCTTCGCTGGCCGTCGACGATCCGGTGCTCTACTTCGACTGCCCGACCGACTACACCGCACAGTGCGGGTTCGACGTGCTCGCGCACGCCAGTGAGCCGTACCTGTCGCGCCTGGACTTCCAACCCTCGCTCGGCAACGCGCTGCACGCGATCAAGCTGACTGAGGAGAACCTGCGCGCAGCCACCTGGAACGGCCAGGACCTGCGCGGCCGCGAGGGCATGATGTACGCCCAGTACATCGCCGCCCAGGCGTTCAACTCCGGTGGCCTCGGCATCATCCACTCGATAAGCCACGCGGTCAGCGCGTTCTACGACACCCACCACGGACTCAACAACGCGATCGCGTTGCCCCGCGTCTGGGCGTTCAACATGTCGGCCAGCTACAAGAAGTTCGCCGATATCGCTCGCGCGATGAACATCGACACGCACGGCATGACCGATGTGCAAGCGGCCGAGGCCGCGCTGGCCGCATCGATCCGGTTGCTACGCGATGTGGCCATCCCGGAGCGTTTCGTCGACGTCACGGCCGACAGCTACTCCAAGAACCGTCTCGGCACTGGCCCGACGAAGTACTACGAGAAGGCCAAGGTCATCAAGGGTGACAAGGCCGATGTCGAGCGCGTCACCAACCACGTCCTCGGCGACGCTTGCACCCCCGGCAACCTGCGGGAGTGCACCTTCGAGACCGTTTCGCCGGTGGTCGACCACTGCATGAACGGCGACCTGGACGACCTGCTCGGCTAACCGTCCGCCCCCACTCTGTCGGGTCCGCGGCGATCATCCCGCGGACCCGACAGCCCCACCCGCTACCCGACCTGCATGGCCAAGGAGCAAACGTGACCGCCGTGAGCAGCAAGAGCACCGACCCCGACAGCACCGACAGCACCGGGACCGACCTGCAGTTCGTTGACGTGCAGGACACCAAAGACCGATTGAACGCCGGCGGCTACCTCGCCGATGACGCACTCGCCACCACGGTGTTCTTGCAGACCCGACTAGACAAACCGCTGCTGATCGAGGGGCCGGCCGGTGTCGGCAAGACCCAGCTTGCGTCGTCCCTCGCGCAGGTCACCGGACGCCGGTTGCTGCGCCTGCAGTGCTACGAGGGTCAGGACGAGTCGAAGGCACTGTACGAGTGGGACTACGGCAAGCAACTGCTCTACACCCAGATCCTGCGCGAGAAGATCACCGAGCTCGTCGGTGACACCCGCACCATCGACGAGGCCGTCGACCGCATCGCCACCCACGACAGCGTGTTCTTCTCCGAACGCTTCCTGGCCCAACGTCCCTTGCTCGAAGCGGTGCTCTCCCCCGACCCCGTCGTGCTGCTCATCGACGAGGTCGACCGCGCCGACGAAGCCCTCGAGGCCGTGCTGCTGGAGTTGCTCGCGGAGTTCCAGATCTCGATCCCCGAGGTCGGCACGGTGCGGGCCAAGCACCAGCCCTACGTCATCCTCACCTCCAACAACACCCGTGACCTGTCGGCCGCGCTCAAGCGCCGCTGCCTTCACCTGTTCCTCGACTACCCCGACGCCGAACGCGAACTCGACATCATCCGCTCCAAGGACACCGGCCTCGATGACGCACTGGCCAGTCAGCTGGTCGAGGTGGTGCGCGGCCTGCGCGAGCTCGACCTACGGAAGGCACCGAGCATTTCCGAGACGATCGACTGGGCGCGCACACTGGCGGTGCTCGGCGCGTCCGAACTGTCGTCGAAGGTGCTGTCCGACACCTTGAACATCGTCGTGAAGTACGAGCGCGATGTCAGTGAGGCCCGCAAGGCGATCCCCCGGCTGGTCGACCCGAACGCCACGGTGCCCGAGGAGTTGCCCACCCACGGGCACGGGCATGGCCACGGGCATGGCCACGGGCACGGCGACCACGACCACGACCACTCGGATGGGGATCACGACCACGATCACTCTGCCTACGCGTCCGATCCGGACGGTTCCGCCGTGCGGGCGGCGAAGGACAAGCCGGGCCGCCACGGCAAGGGCATCTACGGCGATCCGGGTCGTGACACCCGCCGCACGGCCCGCCGTCGGACCTTCTGATCGGGGCGCGCCGTGCAGGGTGCCATCCACCGGTTCGTCCGGTTGCTGCGGTTGTTCGGGATGCGGATCAGCGTCGCGGAGACCATCGACGCGCTGCAGGCAGCGACCCAACCGGGCATGCTGGGCGACCGCGAGCTGCTGGAGTCCGCGCTGCGCGTGACCCTGGTGAAAGACCGCCGCGACCTGGAGATTTTCCAGGACGTCTTCGCCGCGTTCTTCGGTCTGCGCGCGGTCGTGGCCGCGCCGGAAGAGCACGGCCACGCGCACGACGACCTGAGCGACAGCGGCGATCTTCACCAGTTCACCCTCGGTGAAGACCCCGGCGACAGCCCGCAACAGGGCCACTCGCACGGTGCGCCCGACGACATCCGCGACTACTTCCGCCGCGAGGACCTCGCCCAGTCGTACAACCTGCACCAGGAGGCCAACAAGCTCGACATGGCCTCGGCGACCGACGAGATCGTGTTGTCGAACGACCAGAGCGACCCGCGCGGCGAGGCCGCCCGGGTGCAGCTGACGACCCGGCGGCTGCAGAACCCGGGGTTGCCCGGCAGGCTGACCGACCGCGCCGGGCTGGAGGTCGACGCACAACTCAGCGTCGCCCAGGAGATGGCGCTACTCGGCTGGCTCGCCGAGAGCGACCTGCCCGACGAGGGTCCGGCCGGCGACTCCGACCTGAGGGCACTGCGCGAGCAGCTCGCGCCGCTGCTCGCCGGCTTGCCCGAGCGGCTGCGCGAACACCTCGAACGCTTACTGGCCGCCGCCCCCGAGATCGAGGAGCGCGCCCAGGACGCGGCCCGCGCCGAACTCTTGCACGAGCAGGAGCGAGCCGAGATCGAGGACCACCTGCGCCGCCTCATCCGCGGGTTGCACGGTGCGCCGCGGGCGCGCCGCCGCACCAGCGCGGCGGGCACCGTCGACGCCGCCCGCACCATGCGGCAAAACATGAAGTACGACGGCGTTCCGTTCCGGCCGATCACCGTCGCGAAGACGCACGACCGCCCGCGTCTGCTGCTGCTGGCCGATGTGTCGCTGTCGGTGCGCGCGACCTCGGCCTTCACCCTGCAGGTGGTGCAGAGCCTGCAATCGCTGGTGAGCTCGGTGCGCACCTTCGGCTTCGTTGCCGACATCGCCGAGGTCACCGACCTGTTCGCCGAACATCGCCTCGACCGTGCTCTGGAACTCGTCATGGCCGGCCCGGACGGCGGTGGACCGATCGATGTCGACGCCGACTCCGACTACGGCTCGGTCTTCGAGACCTTCCTGGAGGACTACGGCTCAGCGCTCAACCACCGCACCACGGTCGTCATGCTCGGAGACGGACGCGGCAACGGGCACGACCCCGGCCTGCGCGCCTTCGAGGAGATCTCCCGGCGTGCTCGCAGCACGTTGTGGCTTACGCCCGAGCCGAGGTTCTCTTGGCGCCTCGGACGCTGCGACCTGCCGCTCTACGCGGAGTACTGCGACCGGGTGCAGGTCGTGCGCGGACTCGGCGGCCTGGAGGACCTCTCCCATCGCATCCACACCCCGGCGTGAGGGCGCGATGGACACCTCGCAGGACATCTTGTCCCCGCTGCGCTCGGCGCCCGGCGGGGTCTACCGCGACGACTGCGTCACGGTGATCCGCGGTCCGGCTCCGCCCGGCCGAGAGATCGTGCACACCTCGCACTTCACGGTGCACGCCGGTGAGCCCTTGGCGATCACCCACCAGCTGAGCGTCGACGATCTCGACGAGGATCTGACCGGCTTGCTGCACACCGAGCTGTTCGAACCGGGCTGGGTGCGTGGCCCCGAGCTGTTCGAACGGTTGTTCACCGGCATCGTGTTGACCTGCGCCGACGACCCACTGACTGCGTGGGAATCGTTCTACCGCAACACGATTCGTCAGGAGTCGATTCCTGGTGCACGACCTGGTGGCGCGATAGAGGAATTCCGGCCGGTGCACGACCACGCCGTCGAACTCGTGCTCGGCGACTCGGTGCACGAACTCGGCAGCTGCTTCGGATTTCTCGCCCTGCGGCTGGCCGCGCAGGGGCTGGACGTGACCGCGTCCGACCTCAGCGTGGGCACCATGCAGTTACTCGGTGCGGTCGCTCCCCGGCTCGGCGCACGGGTCGCCACCGTGGTGGCCGACGCGGGGCATGTGCCGGCCGCCGATCGCAGCGTCGACACCGTGCTCGCGGTGCACCTGTTGGAACACGTCGACACCGAGCACGGGCGCCGGGTGCTCGACGAAGCGGTGCGGCTGGCCGACCGCCGAGTGATCGTCGGGGTGCCCTACGAAGACGTCGCCGACGAGACCTTCGGGCATGTGCGCACGATCGGCCCAGCCGACCTCGCCGAGCTCGGTGCGCAGACCGGCCTGTGCTTCGAGGTGCACGAGCACCACGGTGGCTGGCTCGTCATCGACCGCTGAATCCCGCTGCGTTCCGGCGCCTTTCGCTGGTCGTCAGATCACGCCGAGCTTGCTCGCGGCGTAGACCGCTTCGGCGCGCCGGGAGACACCGAGCTTGTGCAGGATGTTGGCGACGTGAAACTTCGCGGTCGCCTCGGAGATGAAAAGCATCTTGCCGATCGCTTTGTTGGAGTGCCCGTGGGCCAGCAGCGCGAGCACTTCGAGTTCTCGTTTGGTCATCTTGCTGGTGTCCTCGACGGCCGGCGCGGTCACGCCGCGCACCATCGCCGCTGCGCTACGCGGATCGAACGCGCTGCCGCCTCGGTGCACGTCGCGGATCGCCTTGATGAGGCCGGACGTGTCGACGTCCTTGACCACGTATCCGCGGGCCCCCGCGCGCACCGCGGCGAGCACGAGTTGGTCGTCGACAAAGGTGCTGAACACCAGCACGGCAAGCCCGGGATGGGCCGCGATCAGGTCGCTGCACAGGTCGATGCCGTCGGCGTCCTGCTGGGTGGTGAGTTTGAGATCGAGCACAACGACCGCCGGGTCGGTGTGCCGCACGACGGCGAGCGCCTCGCGCGCGTCCGACGCCTCTGCGACCACCGACAGGTCGTCCTCGCGTTCGAGGATCGCGCGCAGGCCCTGCCGCACGACCGCATGGTCGTCGACGAGCACGACGGTGATCGTGCGCTCGCCGGTCGTCGGCGTCAGTCCGTTCATCACTGTTCCTTCCCTACGGGGCTGGCCGCCCTCGGCGTCATGATCACTGGCAGCGGCACGCGGAACTCGATCCGCACCCCTCCCAGGCGCGCGCGACGCACATTCATTGCTCCGCCCAGGCGTTCTGCCCGTTCCGCCATGTTCGCCAGGCCGCGATGGCGTCCGTCGCCGGGTGTGCGGCGCGCGAGACGGAGGTGACGGCGCAGACGCGCCGGGTCACCGTCGCCGTCGTCGGCGACGATCAATCGCAATTCGCCTGTGCGATAAACCAATCGGACGTAGGCACGGGTCGCCTGAGCGTGCACGGTGACGTTGAACAAAGCTTCGCCGACCGCGCGCACCAGGTCGTGTCGTGCCTGCTCGGGCACCTCCACCTCGACGCCCTCCACCCGGAAGCGCAAGGTCAGCGGCCCGACGTGCTGCAAGACGAGCGCTTCGAGCAGTTCGGCCAACGACTGCACCCGGTCGCTGTGAGGCTGACGCAGGGCAAAGATCGCCTGCCGCAGCTGCTCGACCGCGTGACCGGCGACGTCGCGGGTGCCCGCCAGACGTTCGCCAAGAGTGTCGCCGCCCGGCAACGCGGCCGCGTCACCACGAGCGATCTCCAGGGCCATTCCCACTGAGAGCACCTGCTGGGTGACGGTGTCGTGCAACTCGCGCGCGATCCGCTGACGCTCCTCCTCCACCAACTCGCGCTGCGCGGCAACCTGCAGTCGGTGTTCTGCGTGGCGCAACGCGGTGTCTCGTTCGTTGAGGTCGCGTCGCTGCGCCTCGGTTTCGGCGTTGAGGCGTTGCGCCCGTCGGTGCAGCAGCAGTCCGGCTTGGAACTGCTCGGACGTGTGCAGCGAAACCGCCGCCTGGTTGGCCAGGATGCGCAGCACAGCGATGTCGGCGTCGGCCGGCTCCTCCGGCAGCCGGTGTCGGGCCGACAACGTGCCGACGACGCGACCCTCGAGCATCATCGGAGCGCGGACGCATTGGGCCCGGTCGCCGGGCACGGCACCACCGCGCACCGCCCCGACCTCGCGGCGCACCTCCAGCGGAAGGCCGTACTCCTCGATCACGACGTCGCCGTCGCGCGGCGCCATGAGCACCCGCGGACGGGCGCCGGGGAACTCTCCCCCGCCGATCAGCAGCAGGGCCCAGTCGGCGTCGAGGTGGCTGCGCGCGGCCTCGACGACCTCCTGCAGCAACTCACGCGGGCCCTCGACAGTGCGCACGACCGCCTGGGAGATCGCGTCCATCGCCCGAAGCGTGCCGTGCAGCCGTTCGTCGGACCGCACGTATTCGCGGTAGTAGGAACGCTTGCCCGACCGGATGCCGGTGAGTGAATCGAGTTCGTTGATCACAACGCAGCCTCGAACAACGCCTCGATCTGCTCCTGCGACGCCGGGCGCGGGTTGGTCGTCAGGCAGGCGTCTTGCAAGGTGGTGCGGGCCAGGGTCGGGATGTTCTGCGCGCTCACGCCGAGCCCGGCAAGCCCGGTCGGCACGCCGAGGTCACGACCGAGTTCTTCGACGCAGGTGGCGAGGAACTCTGCGGCCTGCGCGCCGTCGCGCGCATCGGGCAGGCCCGCCGCCCGCGCGAGCTGCACGAACCGGTGGCACGGCGCGTTGAAGCGAATCACGTGCGGCAGCAGCACTCCGTTGATGACGCCGTGCGGTGCGTCGAGTAGGCCGCCGACCTGGTGACTCATCGCGTGGGTAGCGCCGAGGATCGCGTTGCTGAACGCAAGTCCGGCGTTCAGGCTCGCCTGTGCCATGCCGGCACCCGACTCGGTGTCGATGGGCTGCCGAAACATCGACCGCAGGTGGGTGCAGACCCCTTCGACCGCGGCGAGCGCATGCAGGTCGGCGATCGGGTTGTGCGCCAGCGAGACGTATGCCTCGATGCCGTGGGTAAGGGCGTCGAGCCCGGTCGCGGCGGTCAGCCAGGCCGGCATGGTGACCAGCAGGTCGGGGTCGGTGATCGACACCTCAGGCACCAGCGTCCGGCCCATGATCGTCACCTTCACCGAGCGTTTGGTGTCGGTGACGATGCAGAACTGCGAGACGTCCGCACCGGTGCCGGCCGTCGTCGGGATCATCAGCGTCGGCGGGAGCGGGTGCGCCATCTGATCGACGCCGATGAAGTCGAGGATGTCGCCGCCGTTGCCCGCGACGACTGCGACGCCCTTCGCGGCGTCCATCACCGAGCCGCCACCGATGCCGACGATGACGTCGGCGCCGCGGCTGCGGTAGTGCTCGTAGGCTGCCCGAACCTCGTGGTCCTTGGGGTTCTGGCTGACCGCACTCCAGACCTGCGGGTCGAGCCCGGCGGCGCGCAACAGGTCGATCAACCGGTCGGCCCAGCCCGCCGCGACGATGCCGGGATCGGTGACGACGAACGGTCGGCGGGCGCCCATACGTCCCGCCGCGAACCCCGCTTCGTCGATGGAACCGGGGCCGAAGACAACTTCCGGGGCCTGGAACTTCGACAGGCCCCGCTGCGTGCCGGCCACCCGATTCACAGCAGTCCGAGACCGCGCAGTTCGTCTTCGTCGAACATTCGCGACCGGATGAGGAAGCGCACTCCTTCGGGCGCCTCGAGCGAGAATCCGCTGCCGCGTCCCGGCACGACGTCGACTGTGAGGTGAGTGTGCTTCCAGTACTCGTACTGCGAGGAGCTCATGTAGAACGGGACCGGTTCGGCGACGCCGGGCAGCTGCACCCGCTGCAGCAGCACGTCGACGTCGCCGATCATGAAGTCGCCGACCGGGTAACACATGGGGGCGCTGCCGTCGCAGCATCCGCCGGACTGGTGGAACATCACCGGTCCGTTGCGATCGACCAGTTTCGCCACGAGTTGTGCGGCCGCGTCGGTGAACGCGACGCAGTCGACATCGTTCACCGCCTTGGCAACCTTCGATTCGGTGCTCATCCGGTTTCCTTCTCCTTGAGGTGCGGGCATGCGTCCGAGGACGGGATGGCCCCGGTAACAGGCGCGAGGCCTGCTACCGGGGCATCAGGGCGGGTCGTCGGCTCAGAAGAATCCGAGCGCGTCCGGGGAGTAGGACACGAGCAGGTTCTTCGTCTGCTGGTAGTGATCGAGCATCATCTTGTGGTTCTCGCGGCCGATGCCGGACTGCTTGTAGCCACCGAACGCGGCGTGCGCCGGGTAGGCGTGGTAACAGTTGGTCCAGACGCGTCCGGCTTTGATGCCGCGGCCCATCCGGTAAGCCTGCGCGCCGTCGCGCGACCACACGCCGGCACCCAAGCCGTACAGGGTGTCGTTGGCGGTCTTCAGCGCGTCGGCCTCCTCGTCGAAGCTGGTGACCGAGACGACCGGCCCGAAGATCTCCTCCTGGAAGATCCGCATCGAGTTGTCGCCCTCGAACACGGTCGGCTGCACGTAGTAGCCGCCGTCGAGATCGCCCCCGAGCGAGGCGACGTCCCCGCCGGTGAGCACCTTCGCGCCCTCCTGCTTGCCGATGTCGAGGTAGCTCTTGATCTTCTCGAGCTGATCGTTGGACGCCTGCGCACCCATCGTGGTCTCGGTGTCGAGCGGGTTGCCCATCTTGATCTTCTCGACGCGAGCAACAGCGTCCTTCATGAAGTCGCTGTAGATCGAACTCTGGACGAGCGCGCGCGAGGGACAGGTGCAGATCTCGCCCTGGTTGAGGGCGAACATTGCGAAGCCCTCCTGCGCCTTGTCATAGAACGCGTCGTTCTGCGAGGCGACGCTGTCGAAGAAGATGTTCGGCGACTTGCCACCGAGCTCCAGGGTCACCGGGATGATGTTCTGGCTGGCGTACTGCATGATCAGCCGGCCGGTCGTGGTCTCGCCGGTGAAGGCGATCTTGGCGATGCGCGGGCTGGAGGCCAGCGGCTTGCCGGCCTCGGTGCCGAACCCGTTGACGATGTTGAGCACGCCCGGGGGAAGCAGGGGACCGATGAGTTCGGCGAGCTTGAGGATCGACCACGGGGTCTGCTCGGCCGGCTTCAACACGACCGCGTTGCCGGCGGCGAGCGCCGGGGCAAGCTTCCACACCGCCATCAGGATCGGGAAGTTCCACGGGATGATCTGGCCGACGACGCCCAGCGGCTCGTGGAAGTGGTAGGCGATCGTGTTCTCGTCGATCTCGCTGATGCTGCCCTCCTGGCCGCGCAGCGCTCCGGCGAAGTAGCGGAAGTGGTCGATCGCGAGCGGGATGTCGGCGGCGAGCGTCTCGCGCACGGCCTTGCCGTTGTCCCAGGACTCGATGACCGCGATGTCCTCGAGGTTCGCCTCCATGACGTCGGCGATCTTCAGCAGAATGTTGGAGCGGTCGGTGGCGGACGTGCGTCCCCACGAGTCGGCCGCGTTGTGGGCCGCGTCGAGCGCAGCTTCGATGTCCTCGGCGGTGCCTCGACCCACCTGGGTGAACACCTGGCCGGTCTGCGGGGCGTAGTTGTCGAAGTACTCGCCCTTCTTGGGCGGGACGAACTCGCCGCCGATGTAGTGGCCGTATCGGTCCTCGACCTTGATCTTCGAACCGGACGTGCCGGGGCGCTCGAACACAGGCATCGCTGTCTCCCATCGTCGTTGTTGGTGCGATGAGTGTGATGCTAATCACGTCGACGTTGCATCGACGTTGCAACATCTGCGCCGCCTTCGTCGGGCGGTCCGATCAGCGGAACGCGGGCATCCCGCCGACGGTAGAAGCCGGGTCAGGCCAGACGTTGGAGGTGCGCCTGCGCCACCGAGCGCATCGGTGACCCGATCGGTAGCAAGCCGGCGAGGGCGGCCCACGCCTCGTGGTCGTCGGCTCCCCAAGGGTGCCGCGTCCACGACATCAGCAGGTCGCTGCGTCCGCTCGACCGCACCGCGGCTGCGAGCGCCGCATGCACCCGCTCGCGCAGTTCGACGACGCCCGGTGCGTCCGAGCGCGGCAGCAACGGGCCGCGGTATCGCTGCACGGCTCCGGCGACGTCGCCCCGCTCCAACAGGTCGAGCACGACCGACCAGTCGCTGTGCACCGGCATGAGCAGTCGATAGGGCCGGGAGGCGAACAGGTCGTCGCCGAGCACCGTCCGCAGCCGTTGCAGTTCGGCCCGCACGGTCGATCGACCCGACTCGAACTCGTAGAGGCCGCAGGCGATCTCATCGCCCGACATGCCGTCGGGGCGACCGGCCAGCAGGGTGACGATCTCGCTGTGGCGTGGGCTCAAAGCGACCGTGCGCTCGCCGACGGACACCACCGCCGAGTCGACCCCGAGCCCGCTGAGACGCACCCCGGTGGGGGCCGGCGAACCGATGCGGTGCAACTCCATCTCGGCCAATCGGGCCGCGGCACGCAGCATCGCCATCGTCTGCGGGACGACGATGTGGTCTGCGCCGGTGACGTCGACGGCACCGATGACCCCGCCGCTGTGCGGGTCGCGGATCGGCACCGCAACGCACGACCAGCGGTGCACCGACTCCAGGAAATGTTCCTGCTGGCGGACGACGACCGGCTCGCCGAGCGCGATCGCGGTGCCGGGCGCGTTCGTGCCGACCACCCGCTCGTCCCAGGAGGCACCCTCTGCGAAACCGATCCGCTCCGCCTTGTCGAGCGCGTCGTTGCTCCCCCGAACGAACAGCAACTGCCCGTTCTCGTCGGCCACCGCCAACAGCGCATCGCAATCGACGATCGCCTGTTCGAGCACGTCGTGCAGCACCGGCATCGCGCGCCACAGCGGATGCGCGCGGCGATAGTCCTCGAGCGAGCCGCCACTGAGCACCAGCGGTGCCTGCTCCTCGCTCGCGCGAACGCCGGCGTCGAGCGAACGGCGCCACGAGTCGGCGACCAGCGGGCGGACGAAGGACATACCCCAGTAGACAACGCAACGGGTCCAAACGAAAGCGGTTCCGACGATTCAGACCGACTCACATCCGAGGCTGCTCCAGCGTCTACACGTCATGAAGCACTGTGTACTGGAGTCCGTCATCGGGTAGCTGACGATCGTCGCGGACGATGACTCGATCGTCAACATCTACTACCCCGGCCACTGGGGCCTGGATCGCAAGCGTTTCCTGCTTGACCTGGAAGAACCCCGTGAGGTGAAGGAAGAGCGTCTGTTCTAGCGCTCGTTCATCTGCTCGATCGCGCGCTCGTACTCCGCCTCGACCATCTGCACGACGCTCGGCCACGACTCCTTCGGCAGCACCGACGTGTTGTGCGCGATCATCTTCTCCCGCATCGAGACGTCGGTGAGGAGCCGGACGAGCGCGTCCGACATACCGGCGTCGTCGCCCGCGAGCAGGCCATTGACGCGATGCTCCACGAACTCCGACACCCCGCTCTTGCGCGGCGCCACGATCGGGAGCCCGATGGTCCGTGCCTCGAGCGCCGCGATACCGAAGGCCTCGAGCTCCGCCGGCGCGATGTAGATGTCGGAGAGGCGATACCGCTCCTGTACCTGCATCCGCGTCATTCGTCCGGGCGCGCTGAACCAGTTCTGCGCACGCAGGCGCCTCACTTTGCTCTCGACCTTTCCGCGCAGCGGTCCCTCCCCCAGTACCTCGAGCCGAACGTCGACGTCCGGCACCTGACGGCGTGCCTCGTGCACGAGGTCGAGCAGTTCGAGGGGGCGCTTGCGACCCATCAGACGCATCGCCGACACGATGCGTACCGGCTCGTCCGGACTCTTGGGCGCACGCGGCAACGGTGCCCACTGCTGGGTGTCGATGCCGTTGGGCAGGATCGCGACCTTGTGCTGCAGCCCGGCCAGCGACATCACCGGCGCCGCCGCGACACCGGAGACCGCAGACAGCGCGGCACCCGATTTGGCCCACCGCGCGACATAACCCGCCAGGCGGATCGGCGCCTCCATCCGGGCGTGCAGCGAGTGCCAGGTGACGGCGGTCGGCAGATCCAGGTCGAGCGCGACCCGGGCGCAGTCCATCGAGAACGGCGCAACGACCCCCATATGGACGTGGGCAACATCGAACTGTCCCGCACGCAGCAGACGACGCAACGTCGGCGGGGCGAGCGGGTTGATCGGCAGGCCGTGCGGCATCGGGATCGCCAAGCGGTGCACAGGGATACCGTCGATGATCTCGAGTTCGTTGCGTCGCTGGCCCGGCTCGCGGGTGGCGGTGAAGGCGACAACCTCGTGCCCGGCGCGGGTGAGGTGACGGGCCAGATCGTGTACTTGGACCTCGATACCGCCCAGCCTGGGCAGGTAGCAGTCCGACAACAGGGCCACCTTCACGGGCGTAAGCATGTCATGCGCGAGAATGTCCGCGATGTCGCACACACTGGTGACGTTCCACGCACACCCTGACGATGAAGCCCTGCTCACAAGCGGCACGATGGCCAAGGCCGCCGCCGCAGGGCACCGGGTGGTGCTCGTGACAGCGACCGACGGGGGGCTCGGTTTGGCGGCAGGTGAATATCGGGACGACGGCGGGCTCGGCGCGCGCCGGCTCGCCGAACTCCGGCGCAGCGCGGACGCACTCGGGGTGGCCCGTGTCGTCCACCTCGGTTACGCCGATTCGGGGATGGAAGGCCAAGCTCCTGCCAACGGGTTCGTCACCGCGCCCGCGGACGAGGCCGCCGGACGGCTGGCCGAGGTGCTCGACGAGGAGGACGCCGACGTCCTGACCAGCTACGACCCGGGCGGCGGCTACGGCCACCGCGACCACGTTCGGGTGCACGAGGTCGGTGCGCTCGCCGCCGAGATGGCGGGCACGAAACGGGTGCTGGAGGCGACCGTTCCGCGCGACCTTCTGGTCGGCGCTCTCAAAGCTGTGTCGAAGGTCTACACCTTCCCGGACGCGTTCGACATCGAGGTCTACGAGCGGGCGTTCACCGCCCGCAAGAACATCACCCATCGAATCGACGTGCACCGGCACATCGCCGCCAAGCGCGCCGCGATGGCAGCGCACGCGTCCCAGGCAACCGCGGACGACGGCGACCGCACGCTCGCGGCGTTCCTTCGCATTCCGCGCCCGGTCTACGACCTGGTGTTCGGTCGCGAATGGTTCGTCGACCCGGCCCACGAGGGCCCGGTCGCCCGGGACGTCTTCGCGGGGCTCGCATGACCGAACCCGACATGGAACTCGCGCAGGACACCATCGATGTCCAGCCCGAGATGCCCAAGTTCACCTGGAAGAGCGCGGTCAACGCGCTGCTCGGCATGGGGCTGGCAGCCGCCCTCATCATCTGGGGGCTGCCCTGGCTGGCCAAGACCACCTGGACGGAGATCGGAGTTCGGCTGCAGACGGTCGGTCTGCTCCCCTCACTCGGATTCGCCGCGCTCATGCTGGCCGGCCTGTGGATCTACACCTTCACGCTCACCGCGTCCTGGCCGGGAATCAGTCATACGCGGGCCGCGATCGTCAACGTCACCGGCTCTGCCGTCGCCAACACGATGCCCGGCGGCGGTGCGACGGCGCTCGCCGCCAGTTGGGTGATCCTGCGGTCGTGGGGATTCAAACGACGGGCCATCTCCACCGGTCTCATCGTCAGCGGTGTGTGGAACGTCCTGGCGCGGATCGCCTTGCCGCTCCTCGGGATCGTGCTGGTTTCCCGCAACAAGCACGACCTCCCACCGGCGGTGAGCAACGGCGCCTGGTGGGGCGGGGTCGCCGGCCTGCTGCTCCTGGTCGGCTTCATCGTCGCGCTCACCAGCCCGGTCCGTACCCGAAAGCTCGGCTCCTGGCTGGACCGCCGAGTCAGCCCGCTCATCGCTCGGGTGCGCAAAGGTCGCCAACCGCGCCTCGAGCACCTGCTCGTCGACCAACAGTCGCGGATGTCCGCCCTCACCCGGCGTGGTTGGTTCCCGATGACGCTCGGGGTGGTCGGACAACTGCTGATCTGGTTCGTGCTCTTCTGGCAGATCATGCGGGCGGTCGGTGTGGACCTGCCGGTGACCGACCTGTTTGCCGCGTACGCCATCGGTAGCCTGCTGCGCGCCGTCGGCATCACCCCGGGGGGTCTGGGCGTGGCCGAGGCCGGCATCATCCTGGTGCTGGGTAGTTGGGGCGCCGACCACACCTCCGCCGCGGCCGGCGCCCTGCTCTACGCGATCTTCACCAACGTGGCCGAGATCCCGCTCGGCGCACTGGGTTGGCTCGCATGGTGGATGGGACCCAAGGCCGCGCATGCGGCCGAGGACGACTGAGGCTCAGGCGAGTTCGCGGTCAGCCAGCCACGCGACCAGCGTGACGGTGCCGGCGCAGACGATCACCATGCCGAGGAGGACGGCCAGCGCTGCAACCTGTTCGATCCCCTGGCCGCCGAGCACAAAACCGAGTGCGAAGAAGGCCAGGCACGACACGAGGACCACCACGCCGAGCATCTTCAGGTAGTCCCCCGTCGGGCGCGAATGTGCGGGTCGGGCCCCGCGTTGGACGAGCGTTGCGACCAGGACGGCGAGGGCGGCCCAACCGAGGCAGACTGCCGCCGCCGCGGCGATGTCGGAGGGACGGTGCCAGCGTCCGGCGATCGTGCCGACTCCGATCGTGCTGGCCACGATCGCGCCGACGACTGTCACGACAGGGCGCCAACCGCGCGATGACACAAGGACGGCGCCGATGGCCCACAACATCGCCGCCGTCGTGTGACCGCTCGGCAGTGAGTTCGGCAGGCTGCCGACGCGTTCGAACACTCCGTGCTTGAGCACCTGAGTAGTCGCCGTGGCACCCAGGACTGCCAGCACGGTAGCTGCAGCGACTGCGTGACGATCACGTCGGATCGCGACGAATGTCGTCACCGCCAGGATCGCGAGGACGGTGACCGGTGACACGGTGCCACTCCACGCGTTGATCCGGTCGAACGCCTCGGGTGGGCCGCCCAGGAAACTCATCAACCGGTTGTCCAGACGGGCACCGGTGAGATTGTGCAGGAACACCTTCACCAGGACGGCACCGGTCAGGGCTGATCCGAGCATCGCTGCGAGCAGCACGAACACTGCCGAGGCAGGTGGCTGCGTCGAGCGGGACGAGGTCCGGCGAAGGTTCTGGGTGCGGTCGATCGTGGACATCACCGTGCTCAACGCACGATGCCGGCAAATTGCTCCGCCAGATCGCTCACACCTGGCTGGACGAGAGCTCCCCTGCTCGCCTGACCCAGGCGTAGCGTTCTCTGACACCACCCTCACACCCGCCACATCAGTAGGAAGCGAGACGGCCATGAGCGAACACGGCCCGATTTCGGACGAGGAATCGATCTACGACAACTCCGACACCGCAAGTGGCAAGAGCGCCGTCCGGATCGCGTCCGTCGCGGCGCTCGGCGGATTCCTGTTCGGCTACGACAGCGCGGTCATCAACGGTGCAGTCTCCGCGATCGAAAGGAAGTTCGAGGTCGGTTCCGCTTCCCTCGGATTCGCGGTCGCGTCCGCCCTGCTCGGTGCCGCGGCGGGTGCTGTGTACGCCGGACGCCTGGCGGACAAGGTCGGGCGCCTGTCGGTCATGAAGCTCGCCGCCATTCTGTTCTTCATCAGCGCGATCGGCACCGGTTTCGCCCAGAGTCTGTGGATGGTCGTGTTGTTCCGCATCGTCGGCGGTCTCGGCGTCGGTGCGGCCTCGGTGATTGCGCCTGCCTACATCGCCGAGATCGCTCCCGCAGCTATCCGTGGGCGACTCGGGTCCCTGCAGCAACTCGCGATCGTCACCGGCATCTTCACCTCGCTGCTGGTCGACTACCTGCTCGCCGCTGCTGCAGGATCGTCACACGACGAGCTCTGGCTCGGGCTGGAGGCCTGGCGTTGGATGTTCCTCGCGATGGCCGTCCCCGCGGTGATCTACGGACTGTTGTCGACCACCATCCCTGAGTCGCCGCGTTACCTGATCGCCACCCACAAGATCCCCGAAGCTCGCAAGGTGCTCTCCACCTTGCTCGGTCAGCGCAACCTCGAGGTGAAGATCGACCGGATCCAGCGGTCGCTGCACCGCGAGGACAAGCCGTCGATGGCCGACCTCAAGGGACCCGCGCTCGGACTCATGCCAATCGTCTGGATCGGCATCGGGTTGTCGGTCTTCCAGCAGTTCGTCGGCATCAACGTGATCTTCTACTACTCCAACGTGCTCTGGGAGGCCGTCGGATTCAGCGAGCAGGACTCGTTCAAGATCACCGTCATCACCTCGGTCGTCAACATCGTCACCACGCTCATCGCGATCGCCAGCGTCGACAAGGTCGGGCGTAAACCGTTGCTGCTCATCGGTTCTGCCGGAATGGCCGTCTCACTGTCGGTGATGGCGTTCGTGTTCCAGACCGCGCAGGTCGTCACCGTCGACGGTGAGGCCACCCCACAGTTGAGCGACGCGCAGGGCATCACCGCCCTCGTCGCGGCCAACGTGTTCGTGGTCGCGTTCGGCATGTCCTGGGGACCCATCGTCTGGGTGCTTCTCGGCGAGACCTTCCCCAACCGGATGCGCGCCGCTGCGCTCGCCCTGGCCGCCGGCGCCCAGTGGGTCGCCAACTGGGTCGTCACCGTCAGCTTCCCGTCGCTGCGTGACGTGTCGCTCGGCATCACGTACGGCATCTACGCAGTGTTCGCGGTGCTGTCGTTCATCTTCGTCAAGAAGTGGGTGCGCGAGACCAAGGGCATGGAACTGGAGGACATGGGCGACTGATCTCGATCGGCCCCGATGACGACCGGATCCCTTGACTACAGGCGTAGTCAAGGGATCCGGTCGTTATTGCGGCTGCTGTCAGAGAATCACTCCCACTCGATGGTCCCCGGCGGCTTCCCACCCCGGGGTCGATGGATCAGCTCACTCCCATTCAATGGTTCCCGGCGGCTTGCTCGTGACGTCCAGGACGACGCGGTTGACCTCGGACACCTCGTTGGTGATGCGGTTCGAGGTCTTGGCGAGCACGTCGTAGGGCACGCGCGTCCAGTCGGCGGTCATCGCGTCCTCGGACGACACCGGGCGCAGCACGATCGGGTGACCGTAGGTGCGTCCGTCGCCCTGCACACCCACCGAGCGGACGTCGGCGAGCAACACCACCGGGCACTGCCAGATGTCGCGGTCGAGCCCGGCGGCGGTGAGTTCCTCGCGGGCGATCTTGTCGGCAGCGCGCAGGATGTCCAGTCGCTCGGCCGTGACCTCACCGACGATTCGGATACCGAGGCCGGGGCCCGGGAACGGCTGGCGCCAGACGATGTCCTCGGGCACGCCGAGTTCGAGGCCGACCTTGCGCACCTCGTCCTTGAACAGCGAGCGCAATGGTTCGACCAGCTTGAACTGGATGTCGTCGGGCAAGCCGCCGACGTTGTGGTGCGACTTGATGTTCGCAGCGCCCGTACCCCCACCGGATTCGACGACGTCCGGGTAGAGCGTGCCCTGCACCAACCACTTGACCGGGTGTTCCTCGTCGCCACGGTCCGCCACGATGTCGCGGGCGGCCTGCTCGAACACGCGGATGAACTCGCGTCCGATGATCTTGCGCTTCTCCTCCGGGTCACTGACTCCGGCGAGCGCCTCGAGGTAGCGGTCCTTAGCATCGATCACGACCAGGTCGACCCCTGTCGCGGCGACGAAGTCCTTCTCCACCTGCTCGGCCTCGCCATCACGCAGCAGACCGTGGTCGACGAACACGCAGGTCAACTGATCGCCGACGGCCTTCTGGACGAGGGCTGCCGCCACGGACGAGTCGACGCCGCCGGAGAGAGCGCAGATCGCGCGGTCTTCACCGATCTTCTCCTTCACCTCGGCGGCGAGTTCCTCGACCATCGCGTCCGGGGTCCAGTCGGCTTCGAGACCGGCGCCACGCCACAGGAAGTTCTCCATCACGCGCTGACCGAAGGTGGAGTGCATGACTTCCGGGTGCCATTGCACGCCGTAGAGCTTGCGGTCGTCGTCCTCGAATGCAGCGACCTCGGCACCCGGCGTGGTCGCGGTGACGCGGACACCGTCCGGCGCCTTGGACGCCGAGTCACCGTGGCTCATCCACACCGACTGCTCGCTGGGCTGACCGTTGAACAAGGTGGAGGACGTGTCGGTGATCGAGGCCTCGGTGGCGCCGTACTCACGCAGTCCGGTGTGTTCGACCGTGCCACCCATCGCGTTGACCATCGCCTGGAAGCCGTAACAGATACCGAGCACCGGCACGCCGCCGTCCAACAGGGCGGGTTCGAGCGAGGGCGCACCTTCAGCGTAGACCGATGACGGGCCGCCGGAGAGCACGATCGCGGCCGGCTCCTTGGCGAGCATCTCGGCCGCGCTCATCGTGTGCGGGACGACCTCGCTGTAGAGGTTGGCCTCGCGCACACGGCGTGCGATGAGCTGGGCGTATTGGGCGCCGAAGTCGACGACGAGGACGGGGTGTTCCTGAAGCGGAGCGGTCACCGCCCGAGTCTATCGAGCGGGGTGCCCTGCCCCGGCCAGCTGCCCCTGCACCTCACGAGTGACCTTCTTCTCCAGCCAGAACGACAGCAGTGGCACGAACGCGGTGAGGATGTATCCGACCATGCGCCCCATGGGCCAGCGCAGCTTGCTGCCGAGGTTGTAGGTGGCCGCGACGAAACCCATGAACAGCAGCCCGTGCACCGGTGACCACCACGACAGGGCGTCGTTGTCCATCCCGTACTTGAGCACCATCTCCACCACCAACACGATCAGCGCGACTCCGGCGATCAGCGCGGTGATGCGGAAGAAGGTCAGGGCGCTGCGGACTCGCTGTGGGTCCTCGATCGGGTACTGCTCAGACATTGCTCTCCTCGACGGCGGTCGGTTCATTGTCGGTGGACGTCGGGCGGCGGCGACGCTCGGGTGGTCCGTACACGTCGTCGCGCAACATCCGCCAGAAGACGTAGATGGCGAAGATCGCGAAGACCCACCACTGGAAGGCGTACATCAGGTTCACGAACCGGAACCCGTGCGTCGGGTTCGGCGGGGGTGGCGGGACGCGGGTGATCGAGTCGTCCGTCGCATTCGGCTTCTCCTCGACAGCGAACAGGAAAGCGTTGTAGAGGTCTCCGCCCCACTCGTTGAGCTTGGCCGGAAGGTCGATCGAACCCGATTGTCCCGCGGGATACGTTCCGACAGAAGGAGATTCACCCGGCGCCATACCGCCGGTCACCGTCACATCGTTGCGCGTCGGCTTCGAGGCGGCGGACGGGGAGGTCACGAATCCCCGCAGGATCACCAGTCGGGCGCCCGTCGTCCGCTGAATCATGGGCGTCACGACCCAGTAGCCGGACTGCCCGTCGAGGCGGCGGTCTGCGACCAGGAACTGTTTGTCGGGTTCGTAACGGCCCTGTGCGGTGACGCGGCGGGACGACTCGACCGCAGGAAACGTCTCGTGCGGTTTCAGCAGCTCGGTGATCGGGACCACCGGCTTGGTCGGGGCCTTGGCGACCTCCTGGTTGGTGCCGCGATCCTTGGCCACGTTGAGCTGCCACAGCCCGGCGAAACCCACGCCGCCGACGACCACTGCGAGCAGGATCAGCAACGCGGTCCAGCGCAGGGTGAACAGTCGACGCAGCACCTGGCCAGCCTAAGCCGCTACACCTGTAGTCAGGCGGGACGGGTGGTCGGCAGGCCGAGGTCGACGCCGGGGACTCGAGCGGCAGGCACGTCGAGGCGCCGATAGGGCTCGCCCTGCGCCGGACGCTCGTCCCGCTCCCCCATCGCCGGCCAGCAGGCCATCGCCCGTTCGGCCTGGGCGGTGATCGTCAGCGACGGGTTCACACCCAGGTTGGCCGAGATGGCTGAGCCGTCGACGACGTGCAGATCAGGGTGTCCCCAGACGCGGTGGTAGGGGTCGAGGACGCCGCGCTCCGGTGAATCGGAGATCACGACCCCGCCCAGGAAGTGGGCGGTCAGCGGGATTCCGAAGATCTCGCCCCACGTGCCGCCGGGGAGTGCCTTCTCCTTGGCGACCACCTGCAGTCGATCAGCCATGGCGCGAATCGCCTCGTGCCCCTGCGGAATCCACTTCGGGTTGGGCTGACCGTGACCCTGACGGCTGGTCAGGCGAACCTTGCCGAAGCGGCGCCGTCCGGAGACCGTGATCGAATTGTCGATCGTCTGCATGACCAGCGCGATGATGGTGCGCTCCGACCACCTCGGTCCGGCTGCGATGCGAAGCGCCGACATCGGCTGCTTGGCGAACTGCCCGGCAAAGTCCTTGGCCTTCCCCAGCGGTCCATTGTCGCCGTTCACCAGCAACGCGGTGAGCAGACCCATCGCGTTCGAACCCGCGCCGTAACGGACGTTCTCGACATGGGTGGCGTCGTCGACGTGGAACGAGGTGGTGATCGCGACGCCCTTGGACAGGTCCATGTCTGCGGGGACCTTCGCGGTCGCCGCGCCGCCGAGGGCTTCGGAGTTGGTGCGAGTGAGCAGACCGAGGCACTCGGACAGCTGCGGCAGACGTCCCGATGCCTTCAACCCGTGCAGCAGTGTCTGGGTACCCCAGGTGCCGGCGGCCAGGACGACCTGTCCCGCGGTCACGCTGCGACGATCCTTGGACAGCCACGCGCCGGACCGCTCGGTGGTGACCCGAAAACCACCCTCGGGCAACGCTTCCAGATCGACGACGGTCCGCAACGCCTCGAACTCGACGCCGCGCCGTTCGGCCAGCGCGATGTAGTTCTTCATCAAGGTGTTCTTCGCGCCGACGCGACAGCCGACCATGCAGTTGCCGCACTCGGTGCACCCGGTGCGCGCAGGCCCCTCACCGCCGAAATAGGGGTCGTCGACGGTCTTTCCCGACTCACCGAAGAACACCCCGACCGGCGTCTTGCGGAAGGAGTCGGCGACCCCGAGGTCGCTCGCGACGTCCCGCATCAGTTGCTCCACCGGGCCGTCGCACGGGTTCTCCTCGACGACGCCGAGCATCCGTTTCGCCGTCTCGTAGTGCGGGGAGAGTTCCTCGTCCCAGTCGGTGATGTTCGCCCACTGCGCGTCCTTGAAGAACGCAGCCGTGGGCTTGTACAGCGTGTTCGCGTAGTTGAGCGACCCACCGCCCACTCCGGCCCCGGCCAGGATCATCACGTCAGGCAGTTTGTGGATCCGCTGCACACCGAAGCACTTCAGCGCAGGCGCCCACAGGTAACGGCGCGCGTCCCACGAGGTCTCGGCGAACTCGTCGTCCTCGAACCGGCGGCCGGCCTCGAAGACGTGGAGGGCGTAGCCCTTCTCGGCCAGGCGTAACGCGGCGACCGACCCGCCGAACCCCGATCCCACCACCACGACGTCGTAGTCGAGCAGGTGCTCCTCGACGCTCATGACAGACCCGCCTTCTTCATCACCTTCAGGCCGGAGGTCATCATCCGGGCCCACGCCTTCTGCGACATGCCCTTCGGAATCACGAATCCCGGACCGTGCTGCACGGTGACGTTCTGGCTCTCGGTGTACTTCTGGATGCCCTCGGCGCCGTGCCGGCGACCGATACCGGACTGCTTCATGCCACCCATCGGCGCACCGTTGCTCCCCCAGGCCGCGACATAGCCCTCGTTGACATTGACTGTGCCGCAACGGATCTGATTCGCAATACGGCGACCGCGCGCCGTGTCCCGCGTCCACACTGACGCGTTGAGTCCGTACTCGGAATCGTTGGCCTTCGCGACTGCGGCGGCGTCGTCGGCGACCCGGTACACCGAGACGACCGGACCGAACGTCTCCGTGCGGCAGACGTCCATCTCCTCGGTGACGCCGTCGAGCACGGTCGGTTCGTAGAAGTACGGACCGAGATCTGGGCGCGCCTTGCCACCGGTGAGCACCTTCGCTCCTGCCGCGACCGCATCGTCGACGTGCGCGCTGACCCGCTCAAGCTGCTCGGCGGAGATCAACGAACCCATGTCGGTGCCCCACTCCAGCTGCGGCCCGAGCTTCATGTCCGCCACCATGGGCACGAACACCGCGAGGAAGTCGTCGGCGATCTCCTCGTGCAGGATGAGCCGCTCCACCGAGATGCACAGCTGACCGGCCGAGGAGAACATCGCACGCACTGCGCATTCGGCGGCGAGTTCGAGGTTCGCGTCCTGCGCAATGTACATCGGGTTCTTGCCACCCAGTTCGAGGGACGCACCCACCAACCGTTCGCCGGCGGCCGCGGCGACCTTGCGACCGGTCGCCGTCGAGCCGGTGAACATGACGTAGTCGGCGCGCTCCAACACCGCGTTACCGATGGTCGGGCCGTCACCGAGGACGACCTGCAGGAGCCCCTCCGGCAGGCCGGCGCGGTCGATGAGTTCCACCGCACTCAGCGCGGTCAGCGCACTCTTGTTGTCCGGACGCAGGACGACCGCGTTGCCCGCCAGCAGTGCCGGCAGGACGTCGGTGATCGACATCGACAGCGGGTAGTTCCAGGGCGCGACGACACCGACGACGCCCTTGGGGTGGCGCAGTTCGCGAGCTTGGCTGAGCATCGGCAGTGCGCCGAGACGACGCTTGGTGGCCAGGTACGACGGGCCCTTGCGCGCGTAGTGCCGGCTCACACCCGCCACGTCCAGCACCTCGTCGAACGCGTGGCGGCGCGATTTTCCCGACTCGAGCTGGATCAGGTCCAGCAACTCGGCCTGGTTGTCCAGGACGAGGTCGTGCAGTTCCAGCAGGAACCTGGCCCGCTGTTGCACCGACAACGCTGCCCACCGCGGCTGCACCGACCGCGCGGTGCGGTAGGCGATATCTACGTCGTCCACCGAACTCTGCGGGATCGTGCCCAAGACCCCGCCTGTCATCGGCGTGACGCAGTCGAACGTCGCGGCTCCCGGGGAGGTCAGCGCCCTACGCGCGAGGCGGGCAGCCAGGGCAGGTGCGATGACGTGCGGCGGACGGCTCTGCTCCCGACCCGCCGGATCCTGCCCGGAGGGGTGCGTCGAGTCGTGCGTGGAGTTCAGCAGGTCGGTCATTACTCCACAGTAGAACGCATCGCCGCCAACGTCACCCCAACGCCGAGACCCGTCCAACGAACACCGAAAGTCCGCAGGAATCCGACGTCAACCGGGCGGATCTGCTGACCTTCGCCGGGATGGTCAGCTCTTCTGATGCGGGGCGACGATGACCTCGACCCGCTGGAATTCCTTGAGTTCGAGGTAACCCGTCGTGGCCATCGCGCGCTTCAGCGCACCGATGACATTGGTCGTGCCGTCGGCGCCGAGACCAGGGCCGACGAGGATCTCCTCGAGTGATCCGACCGAGCCGACCTCGACCCGCTCGCCACGCGGTAGTTCGGAGTGGTGCGCCTCGGAGCCCCAGTGGAAACCGCGTCCGGGTGCCTCGGTGGCTCGCGCCAGGGCGGCGCCGAGCATCACCGCGTCCGCACCGCAGGCGATGGCCTTGACGATGTCGCCGCTGGTGCCCATGCCCCCGTCGGCGATGACGTGGACGTAGCGGCCGCCGGTCTCGTCCATGTAGTCGCGACGAGCGGCGGCGACGTCGGCCACGGCGGACGCCAGCGGCACCTGGATGCCGAGCGTCTGCCGGGTGGTGTGTGCTGCTCCGCCACCGAAGCCGACCAGGACGCCGGCCGCACCGGTACGCATCAGGTGCAGCGATGCCGTGTAGGTGGCGACCCCGCCGACGATCACCGGCACGTCGAGTTCGTAGATGAATCGCTTGAGGTTCAGCGGCTCGGACCGACCCGAGACGTGCTCGGCCGAGACGGTGGTGCCGCGAATGACGAACAGGTCGACGCCGGCGTCGACGACGGCCTTCCAGAACTCCTGGGTGCGCTGCGGCGACAACGCGCCGGCGACGGTGCAGCCGGAGTCGCGAATCTGCTTCAGCCGCAGCCGGATCAGGTCCTCGCGGATCGGCTCTTCATAAATCTCACGCATCCGGGCGGTCGCGTGGGCCGGCTCGAGCGCAGCGATCTCGGCGAGCAACGGTTCGGGTGACTCATACCGGGTCCACAGACCTTCGAGGTCGAGCACCGGCAGGCCGCCGAGCTTGCCGAACGCGATGGCGGAGTCGGGCGACATCACAGAGTCCATCGGCGCGGCCATGACCGGCAGGTCGAAGTGATAGGCGTCGATCTGCCAGCCGACGTTCACCTCGCGCGGGTCACGGGTCCGACGCGAGGGCACCACCGCGATGTCGTCGAAGGAGTACGCGCGACGCCCGCGCTTGCCACGTCCGATCTCGATCTCAGTCACCGGAAGAGCTTATCGGTGCGCCAAGGACACAGACGCTGCGGGAAGCGGCCGCAGTGGCGACCGGTTTCCTGGACTACGGGCGTAGTCAGCGTCCGGCGTAGTTCGGTGCCTCGACGATGCCCTGCACGTCGTGCGGGTGTGATTCCTTGAGACCGGCCGAGGTGATGCGCACGAAGCGACCCTTCTCCTGCAGTTCCGGGATCGTGTTCGCTCCGACGTAGAACATCGACTGGTGCAAACCGCCCACCAGTTGGTGGACCACGGAGCCGAGCGGTCCTCGGTAGGGAACCCGCCCCTCGATGCCCTCGGGCACGAGCTCGTCGTCGGAGGCGACGTCGGCCTGGAAGTAGCGGTCCTTGGAGAACGATTTCTTGCCGCGCGACGCCATGGCGCCGAGGGAGCCCATGCCGCGATAGGTCTTGAACTGCTTGCCGTTCAGCAGGATCACCTCGCCGGGCGACTCCTCGCAGCCGGCGATCAGCGAACCGATCATGACCGAGGACGCGCCCGCGACCAATGCTTTGGCGATGTCGCCGGAGTACTGCAGACCACCGTCACCGATCACCGGCACACCCGCCGGCTTGCAGGCCAGGGACGCCTCGTAGATCGCGGTCACCTGCGGTACGCCGACACCGGCGACCACGCGCGTGGTGCAGATCGAACCCGGCCCGACGCCGACCTTCACCGCGTCGACGCCGGCGTCGACGAGTGCCTGCGCTCCGGCGCGGGTGGCCACATTGCCGCCGATGATCTGGACGTGTTTGGTGGCCGGGTCGGACTTCAGCTTGCGGATCATGTCGAGCATCAGGCTGGCGTGACCGTTCGCGACATCGGGCACGAGCACATCGACGCCGGCCTCGACCAGACGGGTCGCGCGCTCCCAGGCGTCACCGAAGTAGCCGACGGCGGCGGCCACCAGCAGCCGTCCCTGGTCGTCCTTGGAAGCGTCGGGGAACTGCTCGGACTTCACGAAGTCCTTCACGGTGATCAGGCCGACGAGTTTGCCCTCGTCGTCGATCAGCGGCAGACGCTCCCGCTTGTGCTGACGCAGCAACAAGGTGGCGTCCTCACGGCTGATGCCGACCGGTCCCGTGACCAGCGGCATCGGCGTCATCATCTCGTGCACCTTGGCGGTCGCCCACTCCGCGAGCGGGGTGAACCGCAGGTCGCGGTTGGTGATGATGCCGATCAGCGTGTTGTCGGGGTCGACGACCGGAAGTCCGGAGACGCGATAGCGACCACAGATCTGGTCGAGTTCCTCGAGCGTGGCGTCGGGACCGATCGTGACCGGGTTGGAGATGATCCCGGTCTGGGTGCGCTTGACCAGATCGACCTGCTCGGCCTGGTCCTCGATCGACAGATTGCGGTGCAGCACACCGATGCCGCCCTGGCGCGCCATCGCGATCGCCATCCGCGACTCGGTCACGGTGTCCATCGCCGCCGAGATCAGCGGCATGCGCAGTTTCAGATCGCGGGTGAGGCGGGAGGTGGTGTCGACTTCGGAGGGGATCACATCGGTCTCCCCCGGCAACAACAGCACGTCGTCGTAGGTCAGGCCCAGTTGGCCGAAGATCGCAGGAACATCGCTCACAGTCGGCTCACCAGACGTCATTGTGCAAGTCTACGAAGCCGACGGAGCCGACGCGACGAGGGTGGTCACTGAATGGTGGCGGTGAAGGTCTCGTTCGCCAACGAGTCCGAGGCGTCGTCCGGGGTCACGACGGACCTCTCGCTCGCGGTCGCGGTACGGGCACGCGGAGACGGCTGCGGCGGCATCGGAAGTGTGGGACGCGCGGTCGGGCGCCCGCGCCGACCGTCGGTCGATGTGGACGTCGGCGTGCTCGTTGCCGTTGACGTGGGCGTTCTTGTCACGGTGGACGGAGAGGTCGGACGCGTCTTCTTGGTGGTCTTCGTTGACTTCGTCGTCGACGGACTCGAGGCCGTCGGACTGCTGGTCGAGGTGGACGTCGCGGTGGACGTCGAGGTGGACGTCGAGGTGGACGACGGCGTCGAGGTGGACGTCGAGGTGGACGACGGCGTCGAGGTGGACGACGGCGTCGAAGTGGAGGTCGGGACGCTGGTCGACGTCGGAGCCGAAGTGCCGGTGGGAGGCAGCACCGGACGCGTCGCGCGCGTGGACGTCGGACGTTGCTGACTCGTCGAACCTACCGAAGTCGTGGACTGCTTCCACTGCGTGCCGGTCCAGACCCACTGCGTACTGGAGGCTCGCGGTACCGAGGTCGGGTCATCGCTCGTTGCCGACTGCGTCTGCGTCGTCGTACCGGAGTGCTCGTGGGCGCGGTCGTCGGACCTGGTGTCCGACTGTGTTGTGCTGGAAGATGATTCGGCAGGTACGCCGGTCGCCTCGACCGTGCGGGGCAAGGGGTCGGCGCCGACGAGTCCGCGGGTGACCGTGCCGAGTTCACGGAACACCGGAACCGAAGTGCCGGTGACCGCAGCAGACACCGAACTCACCGACAGGGCCGCAACCGCGATACCGGAGACCGACGCGACACGACGCAGGTGGAGGCCCGCGCCGCGACGTCCGCGAAGGAGCCCATGGCGCGAATAACGGCCGACAACCGGTTCGGGCCTGCTGGGGAGGTGATCGATCGCCTCGACCCACTCCGAGAGCAGCGCGATCGCTTCGTCGTTCGACGCCTGCGCGCCTCGACGACCGCCGAGGGCGTCCAGCCACTCGTCGTCGCGACGGATGTCGTCCAGGCGCGGCGTCACTGCTGATCCTTCGTGTCGGTCATGATCCTGCGCAGACGGGCAAGCGCACGGTGCTGCGCGACGCGGACGGCGCCGGGAGTCATGTCAAGGGCGGCGGCGGTTTCTTCGGCAGACATGCCCACGGCAACCCGAAGCGTGAGGATCTCGCGCTGTTGTTCGTTCAACTGGTCGAGGTAGGCATGCACCTGCGCCGATCGGTCGGCCTCGAGCGCGTGCTCCTCGGGGGTCAGTCGCGCGTCGGTCTGCTCGGGAAGATCATCGCTGGGCACTGCACCACGCAGCACGCCGCGCTGGGCGTCGGCCACCTTGTGGGAAGCGATGCGATAGACGAATGCCTCGAACGGGGCGCCTTGGTCGACGTATCGAGGCAGCGCGGTCAACACGGCCACACACACCTCCTGAGCAACGTCTGCCGCGGCGTCCGAGGTCGCGGAGAAACGGCCGAGCCGGGCTCGGGCGTAGCGCAACGCGATCTCGTGGACGCCTGCCATCAAAGCGGCTGCCGCAGCATCGCTTCCTGCACGAGCCTCAGCAGCCAGGTCCCGCAGGGGGATCTGCGCTTCCGATGGGGACATCGTGCGAGCGGCCCAGTTTGTTACAGGTCGGTGGGCAGCGTTTGGCGATCCGCTCATCCTGCCTTCCCGGGTCCTCGTCGTCGGTTCCTGAACCCCGTCCCGGCCGAACTCCTGGACAGATGACCGAGGGGCGCACTCACCAGAGTAGGCATCCACCTGCCGTGCTGGTCAAATGCCGGTTGACCTGCCGATGCCGGAATGCGAAGCGCCCCGGTCCGTGAGGAACCGGGGCGCTTGCCTGGATGGACCGCCTCAGTGAGCGTGTCCGTGGCCCGCGGCCGCGGGCTCTTCCTCTTCCGGCTTCTCCACCACGAGCGTGTCGGTGGTGAGCACCATCGACGCGATGGACGCCGCGTTGCGCAGCGCGGAACGGGTGACCTTGACCGGGTCGATGACGCCGGCCTTGATCAGGTCGCCGTACTCGCCGGTGGCGGCGTTGAGGCCACTGCCCAGCGGCTGCTCACCGACCTTCGACACCGCGACATAACCCTCGAGGCCCGCGTTCTCGGCGATCCAGCGCAGCGGCTCGGCGGCCGCCTTGCGGACGATGTTCGCGCCCGTGGCCTCGTCGCCCTCGAGCTGCAGGGAGTCGAGCGCCGAGACGGCGTGGATGAGCGCCGAGCCACCACCGGCGACGATGCCCTCCTCGATCGCCGCACGGGTGGCGGAGATCGCGTCCTCGATGCGGTGCTTCTTCTCCTTCAGCTCCACCTCGGTGTGGGCGCCGACCTTGATGACGCAGACGCCGCCGGCCAGCTTGGCGAGACGCTCCTGGAGCTTCTCGCGGTCCCAGTCGGAGTCGGTGCGCTCGATCTCGGCCTTCAGCTCCTTCACGCGACCGTCGACGTCGGCGGTGTCGCCCTGGCCGTCGATGATCGTGGTGGAGTCCTTGGTGACCACGACGCGGCGGGCCTGGCCCAGCACGTCCAGGTCAGCCTGGTCGAGCTTGAGGCCGACCTCCTCGGCGATGACCTGACCACCGGTGAGGATGGCCATGTCCTGCAGCATCGCCTTGCGACGGTCACCGAAACCGGGGGCCTTGACCGCGACGACGTTGAAGGTGCCGCGGATCTTGTTGACCACCAGGGTCGACAGCGCTTCGCCGTCGATGTCCTCGGCGATGATCACCAGCGGCTTGCCCGACTGGACGACCTTCTCCAGCACCGGCAGGACGTCGGCGATCGCCGAGATCTTGCCCTGGTTGATCAGGATGTAGGCGTCCTCGAGGACGGCCTCCATCCGCTCCGGATCGGTCACGAAGTAGGGCGAGATGTAGCCCTTGTCGAACTGCATGCCCTCGGTGAAGTCGAGCTCGGTCACCGCCGTCGAGGACTCCTCGACCGTGATGACACCGTCCTTGCCGACCTTGTCGAACGCGTCGGCGATGAGGCCACCGATCGTGGTGTCCTGCGCGGACAGGGATGCGACCTGAGCGATCTCTTCCTTGCCGTCGACCTCGCGGGCATTGGACAGCAACTGGTCGTTGACGGCTTCGACGGCCTTGTCCATGCCGCGCTTCAGACCGGACGGCGAGGCGCCGGCGGCCACGTTGCGCAGACCCTCCTTGACCATCGCCTGGGCGAGGACGGTCGCGGTGGTGGTGCCGTCACCGGCGATGTCGTTGGTCTTGGTGGCGACCTCCTTGGCGAGCTGCGCGCCGAGGTTTTCGTAGGGGTCGTCCAGCTCGACCTCACGGGCGATGGTGACGCCGTCGTTGGTGATGGTCGGGGCGCCCCACTTCTTGTCGATGACGACGTTGCGGCCCTTGGGGCCGAGCGTCACCTTGACGGCGTTGGCGAGTGCGTCAACACCGCGCTCGAGCGACTTACGCGCGTCGTCGTTGAACTCCAGGGTCTTTGCCATGGTGATGGAAGTCCTTGTCTTTCAGTCTCTTTCGAGAGGTCCTGGGTGGACCGGGGAATGTGCGACGCCCCGGATCGCGGCCCGCAGAGGGCGGCGAGCCGGGGCGCCTTGAATGCTCGTGAGGCCGATCAGCGCTCGACGATGGCGAGCACGTCGCGCGCCGAGAGGATCAGCAGCTCCTGGCCGCCGTACTTCACCTCGGTGCCGCCGTACTTGGAGTAGATGACCTTGTCGCCGACCTTGATGTCCATAGGGACACGCTCGTCACCGTCCTCGTTGAAGCGGCCGGGGCCGACAGCGACGACCTCGCCCTCCTGGGGCTTCTCCTTGGCGGTGTCCGGGATGACCAGACCGGAAGCGGTGGTCTGCTCGGCCTCGACGGCCTTGACCACAATGCGGTCCTCGAGCGGCTTGATGTTCACCACAGCGGATCCTTTCTACGTTGTACCCACCGCGTCGTGCGGCGGAAGTTTGCCCTGTGACTCACCGGCTCCCGGGCTCCGGTCGCCGTCGCGGGGGTCGACCTGAGCCTTTGCGGAGCCGGCACTGTCACAGGCTGAGTGCCACTGGCGAATCTAGCACTCGCATACGTCGAGTGCTAACTGCCGTCCGACACTCTTCATTCCGTTCGGGCGGGCAGGATGGGGACATGCGATTCGGACCCGCGCCGACCCACACCATCGCCCATCTGAGCGACCCGCACGTGCTCGCGGACGGGCGCCGGCTGCACGGGGTGATCGACGTGATCGACAACCTGCGCCGCACCCTGGACCAAGTGGTTCGCACCGGTCGGTCCATCGACGCGATGGTGTTCACCGGCGACCTCGCCGACCTCGGCGAACCGGACGCATATCGCGCACTGCGTGAGATCGTCGAGCCCGCGGCTAAGGAGTTGTCCTGCACGGTCATCTGGGTCATGGGCAACCACGACGAACGTGCGCCGTACGCCCGCGGGCTCTTCGATCTCGCGGTGGACGACGAGCCGCAGGATCGCGTGTACGACCTGCGCGGGCTTCGGGTGATCGCGCTGGACAGCACGGTGACCGGCTACCACCACGGTGCGATCGACGACGACCAGATCGCCTGGCTGGCAGACCGGCTGAGTACGCCCAGTCAGTACGGCACCTTGCTCGCGCTGCATCACCCGCCACTGGTCTCGGCTGTCGACCTGATGAATGTCATCGGCCTCGACAACCAGGACGCCTTCGCATCGGTGCTGCGTGGCAGCGATGTCCGGGCGATCCTGGCCGGGCACCTGCACCACAGCTGTCACGGCACGTTCGCGGGCATCCCGGTCTCGGTGGCGGCCGTGTCCTGCTACTCCCTGGACGGCGGGGCGCCGAACGGAGCGCTGGTCGGGGTCGACGGGCGTCAAGGCTTCGACCTGGTCGACATACATCCGCACGGGCTGGTGCACACTCACATTCCGCTCGGCTCTCCCCCGGTGGTCAGCGGGTTCTCGCCGCAGGTGCAGGACGCGCTGGCCGCGCTCTCGCCGGCGGAGCGCCGCGAGGCCTTCTCCAGCAAGTCCTCCACCTGGACGCCGTCCTGATGGATGCCTTTCTCGTCGAGCGAATCCTGTCGGACGACGGCCGTTCGCTGCTCGACTCGTTGCCTTCGTACGACCCTGCTTCGGTGATGGCGTTGACGACGCGACTGCGCGCACAGGGCCACGATCCCGAACTCGTCAGTGCCGTGCTCACACAGTCGGCGCTGCGACACAGGGCGGTGGAGAAGTTCGGACCCGACGCCGCGCGGATGTTCTTCACTCCCGACGGACTCGAGCAGGCCACCCGTCCGCGCATCGCCGACGGGCACGCGGCCCGCTTCGCAGCCGCGGGCGTGAACCACGTGTACGACCTCGGTTGCGGAATCGGCTCGGACGCACGGGCATTCGCTCGCGCCGGACTTGCCGTGCACGCATTCGACCTGGACGCTGCGACTGCGGCGATCGCACGCGCGAACCTGCCCGGCGGTACGACGGTGTCGGTCGAGGACGTCACGACCGTCGACGTCCCCTCACACGTGGGTGTCTGGCTCGATCCGGCGCGGCGCACCTCGGGCGTTGCCGACATCACCGGCCGGACCAGGCGCACCTTCCGGCTGGAGGATCTCCTGCCGTCCTGGAATTTCGTCACCGCTCTGGGGGCCTCCGGACGAGCGGTGGGCGCCAAGCTCAGTCCTTCCTTCCCACGCTCGGCACTCCCCGACGGAGCGTCGGCGCAGTGGACCTCCCTCGGTGGCGAGGTGCTGGAGTGCTGCGTCTGGTTCGGCCCTGTCGCCGACGACTCGCGGTTCACGGCTCGCGTCCTCACTGCAACGGACGACGTCGTGATTCGCAGCGAGCACATCGCCGCAGAGACCGACAGCGTCGACGGCCTGGCAGCCTTCCTCTACGAAGCTGACCGGGCGGTCGTGCGTGCAGGGGTGACCGGCGCGCTCGCCGACGCAGTGGACGGCACCGAACTGGCCTCCGGCCTCGGCCACGTCACCGGTGACGTGCGTGTCGATGTTCCGTACGCCCGGCGCTACCGCGTCCGGGAGGCGGTGCCGTTCAACATCAAGAACCTACGAGCATGGTTGCGTTCCAACGACATCGGGCGAGTCACGGTGAAGAAGCGCGGTGTGAGGTTCGACGATGCCCGCTTCGTACGCGACCTCAAGCTCAAGGGCGACGCGAGTGCCCTCCTCCTGGTGACCAGGTTGGCGCAATCCCAGATCGTCCTCGTGCTCGAGCCGGACGATTCCGACGAACCGGACCCTCGCCCGTAGCCTGAGCGCGATGATCAGAACCGTCTCCGTCCTCACCGTCAGCGCTCTCGCCCTATCGGCGTGCAGCGGCGACCCCGGCGGCCCGTCCGCCGGGACGACGTCGCCGGGAACCGCCGCGGTGACACGCACGACCTCTCTTTCGTCCGGCACGTCCTCGGTCGAACCGACGCCGAAGCCTTCGTCGACGACGTCACCGGGTGCATCCTGCGTGGACGGCCTGCTGCGATCTATGTCGCCGGCACAGCGCGCCGGCCAACTGGTGATGGTCGGGCTGGACGCGAGCATGTCCGCCGAGTCACTCGACACGATGATCAAGGACCATCACATCGGCAACATGTTCTTCATCGGCGGCTGGCGCACGACCTCTCGAGTGAAAAGCACCTCCGATCACGTTCAAGCACAAGCGAATTCGTCGTCGACGAAGAGTGTCGGGTTTTTGATCGCCGCCGACCAGGAGGGCGGCCAGGTTCAGCAGTTGAAGGGTGACGGCTTCTCTGCGCTCCCGTCGGCGCTGCGCCAGGGCACGATGTCGTCTGCGGACCGAGCCGCCGTCGCACGAACGATCGTCCGCGAACTGAAGGCGGTGGGCGTCAACGTCGACCTCGCCCCGGTCGCCGACACCGTGCCGCCGGCGAACCCGCGCTCCAACGAACCGATCGGACGCTGGGGTCGCCAATTCGGGAACAACCCCGCTAAGGCCGGCTCCGCTGTCGCCGAGGTGGTGCGGACGATGCAGGCGGGCGGCTTGCAGAGCACGCTCAAACACTTCCCCGGCCTCGGTCGGATCACCGGCAACACGGACTTCACCGCCGACGGCATCGTCGACGACCAGACCTCGGCTGACGACGAATACCTGCGCCCCTTCCGCGACGGGATTGCCGCCGGTGCCCCGTTCGTCATGGTGTCGTCGGCCTACTACTCGAGGATGGACGCCGAGAACCAGGCGATCTACTCGCCGAAGATCATCGACGGCGTGTTGCGCAGACAGCTCGGCTTCGGGGGAGTCGTAATGAGCGATGACCTGAATGCCGTTGCGGTACGTGATCTTCCGGCCGGTGAACGCGTGGTCAAGATGGTGCGCGCGGGCGGCGATGTGGCGCTCACCGGACTCGCGTCCGCGGCGCCGCTCATGGCGAGGGCACTGACCGCCGAAGCCGCGAAGGACCCTGTTTTCCGGGCGAAGCTGAACGCGTCGGTGAAACGGGTACTGATGGCCAAGACCGCGATGGGCCTGACGTCCTGCTCGGGGCGCGAGTAGTCCGGAGTCAGACCGAGACCGTGCTGACCGGCAGGCTCGAGTCCGTGCCGAGGTCGAGGCTCGACGGCGTAAGTCCGCGAGCGACGACCTGGGCCCCGAGCGCTGCGACCATCGCCCCGTTGTCGGTGCACAGCCGGATCCGCGGGACGCGCAGGCTGATTCCGGCTGCGGCACAACGCTCTTCGGCCATCGTCCGCAACTGGGTGTTCGCGGTGACTCCTCCGCCGATCTGCAGATCCTTGATGCCGTGGTGCTCGCACGCGTCGATCGCCTTGCGAGTGAGCACGTCAGCCACGGCCGCCGAAAAGCTCGCGGCGACGTCGGCGAGCGGCACGTCCAGACCGTCGCGTTCGCGCTCCTGCACCCAGCGCACGACCGCGGTCTTCAGGCCCGAGAACGAGAAATCGAAACGATGCTTCTCCATGTCGCGCGCCGACGTGAGACCCCGCGGGAAACGGATGGCGGTCGGATCCCCTTGCTGCGCAAGCCGATCCAAGTGCGGTCCTCCCGGATAGGGCACACCGAGCACCCGCGCCACCTTGTCGTACGCCTCGCCGGCGGCGTCGTCGATCGTCCGGCCCAGCGCAGTCACGTCGGACGCGATGTCGCGCACGATCAGCAGATCGGTGTGCCCGCCGGAGACCAGCAGGGCCATCGTCGGCTCCGGCAACGGGCCGTGGTCGAGCACGTCGGCGCAGACGTGTGCACACAGGTGGTTCACCCCGTACAGCGGCTTGTCGAGCGCCCATGCGACCGCCTTCGCCGCCGAAACCCCGACCATGAGCGCACCGGCGAGACCGGGTCCTGCAGTCACGGCCACCGCGTCGACGTCGGCGAGGGTGAGTCCGGCGTCGTCGCATGCTCGCTCGATGGTCGGGATGATCGCTTCGAGGTGTGCCCGACTGGCGACCTCGGGCACCACCCCGCCGAAACGGACGTGTTCGTCGACACTGCTGGCGAGGGAGTCGCCGAGCAAGGTGGTGCCGCGTACGAGCGCGACTCCGGTCTCGTCGCAGGAGCTCTCGATCCCGAGAACGACGGGCTCACTCATCGTCTGCCTCCAGCAGCGCTCGCATGATGATCGCGTCGACACCGTCCGGCTGGTAGTAGCCGCGGCGCACGTTGATCTGCTCGAAGCCGTTGCGGTCGTAAAGCTTTCGCGCGGCAACGTTGTCGGCGCGGACCTCGAGCATCAGTGCCTCGGCGCCGGACGACACAGCCTCGGCGCGCATCCAGTCCAACAGTTCTTGGGACAGCCCGGAGCGACGTCCCCGGGGTCGGACGGCGATCGTCATCACGTCGGCGACATCGCCGGCACAGTCGACTCCCGCATACCCGACCACACCCTCGTCGTCCTGCGCGATCAGGTAGCGACGCTGAGGACGACCGGCGAGCTCGGACCACCAGGTGGTCTCGCTCCACGCCTCGTGCCCGAAAAGCTCCCGGTCGATCCTGGTGAGATCGGGGATGTCGCTCCAGTGCATCTCGCGCGTGATCACGGCCGGCGCCGTTGTCCGGCAAGTGAGGTGAGCGCCGACTTCTGGCCGACCGACGGGACGGCATCCGGCTGCCGCAGATACAGGGGTTGCAACGGCAGCAGCTCCCCGCCGTCGCGCAGACGGGACGCGACTAGCAGGCCCAGGTGAGCGGCACTCACGTCGGCCGGCTCCATCGCCGAGGCGAACACTTCGGGATAGAGCCTCGCTCCCCGGCCGGCCGCCGGCAGCGCTCGAACCTCATCGGGGAGGCCTGCCGGTTTGTGCACCTGCGGCTCGCTCTCGCGTTCACCGCGCACGTACCGCGCCCAGTAGACCTCCTTGCGACGTGCGTCGGTGGCGACGACGAACTCCTCCACGTCGCTCGTCGCGGCTTGATGCGCGATGGCGTCGAGGCTGCAGACCCCGTGGGCCGGGACACCGAGAACATACGAGAGCGTGGCCGCCGTGGTGATTCCCACCCGCAGACCGGTGAACGGACCGGGCCCGACGCCGACAGCGAGCGCCGTGACGTTCGCCCGGGTGACCCCGACTCCGTCGAACAGGTCACGAACGAGCGGCATCAGGATCTCGGTGTGGCGGCGCGCGTCGACGACGGTCTGCTCCGCGACGACCTCTGCACCGGACACGAGGGCGACGGTGACCGCCGAGGTCGAGGTGTCCATCGCCAGCAGCAGCTCACTCATGACGCGACCTGCGCAGCAACCGATTCGAAGCGAGCGCCGTTGGGTTGCAACCGAATCGAGCGGACCTCCGTCGACGTGTCCACATCGATGACCAGTTCCAGACGCTCTTGGGACAGTTCCTCGGCCAGACCGGCACCCCACTCGATGACCGTCACCGCCTCGTCCAGTTCGGAGTCGAGGTCAAGGTCATCCAGTTCGAGAGAGCCGTCCAGGCGATACGCATCCACGTGCACCAACTCCGGACCGCCGACGAGCGAAGGATGGACGCGGGCGATCACGAAGGTGGGGGAAGTGATCGGTCCACGCACACCGAGTCCCTCGGCGATTGCCTGGGTCAACGTGGTCTTGCCCGCACCGAGGCCGCCGGTCAGCACGACGACGTCGCCGGCACGCAGCAGCGCGCCAAGACGACGGCCCCAGGTCTGGGTCGCTTCACGATCGGGCAGCGTCACAGGCGGGACGCTCATCGGGCTGCCTTCTGCTTCTTCTCCAGCACACCCTTGCGCCTCGGCCGTAGGTCGGTGACGGTGCGCGGCACCGTGGAACGGCGCTTGCTGGGTGGTTCGACGACGGCGCGGGAAGCACGTTCGGCGAGCGCGACGATCTCGGTGTTGACGATCTCCGGGTGCTCCAAGGGGAGCATGTGACCGGAGTTCTCGACGACGATGTACTCGGCGTGCGGCATCTTCGCGACCATGACATCGGCGTGGGCACGCGGGACGATGCGGTCCTGCTGACCATGGATCACCAAGGTTTCGATGCCGTCGAACTCGGCCAACACGTCAGTGCGTTCATGGTCGACGAGGGTCGGCATGAAAGCGGAGATGACCGACATCGGGGTCTCGAAGATCATGTCGGCGGTGTAACGCACGACGGCCATCGGTACGTCCGAACCGAACGAATACCGATGCACGAGATAGCTTTCCACGTCCTTGCCGAGTTCGAGGACGCGTTCGACGGTGCTCTGCCTTGCGGACAGCCGGGCGACGGTGCCGGGACCGAGGCGGTGCACGGCGGCGCCGACCTGCTTGCCGAGGCCGAAGTCGAGCGTGCTCAGCGCTCCCGAGCTCGTGCAGACGAAGCCGGCACCGACCACGCGTTCGCGGATGATCTCCGGGAACTGTTCGGCCATCGCCATCATCGCCATGCCACCCATCGAGTGGCCAATGAGGATGAGTGGCCCGTCGGGGGCGGCTTCTGTGATCACCGCGTGCAGGTCACGTCCCAGCTGGGCGATCGTGTAGGACGACTCCTCGCCTTGTTCGGACAGGCCGTGGCCTCGGTGATCCCAGAGCACCACCCGGAATCCGGCTTCTCGCAACGCTTTTCGCTGGAAGTGCCACACACCGTGGTGCTGGGTGTAACCGTGCGACAGCACGACGGTGGGTCGCTCGCCGATTTTCGCGCCGACCGGGTCGTCGATCTCCACGTGCAGCGGCACGGCGTCGCTGATCACGACGTCCTCGTGGTCGGGTATGTCGTCGTATTCGACTTCGAGACCGAGTTCGATCGCGGTGCGGCGAGCCTTCAGCAGCCGATCGGCCGCGACTCCCGCGGCCGTGGCAGCACCGGCAGCCAGGATGCCGACGCCGAGACCGAGCAGTCCACCGTCACTCGCCATGGTGCCCACCTCCGACGTACACCCGCGGCAGGCGCGAGCTCATCCGGGCGACGATCTCGTAGCTGATCGTGTCGTTGGCATCGGCCCAGTCCTGCGCCGTCGGGACGCCGAGTTCGCCGTCACCGAACAGGACGACTTCGTCCCCGGCACTCACGTGCGCGTCACCGACGTCTACGACGAACTGGTCCATGCAGACGCGTCCGGAGATCGTGTAGCTCGAGCCACCGATCTGTACCGGTGCCCTGTTCGAACCCGACCGTGGGACGCCGTCCACGTATCCGATCGGCACGTCGACCACCGTCGTCTCGCGATCGGGCGCATAGGTGTGTGCGTAGCTGACCCCCTGGCCGACCGGAATCCGTTTCACCACAGTCGCATTCGCGCTGACGGTCATGGCTGCACGCAGTCCGTAGTCGGCTGGTCGGCCGAGGTCGGGCACCGGCGACAGACCGTAGACCGCCAGCCCCGGACGCACCATGTCCCAGGCCGCCTGCGGCGTCGTCAGTGTCGCGGCGGAGTTCGACATGTGGCGCACCTCGAGGTCGAACCCGGCACGTTCGCAGTCACGGACAGCGTCCGCGAACTTCTCCTGCTGCTGCAGCACGGTGGGGTGAGTGGGCGCATCGGCGAACGCGAAGTGAGTGAAGACGCCGACGACCTTCACAGCGCCCTCGGCGACATACGGACCGGCGGCCGCGACCAGCGCGTCCCAGTCGGCGCCGTAGGCTCCGTTGCGGGCGAGACCGGTGTCGACCTTGAACTGCACCCGCGCTGTCCGCCCGACCCGGCGCGCCGCTTCGACGACCGCGTCGAGTTCCCAGACCGCCGGCACCCCGATGTCGATACCGGACACGATGGCCCGGTCGAAGTCGGTCCCCGGCGCGTGCAACCAGGACAGCACCGGCTCCTCGACGCCGGCTGCACGCAGTTCGAAGGCTTCGTCCATCTGGGCCACGCCGAGCCAACTCGCTCCCCCGGCCACCGCTGCCCGGGCGGACGGGACCAGCCCGTGCCCGTACGCGTCGCCCTTGACGACGGCCATCACCTCGGCATCGCCGGCGAAGCCCTTCAGGGTGCGGACGTTGGCGGCGATGGCGTCGAGATCGATCGTGACGCGGGCGGGCGCACCGCCGGACAGGGATGAGGACATAGCGCTCCCATCATCCCACCCGTGGTCAGCGTTCGGACGCTTGCCGCCGGCGAGGCCGGTCACAGGAACTCGGCGACGGCCCGACCCGCGCAGCGAGCCACGTCGAGGGCACGGACGGGCCCTCCCGGGTTGGCCAGGTGAGCGGCGCGGCCGTGCAGCAACACTCCGAGGGCACCCGCTTCGGTCACGCCGAGCCCGGAGGCGACCAGTGCGCCGATCATTCCGGCCAGGACATCTCCCGAGCCCGCCGTGGCCAGCCAGGCCGGTCCGTCGGTCTGGCTGACGAGCGGCCCTCGCGTCGAGGACGGCGGCACGATCAGCGTGGTCGCACCCTTGAGCAGGACGTGCGCGCCGAGCGCGTCTGCCACCACTCGGGCACCCGGCACTCCTTGAGTGTGCTCCAGCCCCAGCCGCTGCGCCAGACGCTTCAACTCGCCGGCATGAGGAGTGAGCAGTGTCGGTGCGGAGCGAGGTTCGTCGAGCAGGTCGAGGGCACCTGCGTCGAGCACGATCGGAAGGATGTCGTCCAGGAGTTCATCGACCAACTCCGGCGCTCCCCCGTGACCGTCCCAACCGGAGCCGAGCAGCCAGGCCTGAACGCGTCCGGGCCCGCTGACGATCTCCGGGACGCTTCCCAACACCAGGTCGGTCGCGCGACGCGGGCCGATGTAACGCACCATCCCGACCCCGGTGGTGACGGCCGCAGTCACGCCCAGGACGGCGGCGCCAGGGTAGGACTCGCTGCCGGTCATCACACCCAGGACGCCGCGCGAGTACTTGTCGTCGAACGCACCGGGGGTCGGCCAGAGCCGGGTTGCGTCGCTCGCTTCGTAACGGACTACGGCGGGCGAATCCGGTTCGGGCACGCCGATGTCCACCACGGTCAACTGTCCGCACGCTGCTTCACCGGCAGGCAGGAGATGGCACGGCTTCAACAGGCTGAAGGTCACCGTCTCGTCCGCGTACAGGCAGTCGGCGGCCACCACGCCGGACGGATCGACACCCGACGGCAGGTCGACCGCGATGACGTAGGCATCGTTCGCGAAGAGGTCGGGCAGGTTCTCCAAGTGCTTGGGCAGGCCCGGCGACGCACCGATCCCGACGATCCCGTCGATCACCAGGTCGGCTTCGGCAAGTGCCTCGGCGGCAGCTGCGGGCACCTTTCCCGACCGCCACTCGATCGGCACCACACCTTCCGCCGTCGCTGCAGCGAGCGCCTCCTCGTGGGTGCGCGATCCGACCAACAGCGCGACGACGTTCAGGTCGAGCCGGGCCAGGTGGGCTGCGGCGTACAGCGCGTCTGCCCCGTTGTCGCCCGACCCGGCCAGCACGACCACCCTGTCGTCCTCGTCCGACCGGGCGCGAGCAACCTCTGCCAGGCCGAGCGCCGCGCGCTGCATCAACTCGCCGGGCTCGAGCTCCCTCTTGACGGCCTCCTCGGCCGCACGGACGTCGTCGATGCTGAATGCGCGGATCACTGTGTCCCCCAGTCGAGTTCGTTTGGTAAATCGGACGGTGACTCATATGGCGAGGGCAGGTCGTGCGACGGCGACGACCCTTCGGCCACGACCATCGCAGTGACGAAGTCGCCGTCGTGGGAGATCGACAGATGGAACCGCTCGACGCCGAGTGCGCGGGCGCGGGCCGCGACCGTACCGGTCACGTGGAACCAGGGTTGCCCGACATCGGTCTTGTGCACCTCCGCGTCGGTCCACGCCAGGTCGCCGGGAGCGCCGAGCGCCTTCGCGATCGCCTCTTTGGCGGCGAACCTGCCCGCAACGGAGGACGGCGAACCCGCCTGTTCACGGTCGGTGAACAGGCGGGTCGCGAGTGCGGGCGTCCGCTCGAGCGTCGCGGTGAACCGGCTGACGACCACCAGGTCGACGCCGACTCCGACGATCGCCATCAGCGGGACCTCGTGCGACGCAGGATCACTCGACGGTGACGGACTTGGCCAGGTTGCGCGGCTGGTCGACGTCCAAACCCTTCGCGGTCGACAGTTCGAGGGCGAAGACCTGCAACGGGACGACGGTGAGCAGCGGCTGCAGCAGCGGCGAGGTGTGCGGCACGCGGATGACCTCGTCGGCGAACGGGACGACGGCCTCGTCGCCCTCCTGCGCGATCACCAGGGTGCGAGCGCCGCGGGCGCGGATCTCCTGGATGTTCGAGACGACCTTTCCGTGCAGTCCGTGCGGGGTGTCCGGCCCGGGCACCACGATGAAGACCGGCTGGCCGGCGTCGATCAGCGCGATCGGGCCGTGCTTGAGCTCACCGGCGGCAAACCCCTCGGCGTGGATGTACGCGAGCTCCTTGAGCTTGAGCGCGCCCTCCATCGCCACCGGGAAACCGACCTGACGACCCAGGAAGAGCACCGAGCGGGTGTCGGCCATGAAGCGGGCGATCTCGCGGACGCGGTCCATCGTGCCGAGCAGTTCCTCGATCTTGCCCGGCACTTCCTGCAGTTCGGCGAGCACCGCCTTGGCGTCCTCGGCGTAAGTGCCGCCACGCAGCTGCGCGAGGTAGAGACCGAGGATGTAGCAGGCGGTGATCTGTGCCAGGAACGCCTTGGTCGAGGCAACCGCGATCTCCGGGCCGGCGTGGGTGTAGAGCACCGCGTCCGACTCGCGCGGGATCGTCGAACCGTGGGTGTTGCAGATGCTGATCGTGCGAGCACCCAACTCGCTGGCGTGCTTGACCGCCATCAGGGTGTCCATGGTCTCGCCGGACTGGCTGATCGACACCACCAGCGTGCGCTCGTTGACGATCGGATCGCAATAACGGAACTCGTGGGCGAGCGCGACCTCGACCGGGATGCGGGCCCAGTGCTCGATCGCGTACTTGGCGACCATGCCGGCATACGCGGCGGTGCCACAGGCGACGATCGTAATGCGGTCGACGGCCTCGAGTTCGTCCTCGCTGATGCGAAGTTCGTCGAGCACGAGCGAGCCGTCGTCACCGGTGCGGCCGAGCAGGGTGTCGCCGACGGCGTGAGGCTGCTCGTTGATCTCCTTCTCCATGAAGGTGTCGTAGCCGCCCTTCTCGGCGGCAGCGGCGTCCCAGGTGACCTCGAAACGCTTGCCCTCGGCGGGACTGCCGTCGAAGTTGATGACCTTCACCTCGTCCGGGGTGATGGTGGCGATCTGGTCCTGCTCCATCTCCATCGCCTGCCTGGTGTGACCGATGAATGCGGCGACGTCGGAGCCGAGGAAGTTCTCGCCCTCACCCAGGCCGACGACGAGCGGGCTGTTGCGGCGAGCTCCGACGACCACGCCGGGCTGGTCGGCGTGCACCGCCAGCAACGTGAAAGCACCCTCGAGGCGCTGGACGACGCGGCGCATCGACTCGGTGAGATCACCGTCGAACTCGCGAGCGAGCAACTGAGCCACGACTTCGGTGTCGGTCTCGCTGGCGAACTCGATGCCGTCGGCCAACAACTCGTTCTTGAGGCTGTGGAAGTTCTCGATGATGCCGTTGTGGATGAGCGCGAACTTACCGTCGGTACCACCGCGGTGAGGGTGGGCGTTCTCGTCGGTCGGGCCGCCGTGCGTCGCCCACCGGGTGTGCCCGATCGCGGTGCGGGAGGCGTCCATCGGGTGCGCCTCGATCTCGGCGATCAGGTTGGCGAGCTTGCCGGAGCGCTTGCGCACCTCGACCTCGTCACCGCTGACCAGCGCGACGCCCGCAGAGTCGTACCCTCGGTACTCCAGCCGGGCCAACCCCTCCATGACGACGTCAAGGGCCTTCTGGTCGTCGCTCTTGCCGACGTATCCGACGATTCCACACATGGTCGACAGCCTAGAGCCTCCGCCCGAGTGGCCTGTCCAGGTGCGGTATCCGACACAATGTCGGACGTGTCACGTCCGACAATTTCGGCAGAGTCGCCGTATCTGGAGTTCAGTCGCGCCCAATGGGCCCGGCTGCGCGACCAGCACCCGATGAGTCTCGGCCTGAACGACGTCCGCCGACTGCGTGGCGCCGGCGAGCGGATCGATCTCGCCGAGGTCGAAGAGGTCTACCTGCCCCTGTCGCGACTGCTCAACTTCTACGTCGGTGCCACAGCGGGCCTGCATCGGGTGACCTCCGACTTCCTCGGCGAACGTCCGGAGAAAACTCCGTTCATCATCGGCGTCGCCGGATCGGTCGCGGTCGGGAAGTCGACGACGGCGCGCATCCTGCGCGAGTTGCTGGCCCGGTGGGAGGGCACGCCACGGGTCGAACTCATCACCACGGACGGCTTCCTGTTCCCCAACGCCGAACTGCAACGGCGCGGCATCCTCAACCGCAAGGGTTTCCCGGAGTCGTACGACCGCCGGTCGCTGGTGCGCTTCGTGGCGGAGGTGAAGTCGGGCAAGCAGGAGGTCTCGGCGCCCGTGTACTCACACCTGACCTACGACATCGTCGAGGGCGAACGAGTCGTCGTGCGCCAACCCGACGTGCTGATCGTCGAAGGACTCAACGTCCTGCAGCCCTCCCAGGCCATCGCCGGACGCCGCAACACGCTCAACGTGTCGGACTACTTCGACTTCTCGGTGTACGTCGATGCGCGGGAGAGCGACATCCGTCGCTGGTACGTCGACCGCTTTCTCGGACTGCGTCAGACCGCGTTCGCCGATCCGGACTCCTACTTCCACCGGTACGCATCGCTCACCGACGAGCAGGCGGTCGACCGGGCGAACCAGATCTGGGAAGAGATCAACCTGCCGAACCTGGTGGAGAACGTCGCGCCGACCAGGAGCCGGGCAACGCTCGTCCTCAGCAAGGGTGGCGACCACGGCGTGAGCCGGGTCAGCCTGCGCAAGCTCTAACGCCGCTGGGCCCGCGCGGACTGCTCGTCCTGCGCATCGAACTCGATGCCGTAGCTGTCGTTCTCGGAATCGAGATCACGGTCATCGTCCTCGTCGTCGCCGAACTCGACGTGGTCGAGAAGCTCCTCGTCGGCTTCGAACTCCTCGTCGTCGACAGCCGGGTTGGTCCGACGGTGACGCACCCAGAGCACCATGAAGATCGCGGCGAAGACGGCAAGCACGATCGCGGCGCCGAGCAGGCCGCCGAAGATGCTGAACAGCAGACGGGATGCACCGGTCGCCGGGGTGCCGCCGCTCTCCTCGTTCTCGAAGGTGGGGGCCGACGAGTTCCCCCAGGCAGCACCACCCACACCGGCCAGTACGGCGAGCACGAACCCGATCACCCAGTACAGCGCTGTCAGCGCGCGATTTCCCACCATGACTCCCCCAACATAGCGACTCGACCCGCGCCCTTCACCGATTGCGGGAACCCTGTGAAAGGACGCGGGGCGGCACCGATCGGTGCCGCCCCGCGTTCGCGCCGAGATCAGACGTCGGCCTGTTCCAGCAGATCGGTGACCAGTGCGGCAATCGGGCTGCGCTCGGAGCGGGTCAGCGTGACGTGTCCGAACAACGGGTGCCCCTTGAGCTTCTCGATCACGGCGGCGATGCCGTCGTGTCGCCCGACCCGCAGGTTGTCGCGTTGCGCGACGTCGTGGGTGAGGACGACCCGCGAGTTCTGACCCACTCGCGAAAGCACGGTGAGCAGCACATTGCGCTCGAGCGACTGTGCCTCGTCGACGATCACGAACGCGTCGTGCAGCGAGCGCCCGCGAATGTGCGTCAGCGGCAGCACCTCCAGCAACTCGCGGTCCATGACCTCCTCGACGACCTCGCGCGAGACCACCGCGCTGAGCGTGTCGAAGACGGCCTGCGCCCAGGGCCCCATCTTCTCGTTCTCGGTACCTGGCAGGTAGCCGAGCTCCTGGCCGCCGACGGCGTACAGCGGACGGAACACGATCACCTTGCGGTGCTGGCGACGCTCCATGACGGCTTCGAGTCCGGCGCACAGGGCCAGTGCAGACTTTCCGGTGCCGGCGCGTCCGCCGAGGCTGACGATGCCGACGTCGGGGTCGAGCAACAGGTCGAGCGCGATGCGCTGTTCGGCCGACCGACCGTGCAGGCCGAACGCGTCCCGATCGCCTCGGACGAGACGGACGCTCTTGTCGGCCATGACGCGCCCGAGCGCGCTGCCGCGCGGCCCGAGCATGACCACGCCTGTGTTGCAAGGCAATTCGGCGGCGACGGGCGATTCGAGGCGGGACTCGTCGTACAGGGAGTCCATCTCCTCGGCGGTGATGTCGAGTTCGCTGATGCCGGTCCATCCGCTGTCCGGAGCAAGCTCCGCGCGGTACTCCTCGGCGTTGAGTCCGACCGCGGACGCCTTCACGCGCATCGGAAGGTCCTTGCTCACGACCGTCACCCCGCACCCCTCGTTCGCCAGGTTGCGGGCGACCGCCAAGATGCGGGTGTCGTTGTCTCCCAAGCGAAATCCGGCCGGCAACGAGTTCGAATCGGTGTGATTGAGCTCGACGCGCAAGGTGCCGCCGTCACCGATCGGCACCGGCGAGTGCAGGCTGCCGTGCTGGACGCGCAGGTCGTCCAGCATGCGCAGCGCGGAGCGGGCGAAGTAGCCGAGTTCCGGGTGATGCCGTTTGCCCTCGAGCTCACTGATCACCACGACCGGGAGCACCACTTCGTGTTCGGCGAAGCGCGTCATCGCGCGTGGATCCGACAGGAGCACCGACGTATCGAGCACGTACGTGCGGGGGCTGTCCAGTTCAACGGTCATGCCGACTCCTCTTGCGCGCGATCTCTCGCGGCTACTCGCGGATGGTGTGCCGGTTGCCGGCCCGAGTGAGGACCGGGACCGGCCCTCTCATCCGCAGCGTGGGTCGCTGCATGAAGTGGGCCTCCCGAACGGCGAACGGGTGTTCGTCGTGATTGGAATCTACGACCAGGCCCGGCACGGAATCGCGCCCATTCGACCGGCGTGTTGCGGATTCACCGACTGTTCAAGCGCCGGAGTCGTCCCGTTCGCCACACCAGTCCCAAAGGCCCCATCTGGGGGTGCGGCCTGCGTCAAACCCCTCGGTCGCACGGAGTTTCGCATCGCCTTCCGAGAACCACCCCGACCCGTTCGAAGCCGTCGAAAACCGGCACCACCAGCGGACGATGAGTCGACGGTTACTTACCCATCCGGCGGTCACGGGTGGCGTAATCCCGCAACGCGCGAAGGAAGTCGACGCGACGGAAGTCGGGCCAGTAGGCCTCACAGAAGTAGAACTCGGAGTACGCGCTCTGCCAGAGCAGGAAGCCGCCCAAGCGCTGTTCGCCGGAGGTGCGGATCACCAGATCGGGATCGGGCTGCCCCTTGGTGTAGAGGTGTTCGGCGATGTGCTCGACGTCGAGGATCTCGGCGAGTTGCTCGATGGAGGTGCCATCGGCGGCGTGTGCCCGTAACAGGGAGCGGACCGCTTCGGCGATCTCCTGGCGTCCGCCGTACCCGACCGCGATGTTGACGATCAGTCCCTCGACGTCCGCGGTCTGTTCGGACGCCTCGCGCAGCACCTCCTGGGTGCGTTCGGGGAGCATCGCCAGCGCGCCCACGGGGTTGATCTTCCACTGCTCACGACCGGCGAGCTCGCAGACCACGCCTTCGATGATGCCAACGAGCGGCTCGAGTTCTTCGGTGGGTCGGTTCAGGTTGTCGGTCGACAACAACCAGAGGGTGACGACCTCGATGCCCATCTCCTCGCACCAACCGAGGAAGGGGGCGATGTTGTCGGCACCGGCCTTGTGCCCCGAGGCGGTGTCGGTGCCGCGGGCCTTGGCCCAGCGCCGATTGCCGTCGAGCATCACGCCGACGTGCCGCGGCAGGTTCTCCGTGGGCAACGAACGGGCCAGTTGGCGCTCGTACGCGCCGTAGACGAGGTCACTCGGTCCGCGCATCGCGGTCTGCTCCTTCGTCATGCCTCTGGGTCACCACCTGTCCAACGATATGCCCGTGGGAGGTTCGGACCACCGCGACCGGTTCCGGCGCGCCGCCCTACGATCTGACCATGAGCCAGATCGGGCAGCGCGTGGAGGAATTCGGCGAGGACGCCGCCCGCATGTTGCGCATGGTGAAGCCGAAGCTTCGCGGCTGGTTGCACACCGGCATGTTCCCGCTTGCGATGATCGCCGGGTTGCTCCTGGTCGTGATCACCCCGACGCTGAGCGGACGCGTCGGCGCGGCGGTGTTCACGGTGACCGCCGGTCTGCTGTTCGGTGTGTCGGCGGTCTATCACCGCGGCAAATGGTCACCGGCGTACGAGGGATTCCTCAAGCGCTTCGACCACGCCAACATCTTCCTGATCATCGCCGGCACCTACACGCCCTTCGCGCTCACGCTTCTACCCCGTGACGAAGGCACACAACTGCTGATCATCGTGTGGGGCGGCGCGGTCGGCGGGGTGTTGTTCCGGGTGTTCTGGGTGAGCGCCCCGCGCTGGTTGTACGTGCCGATCTACGTCGCGCTCGGCTGGGTGGCGATCTTCTACTTAGGTCCGCTGTACCGCGCCGGCGGTCCGCTGATCATCTCGCTCATCGCGTTGGGCGGACTGCTGTACACGGCCGGTGCGGTCGTGTACGGATTCAAGCGTCCAGACCCGTCACCGCGCTGGTTCGGCTTCCACGAGATCTTTCACGCGCTGACCCTGCTGGCGTTCAGCGCGCATTACACGGCCGTGCTGCTCGCGGTGCTCAAGCTGCCACAGACCAACGCCTGAGGTCAGGCTGCTGGCCCGTTCTTCGACGGATCCGTCGGCTCGTCCGTGGCCGGGTCGGCACCCTCACGCCTGCGGCTGGTCAGGTCGCCGGCTTCGTAGCGCACCCGGCGCATCCGCTTGTTCATGCTGCGGAACAGGAACCAGCAAGCCAGACCGAGGAAGAACAGGACCAGGAATCCCGGCAACCCGGCGGTGACATTGCTCGCGGCTTCTTCGGCGCGCATCAGGACAGCTTCCGTTCGCGGACCTCGTCGACGACCGGCTCCGCCGGCGGGTTCAGTGCGAGTTCGTCGGCAGCCTGCACGTCGTCCGGGAGGTCTGCGAACAGGTCCTCTTCGTGCAGTTCCTCGGCCGGCTTGACGTAGGAGATGGCGAGCTCGAACTCCTCGGTCGGCCAGATCGTGGCTTGCTCGGCAGCCGAGAGTGCGAAGAACGACCCGTCCGGGTCGATCTGCGTGGCGTGCGCGAGGAGCGCTCGTTCGCGGTGTTCGAAGAAGCCGGACGCATCGACGCGGGTCGTGACCCGGACGGGGTCGCGGTCCTCCCAGCGGGCCAGCCAGTCGGTGAAGGGCGATTCCTTGCCGAGGCCCAGCAAGCCTTCGTGCATCGCAGTCAGCTTCTCGCGGGAGAATCCACGGTCGTAGTACAACTTCAGCGGCTGCCATGCAGGGCCGGCGTGCGGGAACTGCTCGGCGTCACCGGCGGCCTTGAACGCCGCCATCGAGACGTCGTGGCACATGATGTGGTCGGGGTGCGGGTAGCCGCCGTTCTCGTCATACGTCGTCATCACGTGCGGACGGAACTCGCGGATCACCCGGACAAGCGCCTCGGTGGTGACCTCCAACGGCTCGAGCGCGAAGCAACCGTCCGGCAGCGGAGGCAGCGGATCGCCTTCCGGCAGACCGGAATCGACAAAACCGAGCCAGGTGTGCTCGATGCCGAGCACCTCCTGGGCAGCCGCCATCTCGCGACGCCGGACCTCGGGCAGGTTGCGCTTGATCTCGGGGTCGTCCTGCAGTCGGGGATTGAGGACGTCCCCACGCTCGCCCCCGGTGCAGGTGGCGACCATGACGCGGTAGCCGTCGGCGACGTACTTGGCCATCGTCGCGGAGCCCTTGCTCGACTCGTCGTCAGGGTGCGCGTGCACCGCCAGGAGTCGCAGCTGCTCTGTCACTCGTTCCACCTCGTCCTCAACGTTGTTGAACCGCCGCATATTCTCTCATTCCATGATCGACCTTCCGGACCACCCAGTCTCCTCGCGCCGCGACCTGTCGGCGGACGAGGAGGAGGAGCGCTCCTCGACCGGTTTCCGGCCGGGTGGCACCAAGCGCTGGTGGATCGCCGCAGGCGTCCTGATCACCCTCGCCGCACTGACCGCCACCTGGTTCGGCATCTCCGCCACCCGGGGCATCTCGTGGGGACAAGCCGGTGTGAAGGTCGTGAACGACCGGCAGGTCGACGTCACGTTCGACGTCGTCGACCAACGTGACCGGCCGGTGCGCTGCACCCTGGTCGCGTACGACGTCAAACACGCGACGGTCGGTCGGGTGAGCGTCGAGCTGCCGCCGAGCTCGCACTCCAGCACCCGCTACACCCGATCGGTCCGCACCGTCACACAGGCCGTGACCGGCGAGGCGACACACTGTGAACTGCGCTGAGAACACCGCCGAGCGCCACTCACATTTGCCCGATCGGTGTGACATTCGACATCCCTGGGCGTAACATCGTGCTTTCACGAATCCGAAGGTCTGGGCCCCGCTGCTGAGAGCGAGCCGCCCAGACCTCGACTTTTAACAAGCTTGGCGGGACCGTCCTGCCACAAGGGAGATGACCGTGACCAGCACTGCCGACGCTTCGGCGACCTTCCTCACCCAGGAGGCGTACGACCGCTTGAAGGCCGAGCGAGACCACCTCCTTGGTGAAGGTCGCATCGAGATCGCAAAGCGCATCGAAGAAGCCCGCCTCGAAGGCGATCTGAAGGAGAACGGTGGCTACCACGCCGCCAAGGAGGAGCAGGGCAAGATGGAGGCCCGCATCCACCAGCTCGAAACCCTTCTGCGCAACGCGGTCGTCGGCGAGAAGCCGGCGGACGACGGCATCGTCGAGCCCGGCATGGTCGTCACCGTCGAGATGTTCGGCGAGAAGGAGACCTTCCTGCTCGGCAACCGCGAGATCGGTGGCGACACCGACCTCGACGTTTACTCCGAGAAGTCGCCGCTCGGCGCCGCCCTGCTGAACAAGTCCAAGGGCGACGAGGCCGAGTACGAGACCCCCGCGGGCAAGACCGTCAAGGTCAAGATCCTCGACGCCACCCCCTACGACGGCTGACTTCCGGCGCACACGCGACACGATCGGCCCCGCACTCCATCGGAGTGCGGGGCCGCTCGCTCGTTCTCGAGAGGTCTACTTGGCGACGGCCTTCTTGTACGCGCGGGTCGAGAGCGGAACGAAGATCGCCAGCAACACCAGGGCCCAGATCGCCGAGTACAGCACCGGGTGTTCGAGTGCCCAGGTGTAGCGGGTGGCCTTCTCGACCGCTGCCGGATCTTGTCCGCCGGAGAGCGCATACAGGTTGCCGAAGCCTTCGCGAGCGGCCTGGGTGATCGTCGAGACCGGGTTCCAGCCGGCGAACGCCTTCAACGCCGACGGCATGTTCTCGCTCGGTACGAAGGTGTTGGCGATGAAGGTGACGGGGAAGATCACCATGAACGAGGCGTTGTTGACGACCTCGGGCGAGCGCACCTTCAGCCCGATGAACGCGAACAGCCAGGACAATCCGAAGGCGAACAGCAGCATCAGCAGGTAGGCGACGGCCGCGTCCAGGAAGCTGCCGCGGATGCGCCACCCGATCAGCAGACCGGTCAGCGACATCACGATCAGCACCAGGACGTTGTTGAGCACGTCGACGAAGGTGCGGCCGAACAGCACCGCGCTCGGGTGCATCGGCAGCGTGCGGAACCGGTCGATCACGCCCTTCTGCATGTCCTCGGCCATCATGAACCCGGTGATCGTGGCGCCGAAGATGATCGTCTGGGTGAAGATGCCGGCCATCATGAACTCGCGATAGCCACCCTGTACCGCGGCGCCGGACCCGGCGAGCGAACCGAAGACGTAACCGAACAGCAGCACGAACATGATCGGCTGCAACGTGGTGAACACGATGAGGTCGGGCACCCGCTTGATCTTCAGCAGGTTGCGTTTGGCGATCGTCAGCGAGTCGTTGAGGAAGGCGGTCATCGGACGTTCTCCTTGACCGGCTCGTCCGTCCCGTCGGCGTCCTCGGCCGGACGGCCGGTCAGTGACAAGAAGGCGTCGTCGAGCGTCGGTCGGCGAATACCGATGTCCTGCAAGGAGATTCCTTCTTCGTCGAGTTGGCGGACCGCTGCGAGCAACGACTGCGTGCCACCGTTGACCGGGACCGTCACCCGGCGGCCGGTCTGGTCGGTCTTCGCCTGTCCGTCACCGATGTGGTTCAGGACCCGGAGCGCGTCCTCCACCCGGTCGGGTTCGGTCACGGTGATCTCCAATCGCTCGCCGCCCACTTGAGACTTCAAGTCGTCGGCGGTGCCCTCGGCGATGATGCGGCCGTGGTCGATCACGACGATGTTGTCGGCCAGCCGGTCGGCTTCTTCGAGGTACTGGGTGGTGAGCAGCACCGAGGTGCCTTCCCCCACCAACGTGACGATGACGTCCCACATGTCACCGCGACTGCGTGGGTCGAGACCGGTGGTCGGCTCGTCGAGAAAAATCACCGGAGGCCGGGCCACCAGGGCGCCGGCGAGGTCGAGCCGTCGGCGCATTCCGCCGGAGTAGGTCTTCGCGGCACGGTCGGACGCGTCGTCGAGCCGGAACTGTGACAACAACTCCCGCGCCCGAGCCTTCGCCTCCGACTTTCCCAGGTGGTACAGCCGACCGACCATCTCGAGGTTCTCGTAGCCGGTGAGGTATTCGTCGACGGCGGCGTACTGACCCGAGACACCGATCTTGCGGCGGACGTCCTGCGCCTGGGTGGCCACGTCGGCTCCGCCGACCTGGGCGCGGCCCTCGTCGATCGGGATCAACGTGGTGAGCATTCGCACGGTGGTGGTCTTACCCGCTCCGTTGGGGCCGAGGACGCCGAGCACGCTGCCCTGCGGCACCCGCAGCGAGACACCGTCGACCGCCTTCACGTCCTTGAAGTGTTTGACCAGGCCTTCGGCCTCGACCGCTAGTGACATGTCGCACACTCTGCCACCTGGTATCGACAGCATCACCGTGCCCCGGCAGGTCTTGACCGAGTCTTGAACCTCGACTCAAGCAGCGAGCGCGGCGGTGAACACCAGGACGGCGCAAACGACGAGCAACGCGCCCCAGAGCAGACGGGTCTGGCCCGGCCGATCCGGCAACACCGGCGGATTCTCCGCGCGGGGTTTGGCGTACGGCGAGTCGAGCTCCGGACGAGGCGGCGCCGCCTGATCGAAGGGCGCACCGTCACGAGCACGTTCCCAACGCCTGATCATCATGACCTGGCGACGGTGTTCGCTCCACGTCCTACGGTCCCGCCCGGCCGTGACGAACAAGGCCAGCGCGGCGCCGGCAAGCACCGCCGCGACGAGAAACAGGATCATCCGCTGCTCACGGTCAGCGCAGCGCCTGGTCGAGGTCGGCGATCAGGTCGTCGACGTCCTCGATGCCCACGGACAGTCGGATGAGGTCGCCGGGCACTTCCAACTCGGTGCCCTTGACACTTGCATGCGTCATGCGTGCCGGGTGCTCGATCAGCGACTCGACCCCGCCCAGTGATTCGCCGAGCGTCCAGATCTTCGTCCGTCCGATGGCGTCGACGGCGTTCTGTTCGCCACCCTCGAGCTGGAAGCTGATCATGCCGCCGAACCGCTTCATCTGCCTGGCCGCGATGTCGTGGCCGGGGTGGCTGTCGAGGCCCGGGTAGTGGATGTGGGTGACGTCCTCGCGGGTCTGCAGGTAGTCGACGATCTTCTCGGCGTTGGTGCAGTGCTGTTCCATTCGCACGGCGAGTGTCTTCAAGCCGCGCAGCACCAGCCAGGAGTCCATCGGTCCTGCCACCGCTCCGAGCGAGTTCTGGTGGAAGGCAACCTTTTCGGCGAGCTCGTCCTGACCCTTGCCGACGATCAATGCGCCGCCGACGACGTCGCTGTGACCGCCGGCGTACTTGGTCGTGGAGTGCATCACGACGTCCGCGCCAAGCGTGAGCGGCTGCTGCAGGTAGGAGGAGGCGAAGGTGTTGTCGACTACCAGCAGTGCACCTGCTTCGTGGGCGACCTGCGCAACGGCCGCGATGTCGGCGATGCCCATCATCGGGTTGGTCGGGGTCTCGATCCAGATCAACTTGGTGACGCCCGGACGGATCTCGCCACGGATCGCGTCCGCCTGCCCCACCTTGGCGAGTGAGTAGTCAACTCCCCAGCGCTTGATCACCTTGTCGACCAGCCGGAAGGTGCCGCCGTAAGCGTCCGTCGGGATGATCATGTGATCGCCTGGCTCGAGCACTGCGCGCATCAGGGTGTCCTCGGCCGCCAGACCGGATGCGAACGCGAACGCGCGCTGACCGCCCTCGATCGCTGCCAGACATTCCTCGAGTGCCGTGCGCGTCGGGTTGGCCGAGCGCGAGTACTCATAGCCTTCCCGGAAGCCGCCGACGCCGTCCTGCTTGTAGGTGGACGTCTGGTAGATCGGCGGGCTGACCGCACCGGTCCGCGGGTCGGGTTCCGAACCGGCGTGGATGGCGCGGGTGGAGAAGCCGTGCTGCTCGTTGGTCATGGTCCCAACCCTACGACCGCGATGGATGACATTCCGAGTCCTCCTGGCGTACCGTCACACCCAGGAGGGGCATCGGGCCTCCGCCTCGGGCAAGGGGGGTCAGACCATGTTCTGGATCATCGTTCTTTCGGTCATAGCCGTCGTCCTCATCGGCGCGGCCGTCTACGACCGGGTCAACTCCGACAACAACTGGAAGTCCCGCGGCCACCTGCGTCAGAATCTCCGTAGGGGCCCCCGCATCGACGGCGACCGTGACGGCGCACGGCTGGCGTCGGCCCACATGCACAAGGTGTATCAGAACAACACATTCGGCGGCTCCGGCTCGGGCGGCCACGGCGTGTGATCGACACATGAGCACAAACAGCGGGCGGCCCGTTCGGGACCGCCCGCTGTTCTTGCGTCCGGTGCGTCTCAGAGCGCCGCGTGCAGCGCCTTCCAGTCGATGCCCTTCGGCGCACGGTCGACGATCGTCTGCAGCAGGCCGAGGCGGGCGGCCTTGAGCGCCTCGTCGTCGGCCATCACCAGGATCTCGTCGAAGAAGGTGTTCGCCGGGTCGACGATCGCCTTCGCATCGGCGAGCCAATCGACGAGGCCGTCGCCCGCGTGGTCGGGCAGGGCGTCGACCCGGTCGGCGAGCGCCTTCTCGGTGTCCTCGACGAGCACGGACCGGTCGTAGGCACCGGTAGTGCCGGCCGGCACGATCCGGGTGATGCGCTGGGTCACCTCGACCAGGGGCGCGAACCCGTCGGTCGCACGCACGGCCTCGATGTCCTTGAGCGCGAGCTCCGCCTTGCCGGGGGCGTCCGCGAGCGGTGCGACGGCGTCGACCAGCCCGGCCGAGATGCCCTCGTCGCGCAACTGCTGGTGGAAGCGTCCTTCGACGAATTCCTGTGCTGCAGCGACCGATTCGTCACTGACGTCGACACCCTGGGTGCGCAGACGGGCGGCCGCGGCCGCAAGGCCGGCGCTGATCGTGACCGCACCGACGCCGTCGACTCCACGCAGGATGCTCGCAACACCGAGCGCCGCACGACGCAACGCGAACGGGTCGGACGATCCGGTCGGCTTGGCACCGATCGCGAACATCGCGGTGAGCAGGTCGAACCGGTCGGCGAGCGCCAGCAACGCTCCCGGCACCGAGGTGGGCAGCGGGCCGCCGGTGGTGCGCGGCAACTCCATCTCCCACAACGCCGAGGCGACCTCGGGGGTCTCCCCCGCCTTCGCGGCGTACTCCTTGGCCATGAAGCCGGCAAGCGACGACAGCTCGACGACCATCTGCGACGAAAGGTCGAACTTCGCGAGTTCGCCTGCCCGGGAAAGCGTTTCGCGGCCCGAGGCGTCCAGGTCGATCGTCTCGGCGAGCGCCGCCGCGACGTCCTTGATGCGGTCGGAACGGTCGGCCATCGAGCCGAGGCGGTCTTCGAAGGTGAGCTTGGAGATGCCCGCGCGCAGTTCGGTGAGGTCGACCTGCAGGTCGGCGTCGTAGAAGAACGCCGCGTCTTCGTAGCGGGCCCGCAGCACCGACTCGTTGCCGCCGCGCACCACGTCGTCGTCGCAGTCGCCGTTCGCCATCGTGATGAAGTACGGCATCAGGGCGCCCGACGCGTCCCGCACCGGCAGGTAGCGCTGGTGCTTGCGCATGACGGTGGTGAGGATCTGCTCGGGCACCCGCAGGTAGCGCTCCTCGAACCCACCGAGGATGCCGTGGGGCTGCTCGACCAGGTTGGTGATCTCGTCGACGAGCGCCGACTCCGCCTCGAAATCGACTGTTCCGCCGACAGATTCAGCAAGCCGGGTGGCCTGCTCGACGACCAACGCACGCCGGGCCTCCGGGTCGAGCACGATGCCCTTGTCGCCCAGCAGCGCGGTGAGTTCGTCGGCAGACGCGACCGGCACCAACGCATTGGGGTCGGTGCGGTGCACGTAGGTGGTGCGGCCGGTGCGCAGCTGCGAGATCTGTGCGGGCACCAGGTCGGCGCCCCACAGCGCGACGAGCCAACGCACCGGACGGCTGTAGGTGAGCTCCGGGTCGGCCCAGCGCATGTTCTTGTCGGCGCGCAGCGAGCCGACCACCGCCTCGACGATGCCGCCCAGCACCCCCAGCACGTCGCGTCCGGGCTGCTGCACCTTCACCGCGACGTGCTCGGCACCGTCGAACTCGGCACGCACCAGGTCGGCGACGTCGACCTTCTGGCCACGCGCGAAGCCCTCGCAGGCCTTGGTCGGGTTGCCGTCCGCGTCGAACGCGGCGGCGACCTTCGGGCCCTTGCGCAGGGTCTCGGCGTCGGGCTCGTGCGCCGACACCGAGGCGACGGTGGCGACGATGCGGCGCGGGGTGCCGACGACGGTGATGTCGCCGTACTCCAGGCGGGAGGCTGCGAGACCGTCGGTGACACCGGTGCGCACCTGCTCGATCGCCTGGCCGACGACGTGCGGCGGGAGTTCCTCGACGCCGACCTCGAACGCGAAGGTCTGCGGCTGGTCGGAGCTGACCTTCGCCGCCGACGTCTCGCCCTCGCTCGGCGGCATGACTGCCTGGCCGATGACCATCTGCGGGGCCTCACCCTTCAGCAACGGGTGGCCGAGTTCGGCGCGGCGGTCGGTCCACAGGGCGCCGGCCTCGCGGGCGAGCTTGCGCATCAGCGAGAAGGAGCGGGCGCGCTCGGTGGTCGAGACGGCGCCGCGGCTGTCGAGCACGTTGAACGCGTGCGAGCTCTTGAGCACGTACGTCCAGGCGGGCACGGGCAGACGGGCCTCGATGAGCTTGCCGGCCTCGGCGGTGTAGCGCTCGAACAGGTCGCGATTGGTCTGCACGTCGGCGGTGTCGAGGTAGTACTTCGACATCTCGAACTCGTTCTGGCCGAACACCTCGCCGTAGCTGATGCCCGGGGCGTACTGCATGTCCTTGAAGTGGCTCACGCCTTGCAGCGCCATCATGATGCGCTCGATGCCGTAGGTCAGCTCGACGCTGATCGGCTCGAGGTTCTGGCCGACGACCTGCTGGAAGTAGGTGAACTGGGTGACCTCCATGCCGTCCAGCCACACCTCCCAGCCCAGACCCCAGGCGCCGATGGCCGGCTGCTGCCAGTTGTCCTCGACGAAGCGCACGTCGTGGGCGTCGAGGTCGATGCCCAGGGCACGCAGCGACTCCAGGTAGAGCTCCTGCGGGTTGCCCGGGTCGGGCTTGAGGATCACCTGGAACTGGGTGTGCGTCTGCAACCGGTTGGGGTTCTCGCCGTACCGGCTGTCGTCGGGGCGCACGGACGGCTCGACGTAGGCCACCCGCCACGGCTCTGGACCGAGCACCCGCATCACCGTGGCCGGGTTCATGGTTCCGGCGCCCACTTCGGTGTTGTAGGGCTGGACGACCATGCAGCCACGGTCGGTCCAGAACTTCTGCAGCGTCAGGAGGGCTTCTTGAACGGTCAGCACCGCCCAAGGTTATCGAGAGTTCCCAGCGTCCCCGACCACCACCGAGTGGCCGGGCTATGAACTGGTGGCCGGGCTATACCCCGGCCGGTGGTTCACAGCCCGGCCACTCGGTGAGTCAGACCGAGTTCATGGCCCCGAGCTTCACGCAGGACCAGGGTGTCCTGCTGGTAGGCCAGCGTCGGGGTCTCGCGTGGCCCTTCTACCTGGGTGAAACCGACCATCGACTCGCCTTCGAAGGCGACCGACACGACCACATCTCGCTGCGCTTGCTTGGTCGCCCAGTCGAGGTTCTCGCGCACTCGCTCCGGCGTCCAGGCCTCTTCCTCCGTGGTCATGTCACCCTGTGGGGCATCGGTGCTCATCCGCTGTTCGAGAGTCGCAAGGCCCGGCAACCATTCGTCCGGGACGTCGTCGACGCGCCACTCGACCCGGAACGCGGCAGCATCCTCGATCCCCTCACCGGCCGCCAGCCCGGCCAGCCGATCACGGTCGCCAGGCAGCGGCATCGCGCTGCGGAAGAGGGTCTGGACATTGCTGAATCCGAACCGCTCGGCGAAATCGGGGCCGACAGAGTCTTCTGCGTCCGTCGGGGTTTCGGTGTCGACCTGCACGGTCGTGCGTCCGGCCTCGCCGATCCGTCGCAGCACGTCCTGCGCCAGAGCCATGCCGACACCCTTCTTGCGATGATCGGGATCGACATGCAGCATCAACAATGCAAGGTGCTTGTTGTCATGGGCCGGCATCGCCACGGCCGCCATGCCGATCACCGCGTCGCCCTCGACGGCGGCGAGGTCGATGAAGGTGTGTTGGGTACCGCGGCGTCGCCCCTGCACCTCACCCAGGCTCCAACCGGAGTGTTCACTGCCCCAGACAGCCTCCCCACTGCGGGTCTGGACGTCGATCCAGTGCTGAGCCTGCTCGCCGGCGCCGAACAGGTCGATCTCACGCACCTCGAAAGTCATGGGTCGATCCTTTCCCGGGTCCGCCAGCAGGCACAACCGAGTATTGCGAAACTGCGGACAGGAAGTTCGACGCTCAACTACTCTTGAACAGCGGGTCTGACGGCCCGGTCCGAAGAAGACGGTGACGATCCGCACCGGGCGCGGCACCGCGTCCGCCGCGAACCAGTACTTCGGCAAGACGGCCCAGTACGTGTGGAACAACACCGGCGACACTGCTCGCCTGGTGAACTCCCGTGGTGCAGTGACGCACCGCTGCACCTACACCAAGGCGCTCTCCGGGATGAAGTACTGCTGAAGCGACAGCGCGCTCGAACGAACCGCCCGGGAAGGTTCCCGGGCGGTTCGTCGTTGTGTCGAACATGATCTTCGGTTTCGGACGTCCCGCCACCATGGTCACCGCCGAACACGCACTGCCCGGCCGTGACAGCGAACTTCCGGGAATCCCGGACACACACGAGGTGCTCGGCACGCCTCTTCGTGGCCCCTGGCCCGACGGCACGCAGGTGCTGTACGTGGCGATGGGATGTTTCTGGGGAGCCGAACGGATCTTCTGGAAACTGCCGGGCGTGGTGACGACGGCCGCCGGCTACATGGGCGGCTTCACGAAGCACCCGACGTACGAGGAGACCTGCACCGGACGCACCGGGCACACCGAAGCCGTGCTGGTCGCCTACGACCCCGCACAGACTTCACCCGAACTGTTGCTCAAGGAATTCTGGGAGAATCACGACCCCACCACCGCCAACCGCCAGGGCAACGACGTCGGTACGCAATACCGATCGGCGATCTACTGGACGACGCCCGAGCAGCAGGAAGCCGCCGAGGCGACTCGCGACAGCTTCCAGACAGTGTTGAGCGACAACGGATTCGGCGAGATCAGCACCGAAGTGCGCAGTGCCGAGGACGCCGGCCCGTTCTACTACGCAGAGGGCTACCACCAGCAGTACCTGCACAAGAACCCCGGCGGATACTGCAATCACGGACCCAACGGCATGACCTGCCCAGTGGGCATCGTGCGTCAGGACCAGTTGCCCGCACAGTCCGATGTACTCCCGCCGGACGGACATCCGACCCACTGAAGTCGCGAAGAACAGGGTAGATCTGCCCATTCCCTTTGACGGGCTCTAGGAGCATCCTGGAACCGGCGCGGTATTCCCGCTCCGAATTCTCAAGGGGAGGCACCATGAAGAAGAAGTTCGGCATTGCTGCTTCGGCAGTCGCACTGGCGGCCACGGCCGCCATCTCACCCATCGGCGCAGACAACGCGCAGGCCACCGCCTGCACTGCTCCGTGGGGCTCGCTGGCGAAGACATCTTCGCCCATGACCACACGCCCGATCACAGGGGTCCGGGTCGGTCAACACGGATGCTTCGAGCGGATGGTCATCGACCTGGGCCGCGGATCCGGCAACACCGGCTACGACGTCCGTTACGTCAGCAAGGCGGTCGTCGACCCGAGCGGCCAGGTGCTGCGCCTGCGGGGTGGCGCCGTCCTGCAGGTCATCGCGAAGGCACCGGCGTACACCACGTCCGGCGTTCCCACTTACCGCCCGGCGAACCGTATGGAAGTGGCCAACGTCGCCGGTTGGTACAACTTCAAGCAGATCGCCTACGGGTCCTCCTTCGAGGGCCAGACGCAGTTCTTCATCGGACTGCGCGGACGCCTGCCGATGAAGGTGTTCGTGCTCAACGACACGGACGGTGGCCAGCGACTGGTGATCGACGTCGTCAACAGTTGGTGATCCGCTCAAGCAACTCCAAATGCACGAGGGAACGCCGTGTGATGTCTCGTGACTTCTGGGTGTCCCGGATGTCATGACATTCGGGACACCCGAGTGTCGTGACATCCGGGACACTCATCAGGCATGGCTGATGAGATCTCGCGTGTT